>DATFOC010000001.1:0-6846 GCA_035265935.1 Gaiellaceae bacterium
GCAGAGCATCCACTCCATGTCATCGATGGTCGAGCCGTCAGGACGGTCACGCCGGTAGAAGTGGCGACGCGTCCCGACATTCTCGACAGCCATCTCGATGCGTTTGTCCTCGCGAACTTGCACGACGGCGATCTTCCTGCCCACGCTCCACCGCTCCAGATAAGTCCTCGGGACGATGTGCGCGTTCTTGACGTTCGAGTAGATCGTCGGTTTTGGCTGTTCGT
This sequence comes from Gaiellaceae bacterium, assembly GCA_035265935.1. Classification (GTDB taxonomy): domain Bacteria; phylum Actinomycetota; class Thermoleophilia; order Gaiellales; family Gaiellaceae; genus JACDAN01. Next base: position 225 of record DATFOC010000001.1, read on the forward strand.
CAGTGCTCAAGGTTCCTTCGATGCGGCCATTTTGCGGCCATGTCGGCGGCCGCGTTGTCACCTCGGAAAGCGAAAACCCCGCCTCTGCGGGGCTTTCTGAGGTGGGCGGTACTGGGCTCGAACCAGTGACCCCCAGCTTGTCGAGCTGGTGCTCTCCCAACTGAGCTAACCGCCCCGGGTGCGCAGTTTAGCCTGGCTCAGTAGCGGCTGTAGCCGTCGTCCTCGGTCGTTGTGCCGTTCGTCGTCGTACCCGCACCGCCGCCTCCGTTGCCGTCGTCCGAGCCGCAGCCAGCCAGCGCGAGTGCGAGGCCGGCCGCAAAGACCGCGAGCAGCTTCAGAACCTTCATTGTCGTCTTACCGAGAAGGACGCTGTTCGGATTCAGCGGCGCTTGAGTGGCCGACGCTCGGTGCTCCGAATGAATTGGAGTCCGAGCGTCGGCTTGGAGCTCTGAGCGGCGTGCCCGCTTTCGGCTATGCCGTTGACCTGCTCTTGCGTCGCCGCTGAGTTTGGTTGGAGCTACTTCGCCGAGTCTGCCTTCGTCTTGCGCTCTGGGTTCGCCCACTGTTGCCTGAGGTGCTCTGCTCCATGCCGGTGACCTCTTTCACGCGGCCGAAGAGATCGGCATCCGGCAGGTCAGTGGCGCGGTCCTTGGCCCGGCTCATCAGCTTCCTCGTTCGACGCGCAAACGCTGAGCTGCTCGTAGCCAACGCGTACACACCCGCCCCCGCCGCCGGGAGGATCAACCACTTCGCGCCGCCACTGGCCTTCCTTGCGCCTCGTCCTTGGGCGGCGTCCACGACGTCGGCGAATCGCTCCGCCAAGTCGATCAGCCCCTCAGACATCTTCTTGACCTCTGCCATCTCACTCCTCCTCCACAAAGTTCCCATTTTGCGAATGCCTTCCCGGCGACAGAGACCGCGAAACACTGCCGATCTTGCAGCCCACCCGTGAGGTTTGATCACGCTCCGGAAGGGAACCCGCCCTTCGCTAGGAATTTACGTGTTTTCGTCCGAAGGAGCTGATGTCAGATGTTCGAGCGAACGAGAACTGGTTTACGGGAAATGCCGTCGAATGCAGCCTGGCTTCTTTCCAGGGCGCTGCAGCCGGCTGAGGACGCTGCCGCCGGCGCGCGCGACCAGGGGCGGAAGGTGACGGCAGCCGTCGTCGACGCCGCGCCGGTCGGCGACTCCGTCGAGATCCGCGCGAGGCGTGCACGCGATGCTGCGGAGCGAGCCCGGGAGGCCGAGGAGCGAGCCGTCGAGGCCGCGCGGGAGTCCAAGGCGCAAGCCGATCGCGCGCGCGAGGTGAGCGAGCGCGGTCAGGCTCGCATCAAGGACGTCGAGCGCGAGGCGAGCAGGGAGGTCAAACAGCGTGTCGCCGAGGCGGAGAAGGCCGCCGCCGAGTTCGTCAAGCGGGAGCGCCAGGAAGCCGAGGCGGACGCCGAAGAGCGGCGACTGGAAGTCGAGGAAGAGGTCGGCGACGAGATCGCGAAAGCCGAAGCCGAAGCCGAGACGTCCCAGCAGCGAGCGGAGGAGCTCGTCGAGGACGCAGCCGAGGCGCTGGCGGAGTCCAAGCGGCTCGCAGACGAGGCCGCCGAGGCGGCGCGCTCAGCCGCGCAGGAAGCGAACCGCCAGGCCCAGCAGCTCCAGGACGAGGCGAACCAGAGGGCGCGCGACGCCGAGGCCCGCGTGAAGGCGGCCGAAGATCTGCGCCAACGTGCAGCGGCCACTGCGAAGGACACCGCGCGCGAGCTCGATCGGGAGACGGCGAACGGGGGTCTGGATGCCTACAAGAAGCCCGAGCTCGTGGAGCTCGCGGCCACCATCGGAATCGAAAACCGCTCGAGCATGACGAAGGAGGAGCTCGTCGACGCCATTACGAAGGCCGCTCGTCGGCGGGCGCGACAAGGAGCGAGGTCATGAGACTTCTTCGCACGAAGATCGAACCTGATCAGCTTCTCGACTCGGTCGGAGATTCGTTTGCGGCTCTGAGCGGCGGCGTGAACAGGAGCAAGCTCCTGAAGGCGGGCCTGATTGCCGGCGGGGTGGCCGCGCTCACGGCAGGAAGCGCGGCCATCTCCTCGATCCGGCGCCGCACGCAGGGAGGAGGCTCATGAGACAGCGTCGTGCCGCTCGGGGCGTCAGAACGTCGACTCCGGTCGCAATGAGCGCGGCGATTGATTCCAGCAGGCGCCTCTCGGAGGGAGCACTTGTTCAGGCCTCCGTCCGTGCTCGCCTGCTGGGCATCCCGCTCTTGCGGCTGGACGCGACCGTCGCGCTCATGCCGGCCGCGATCACGGCGCCGTCCTCGGCAGTCGCCGCGGGAAACGGCCTGGCGGAGGCAGTACGCAGCATCAACGACGGAGCAGAAGTGCTCGCCCAGGTGCGGAACGGCCGCCGCTGACGTTCGGAGTCAGCGGCGCGTGATCACAACGCCTCCCAGGCAGAGCGCGCCGCCCAGGAACGCCAGTGTCTCCGGCGACTCGGCAAGCAGCGCCCAGCCGATGAGGATCGCGATCGGCGGGACGAGGTAGGTGGTGGCGCCCATCCGGCCCGCGGTCGTTCGCGACAGCGCGTACGCCCAAGTCAGGAAGCCGATCGCCGTTGGGAAGACGCCGAGATAGACCATCCAGGCGATGGAGCTCGCATCGGCGTCGCCGACCTCCTCGGCGAGCGTCGCTGCAAACGGCAGGCAGACGACGAGGCCGACGGTCGCCGCGAGCCAGGTGACGTGGAGCGCAGATGCCCGCGAGAGAAGCGGCTTCTGGGCGACGACGCCTCCGGCGTAGAAGGCCGCGGCGGCGACGCAGAGCACCGCGCCCCAGCCTGCCGCCACCCCACGCTCCGACGTGGCGAGGCCGATGACGACCACGCCGGCGAAGGCGACCACACAGCCGGCGACGAGCGCGCGCGGAAATCCTTCCTTCAACAGCCACCCCGCGAGAAGCGCAATCAGGATCGGCCCCACGTTGACGAGCATCGCCGCCGTGCCCGCATCCACTCGTCGCTCGGCCTCGTTCAAGGCCAGGTTGTAGAGCCCGAACCAGAGGACGCCGCAGACGACGATGCCCGGCCAGTCGCGGCCACCCGGCAGCCTGCCTCGCTGAAGGAGGACGAAGATGCCGAGCAAGGCGCTTCCGACGGCGAGCCGCCCCAGGCTCAGCGCGCCCGGCGACAGGTCCTCGCCTGCCGCCCGGATCCCCACGAAGGCGGAGGCCCACAGGACCACGGTGACGAGCGCTGCGACGAGGGCCACGTAACGGTCTAACGCGCGACCGCCGCCGTTTCGTCAGATCAGCTCAGAAGATCTCGGGGCACCAGGGGTAGCGGTCCGCGCGGAAGAGCCCGTCTGCCCGATCGAGCGCGCCCTCCGCGAGTTCCTCGACCCGGCCGGCGCGGGCAAGCTCGCCGAAGCTGAAGCCGCCGAGATACGCCGAGCCGAGCGACTCGACAGGCATCGTGAGCTCCGCCTCGGCGTCCGTTCGTTCGGCACCGTCCGCCCCCACACGCCAGCGGCCCGCGTTCCAGGAACAGAACTCGTCGGTCAGCTCGATCACGACGGGCTCCCCCGGCTTGTAGCTCCGCGCGTTCAGCGCCGCCTCGACGTCCACGAGGCGCACCCAGAGCCCGTCCCGATACTCGAAGCTCAGTCGGCGCGGCTCGCGGAGGAGCAGGAACAGCTCGTGGTCGAGTGGCAGCAGCTGCGCGCGGACGCGGGCCATCCAGTCGATGTCGAGCAGGTACCGCCAGATCTCCCGCGTGCCCTCCGGGGAGTCGCCGATCGCCTCGATCACGCTGGTGAAGCCGTTCGGGATCCCGCGCGCGGCCGAGAAGTGGAGCCGGTAGAGCGCATACGCGGCCGGGCGCCCGTCGAGCTCCAGGAGCGCCCGCACCATCTCGCCACCGCCCTCGCGGCCCCACACGGGGTCGGCCAGTCGCCGATGCTGCCACCAGTCCTTCGTCCGAACGAACATTCCTGGATTGCGCTCTGACGCCGCCCGCTGGATCGCGTAGAAGGGCTCGACGGCCTCGTCCTTCTCGAGGAAGCGGACCCTGCCGGAAACCTGGAAGTCGTTGTGGAACGCCGCGCGATCGCGCGGGATCTCCACATTCCCGCTGAACGACGCGACCCCGTAGCCGAAGCGCCCGTAGAGCGCGTCCTCGGAGGCCCACAGATAGGCCATGGGCTCGCCGCGCTCGTGGATGTCGTCCATCTGTGCACGCATGAGCCGCCGCAGGATCCCGCGGCGCCGATGCGTCGGCAGCACACCCACGAGCGTGACGCCGGCCGCACGGATCAGTCCACCTGGAATCCCCGTCTCGAACGGAAAAACGCCGCCGCTTCCGACTACCTCGCCGTCCTCGAACGCCGCGTGGATGCGGTCGGCCGGAATGATCGGGCCGAACCGCGCTGTGAATTCATTGTCGGGCTCGAGGCGCCCGAAGTAGTGCATGATCGGCCGCACCACTTCGGGGAACTCCTCCGGCCGTGCCGGCCGGATCTCGATGCTCAACCCACGCGCTCCAGCGGCGCGTAGTCGAGGACGAGGCGCCGGTCTGTGTCCTCCCCGGCGAAACGGACGCTGACCACGCCGCCCGGCTCCACGGCGGTGACGATGCCCTCGCCGAGGGTCCCATGGCGGACAGCGTCTCCCGTCGAGAGGTCGGGGCTGTCGCCTCGCGGCTGGATCCGCGCCACGGGCGCGCCGTAGCCGGACCAGGAGGAGGGGCGCAGCCGCTCGCGGTGGATCTCCTCCTGCGGGAGCTCATCGAGGAAGCGGGACGGAAGGTTGTAGTTGCGCGACCCGTAGAGCGACCGGCCGGCCGCGTGCGTCAGCGTCAGGCGCCCCCTTGCCCGCGTCATCCCGACGTAGGCCAGGCGCCGCTCCTCCTCGAGCGAGTTCTCCTCGAGCGAGCGGGAGTGCGGGAAAATTCCCTCCTCCATCCCGATCATGAACACGGCCTTGAACTCGAGGCCCTTCGCGTTGTGGAGCGTCATCAGAGTCACGAGGCTCTGCTGCTCGCGAAGGCTGTCCTGGTCGGAGAAGAGCGAGATCTCCTGAAGGAAGGTCGAGAGGCTCGGGCTCTCCGCGCTCGCCTGGTACTCCTGCGCGACGCCGATCAGCTCGTGCAGGTTCTCCATCCGGCCTTGCGCCTCGATCGTTCGCTCCGCCTCGAGCGACTCCATGTAGCCGCTCCGCTCGAGCGTGCGCTCGACGAGCTCGTCAACCGGGAGCTCGAGTGCGCCGGCCTGGAGGGAGAGGAGCAGGTTGCGTAGCGCCGTGACGGCGCGCACCTGCGCCGGGCCGAGCCCCGCCTCCTCGGGAAACTCGAGCGCCTCCCAGAGCGAGAATCCGTGCCCATCGGCGTACGTCTGGAGCCGGGCGAGCGAGGCGTCCCCGATCCCGCGCCTGGGCCGGTTCGCGATCCGCTGCATGCTGACTGCGTCGTACGGGTTGTCGATCACCTGCAGGTACGCGATCGCGTCCTTCACCTCCGCGCGCTCGTAGAAGCGCGGGCCGCCGATCACCTGGTACGGGATCTCGCTGCGGACGAGGATGTCCTCCAGCACCCGCGATTGCGCGTTCGTCCGGTAGAAGACCGCGATCTCGTCCCCGTTCACCCCCTCGTCGACGAGGCCGGCGATCTCGGACGCGACCCAGCGGGCCTCGGCGTGCTCGTCCTCGACCTCAAGGACGCGGACGGGCTCCCCGTCGCCGAGATCCGACCAGAGGTTCTTCGGCTTCCGCTCGGTGTTGTGCGAGATCACGTGGTTGGCCGCGCGGAGGATGGTGTTCGTCGACCGGTAGTTCTGTTCCAGCGCCACGACCCGGCTCTTTACTGCTTTGCCGAAGTCGCGTTCGAATTGAAGGATGTTGCGAATGTCGGCTCCGCGGAAGGCGTAGATGGACTGGTCCGGGTCGCCGACGACGCAGACGTTCCTGTGCTTCTCGGCCAGGAGCTGGAGCAGCCGGTACTGCGCATGGTTCGTGTCCTGGTACTCGTCGACGAGCACGTAGCGGAACGCCTTCTGCCAGCGCTCCTTGGCCTCGGGGAACCGCTCGAGAACCTGGACGGTGAGCATGAGGAGGTCGTCGAAGTCGACCGCGTTCGCGGCGAAGAGGCGGCGCTGATAGAGCTCGTACGCATCGGCGACCGTCTGGTCATAGAAGGACTCGACGCGGTTCCGGTACTCGGCGGGGTCAACCAGCTGGTTCTTGGCGGTCGAGATCTGCTCGTGGATGCCGCGCGGGACGAACCGTTTCGGATCTCTTTCGAGCTCCTCCAGGCACTGCTTGACCAGCCGCACCTGGTCGGCCTGGTCGTAGATCGTGAAGTTCGTCCGGTAGCCGAGCCTGGGCGCCTCGCGGCGGAGGATCCGGCCGCAGGCGGCGTGGAACGTGAGGATCCAGATGCGGCGCGCGACCTCCGGGAGCAGATCCTCGAGGCGCGAGCGCATCTCCCCCGCCGCCTTGTTCGTGAACGTGATCGCGAGGATCTCGTTCGGCTGGACGCCGACCGCGGAGATCAGGTGGGCGACCCTATAGGTGAGGACGCGGGTCTTCCCCGAGCCCGCGCCCGCGATGACGAGCAGCGGGCCCTCCGTGTGCAGGACCGCCTC
>DATFOC010000002.1:0-2782 GCA_035265935.1 Gaiellaceae bacterium
CCGGGTTCCCCGACCTGCCCGGGCGCTCGTACTTCGCCTACGCGTCGTTCAGCGACCCCGACGGCAACGGCTGGCTGCTCCAAGAGGTCACGACCCGGCTCCCGGGGCGCGAGTGGGAGGACTGACATGGACGTCGCGGCTCTCGCAGAGCTCCTGAAGGAAACGGCGGAGCATCACGACTCGTATGAGAAGGCCGCGCCGGCGCACGACTGGTGGGACTGGTACGCGGCGTACTTCGACGCCAGGCAGAGCGGAAGCAGCCCGGATGAGGCGACCGCCGCCGCCGGGCGCTACATGGCGGAGGTGAAGCACGTCGTTGTGCCGTCCCCGTGAGCCGGTAGCCGCCGCTGCACTGGAGACCCCGCCCTGTGGGCGCGGGGTCTCCAGCACCGTCGGCGTCCGAACCCCGGCTGCCGCGCTGTCCCCGTCCGCCCGTTCGAACCCAACTCACAGGAGCTCGTCATGAGCACCAGGAATCTGAAGCATGAGGTCGAGGCGCAACTCGCCGAGGGCAACTTCGTCAAGGTCGCTGGCGCGGAGAACCAGGCAGAGGCCGAGTTCCTCCAGGGTCTGCTGCGCGAAGAGGGTGTGCCCTCATCGCTGCGCCGAGCGCGCGGCTTCGACGTTCCCGACTTCCTGGCGGCTGGCATTGCGCGACGTGCTCGTCGCGCAATCCGAAGTGCGGGTCGCGCGCGATGTGCTGCTGCAGGCGGACGGCGGACCACTCGTGCCGGATTCGGCGGTGGTCGCCTCGCCGCTCCGGGTGCTTGCGGGCGTTGTCATCGCCCTGGCGCTCGCGGCGCTCCTCGTCTGGCTCGGCACCGAGTTCCTCATATCGGCGCAGGCGTTGTACTGGGTACTCCGCGGCTGATCGAGCCCCGCGAGATGCCAAGCAACCTAAGGAGCTCGCAGTGAGCACGATCGACGCAAGTGCCTCCAGCAACGGCCGGGGTTCCGACGCATGGTGGCGCTCGTGGACGCATTTCAGCATCGACCGTCGTAGCCCCAGCTACTGCCGGGTGACGTTCGACCACCCTCCGATCAACGCGATCACGGCGACGACCGTCGCGGAGCTCGCCGAGCTCGTCGGTTTGATCGAGGAGGACCAGGACCTCAACGTCGTCGTCTTCGACAGCGCCAACCCCGACTTCTACCTGGCCCACTACGACACCGAGCACGACCCAAGCAGGGCCGCGGCACTGCCGGCAGGTCCGACCGGATTGCACACATGGCTCGACCTCCTCGTGCGCCTGTCTCGTGCCCCGGCGGTCAGCATCGCTTCGATCCGCGGACGCGCTCGCGGCGGTGGAAGCGAGTTCGTGCTTGCCTGCGACCTGCGGTTCGCCTCACGCGAGAACACGCTGCTCGGCCAGGTCGAGGTCCTACCTGGTGGGATTCCGGGCGCGAGTCCGATCGAGAGGCTCCCACGCTTGGTCGGGCGCGGTCGGGCACTCGAGGTCCTCGCGGACGATCTTGACGGACCGCGGGCCGAGCAGTACGGGTACGTCAACCGGGTGATCGCCGACGACCAGCTCGATGACGAGGTCGATCAGATCGCCTCGCGCCTCGCACGCATCGATCACGACGCGATCGCGCGCACGAAGTCCTATGTCGAGCGCGCGAAGCTGCCGCCTGACGGCGAGCTTCCATCCGCCCTGGCGGATTTTTTCGAGCTGCTTGGGCGGGCTGGCCAGCAGGCACGTCCCGACCCGTGAGCTAGAGCGAGGCCGGCTGGGACTCGAAGCTCGGCAGTGCGTTCGCCAGATCCCGGCGGGATCGGATCCCGAGTTTGGCGAACACCTTGCGCAGGTGCCATTCGACAGTGCGTGGGCTGAGGAATAGCCGCGCGCCGATCTCTGGGTTCGACAGTCCCTCGCGTGCCAGCTGCGCGATATGCCTCTCCTGTGCCGTCAGTTCGTCACGCGTCTCGGCGCTGCGCTTTCGCACGTGCTCGCCGGTGGCCACCAGCTCTTGGCCGGCGCGCTCGGCGAATGCGTCCATCCCGATCGCTGTGAGCATCGCATGCGCTTTGCGTAGTTCCTCCCGGGCGTCAACGCGGCGATGCTCGCGACGCAGCCACTCGCCGTAATGCAGATGCGAGCGGGCGAGTTCCGGGCGCAGCCGGGAGCGGCTCAATCGCTCGATCGCCTCGCGATAGTAGGACTCTGCCGCTTGGCCCTCGTTCAGCAGCGCGCGGGAACGCGCCAGGATCCCGAGCCCCCAGTCGGCATCCGAGGCGCTCGTGCTCTCGGCAAGTCGCTCGACTGCGTCGGTCGCAAGCGGTTCGTTCTGCGTCCTGGTACTGGCGACGATCAGCTCGGTCAGCGCCCACGCGGAGATAAACAACTCCGGTGTATCGTCGCTCGCGCGCTGGGCCGCGGCCAGCGCATCCTCATAGCGGCCGATGCCGTTGTAGAGGACGGCCTTCGTCCAGTGCGTGTATTGGACGGCGAGCCCCTCCCCTCCGGCGGTGGCGTCCTTGATCGTGGCCTCGATCAGCTGGGTGGCTTCGGCTTCGCGTCCTCGCAACGCGGCGAGCAGCAGGGCACCGTAGGGCGCGATGCGGGTTCCGGTCGCCTCGGTGACCGCATCGGCGTCAGCGGTCACCAGCGCGGCCGCCGCAAGATCACCGCGCCACGTCACGACGATTCCCTCGCCGTTGAGGGCAATCGACAACGGGGCGAGCGCGCCGGCGTCGCGCGTGAGCTCCATCTGACGGGTGATGACGGCGTCCCAGCTGTCGAAGTCCCACAGCGTGACGGCTGCCGTCGAGGCCAGCACG
>DATFOC010000003.1:0-5866 GCA_035265935.1 Gaiellaceae bacterium
CCATGTCGAGCTCGTCGTCGTCGTTCGGCCGTGGAAAGAGCAGGATCGTCCGCGACGGGTGCTGCTCCGCGAGGCCGGCGAGCGTCTTCTCGGCCGCGTCCTCCCATTCCTCGGGCACCCAGGCCAGGTGCGTCATCACGCTCGTGCGCTGATTCGGCGCCTGCCCCGGCGCCGACGCCGCGTCGCGCAGCTCCGCGATCTCGCGCTCGATCTCCAGAACGGTGGAGGCGGACATCAGTTCCGACGCCAAGCGCGGCCGTCGCGCACGATCAGCTCCTCCGCGCTCACCGGCCCCCATGTCCCGGCGGCGTAGTTCGGGAACGCCGGCCGGTCGCGCCGCCACGCGGCGATGATCGCGTCGACGAGCGACCACTGCTCCTCGACCTCGTCGGTGCGCGTGAACAGGGTCTGCTCGCCGAGCATCGCGTCGAGGATCAGCCGCTCGTACGCCTCGGGAAGGCCGGTGCGGAACGCGCCGCCGTAGAGGAAGTCCATATGGACGGTGCGGACCCGCATCCCCTCGCCAGGAACCTTCGCGCCGATCGCCAGCGACACGCCCTCGTTGGGCTGGATGTGGACGATCAGGATGTTCGGCCGCAGCTCGCTCGCGTCCTCGAAGAGCGGATGCGGGACACGCTTGAACTCCACTGCGATCGTCGTCTCGCGGCGAGGAAGCCGCTTGCCGATCCGCACATAGAACGGCGTGTCGGCCCAGCGCCAGTTCTCGATCTCGAGCTTCGCGGCCACAAAGGTCTCGGTCTGCGATTCCGATGCGACGTTCGGCTCCTCGCGGTATCCGGGCGCCGGCTGTCCCTCGATGAAGCCCGGCCCGTACTGGCCGCGCATGACCTCGTTCGGCGCCGGTGTCGCGAGCGCCTTCAGCACCTTCAGCTTCTCGTTGCGGACGGCGTCGGCTGTGAAGTCGATCGGCGGCTCCATGCCGGTCAGTGCGACCAGCTGGAGGAGGTGGTTCTGGAAGACGTCGCGGATCGCCCCGGCCCGCTCGTAGAACGAGGCGCGGTTCTCGATCCCTATCGACTCGGCGACCGTGATCTGGACGTGGTCGATGAACTGCCGGTTCCACACGGGCTCGAAGATGCCGTTGGCGAAGCGCAGCGCGAGCAGGTTCTGGACGGTGTCCTTCCCGAGGTAGTGGTCGATGCGGAAGACCTCATCCTCGGTGAAGCTCTTCGAGAGCAGCCGGTTCAGCTCGCGGGCCGACTCGAGGTCGTGACCGAACGGCTTCTCGACAATCAGGCGGGTCCAACCTTCGGTCGTGCGACGCTCGCCGATCTCCTCGACGAGCTTCGACATCGCCACTGGCGGGACGGCGAGGTAGTAGACGCGGTTGCCGCGCGTGCCGAACTCCTGGTCGAAGTCGTTGAGGCAACGGATGACCCGGTCCTGGCCCTCCTCGTCGGCGAATTCGCTCGCGATGTAGCGCGTGCGGCTCGCGAGGGCCTCCCAGGCTTCGGCCGTGAACTCGTCGCGGCCGAACTCGCGCACCGCCTCCTCCATCGCGGCGACGAACTCCTCGCTCGGCATCTCGGTGCGCGCGACGCCGAGGACCGCGAACTGCTCGGGCAGGAGCTTGCGGTAGGCGAGCGCGTACAGCGCCGGGAAGATCTTCCTGCGGGTCAGGTCACCCGAGGCGCCGAAGATGGTGAGCACGCACGGCTCCGGCCGGCGCCGCAGCTCGAGCCCCTCGGCGAGCGGGTTCTCGCCGGTGCGAGGCTCAGTCGCGCTTGACTGCGTGACCACCGAACTGCTCCCTCAGTGCCGCGTTGACCTTGGCCGCGAAGGACTCGTCCTCGCGGGATGCGAAGCGCGCGTAGAGGGCCGCCGAAATGACGTGGAGGGGAACCGCGGTGTCGATCGCCTGCTCGACCGTCCACCGGCCCTCCCCCGAGTCCTCGACGTAGCCGCGGATGTGCTCAAGGCCCTGGTTCTCCTCCAGCGCCCGAGCGAGGAGGTCGAGCAGCCAGCTCCGGACGACCGAGCCGTGCCGCCAGAGCTCCGCGACGGCTGCGAGGTCGAGGTCGTACTCGGACGCCTGCATGAGGTCGAATCCCTCCGCGTACGCCTGCATGAGCCCGTACTCGACGCCGTTGTGCACCATCTTCACGAAGTGCCCGGCCCCGGAGGGCCCGACGTGGCCGTAGCCGCCCACCGGCGCCAGGGCCTCGAAGATCGGCTCGAGCCGGCCGACGGGCTCGGCCTCGCCGCCCACCATCAGCGCGAACCCCTCGCGGAGCCCCCAGATCCCGCCCGAGACTCCGGCGTCGACGAAGAAGAGCTCTCGCTCCTTTGCCTCCGCTGCTCGGCGCTTCGAGTCATGGAAGTTCGAGTTTCCTCCGTCGACGATCGCGTCGCCGGCTTCGAGGATCCCGAGCAGTTCCTGGAACGTGCTCTCGGTGATCTCTCCTGCGGGAACCATCATCCACGCGTGGCGCGGCGGTTCGAGCTGCTCGGCGAGCTCGGTGAGGGACGACGCGGTCGACTCGACGTTCGGGTCGTACGTCTGCACCTCGTGGCCGGCCTGGCGAAGCCGCTCGGTCATCCCGGCGCCCATCCGGCCCAGACCGACCATCCCGAGCTTCACAGGTCGATCCTCACCACGCGGCGGCCGCGCTCCTCGAGCGCCTGGAGGTCCCCGTCCGCCTGCGCCTTGATCAGGGAGCGGAAGCCGAACTTCTGTCCCGGGATCGGCAGCTCATCGCCGAGGTCGTCCACCACCTGGACGAAGAGGCCGTTGTCAGGCCCGCCTTTGTGGAGCTGTCCCGTCGAGTGGAGGTAGCGCGGTCCGAGCCCGACCGAGACGGCTGCGCCGGTCTCGCGCGCCTGCCGGACGAGCGGGTCGAGCTCTCCTTCGCGATCGGGGTCGATGAACGCCTGGATCGCCACGTAGCGGCCGGGCCCCGCTTCCGCGAGCAACTCCTCCACGTGTCCCTCGGAGACATGACGAGTGTCTGACACTCGCCCTTGGCTGGAAAGGACGACATTGGTCCTGTCCTTCGCGGTTTGCACATCGGGCTGGTCGAACGGGTTGATGCCAAGGACCGAGCCGGCGACCGCCGTCGCGAACTCCCAGCGGAAGAACTCCTGGCCGAGCTCGTAGGGGCCGGGAAGCCGGATCTCGGGCGCCTCGCCCCCTTCCCGCACCGGGACGATCCCCTTCCCCTCCTTGCCTGTCGACTCGGCAACGAGTTGCTCGACCCAGAGCCCGAAGCCCCCGTCCACCTGGAGGAACTGCTGGTCGGCGAGCCAGAGACCGAGCTCGAGCCCCGGGTTGCCATCGGAGCGGCGGCAGGCCTCGCGCATCTCCTCGGCCCGGTCGAGCAGGCGCCCGACGTCGACGCCCATTAATGCCGCCGGCAGCAGTCCGAACACCGACAGCGCTGAGTACCGCCCGCCGATCGTGAGCTCTCCGAAGAAGACGTCGTCGGAGAGCTCGGTCAGCGGCGAGCCCGGGTCGGTGACGACCGCGAAGCGCCCGCACTGCGCGCGGAAATAGTCGGCGTGGGAGCGCGTCTCGAGCGTCGTCCCCGACTTCGAGGCGGCGACGAAGAGCGTCCGACCGGCGTCGATCCGCTCCTCGAGTCGCCGGATCGCCGTCGGGTGCGTCGTGTCGAGGACGTGGAAGCGCTCCGCGCCGAAGAAGCGGCGCATCACCTCGGGGGCCAGACTCGAGCCGCCCATCCCCATCAGGACGATGTCGTCGACCTCCGCCTCGAGACGCGCCGCGAACTCCAGGAGCTCGTGCGCGCGCTCCCGCATCCGCGCCGGCTCGTCGAGCCACCCGAGCCAATGAGCCTCGTCGTGGCCCGTCCAGACCGACGGATCCCGCTCCCAGATCCGCTCGACGAGCTCGGCGGGAGCGAGCGTGCTCAAGCCGCTACGAGCTGCTCGCGCTTCGCCGCGACGCCCTCGAGGAGCTCCTCGAAAGAGTCGGCGAACTTCTGCACGCCTTCCTCCTCGAGCACCCTGGTCACGTCCTCGTAGTCCACGCCCGCCTCGGCCAGCTCGTCGAAGAGCTTGCGTGCCTCGTCGAGGCGCTCCTCGAGCGCCGGCCCCACTTGGCCGTGATCCTGGAAGGCCCCGATCGTCTCCTTCGGCATCGTGTTCACCGTCTCCGGCCCGATCAGCTCCTCGACGTACATCACGTCGCGGTACTCGGGGTTCTTGGTGGACGTCGAGGCCCAGAGGCAGCGCTGCGTCGAGGCGCCCCGGGCGGCCAGCGCCTCCCAGCGCGAGCCGGAGAAGAGCTCCTTGTAGCGCTGATAGGCGAGCTTCGCGTTCGCGATCGCAAGCCGGCCCTTGAGGTTATCGTGGCCGCCGATCGCGTCGAGCTGCTTGTCGGCCTCGGTGTCCACGCGGGAGACGAAGAAGCTCGCAACCGAGGTCACCTGCTTGGGGTCGCCGCCCGACTCGACCAGACGCTCGAGCCCACGGATGTACGCCTCGGCGACCTCGGCGTAGCGGTCGAGGCCGAAGATCAGCGTCACGTTGATCCGCTTGCCACGGGCGATCATCTCCTCGATCGCGGGGACACCCGCAGCGGTGGCGGGGATCTTGACGTAGAGGTTCGGCTTGTCGATCTCGTCGTGGAAGCGCTGCGCCTGCTCGATCGTCGCCTCGGTGTCGTGTGCGATGCCAGGCTCGACCTCGAGCGAGACGTAGCCGTCCTGGCCCTCCGTGCCGTCCCAGACCTTGCGCATCAGATCGCACGCCTCGCGAATGTCGTCGAACGCGAGCCGCAAGAAGATCTCCTTGGGGTCGTCCACCTCGGCGAGCACCTCGCGGAGCTGGTCGTCGTACCAATCCCCTTCCGACATGGCCTTCTGGAAGATGGTGGGGTTGGACGTGACGCCCACGACGGCGTCCTCGGCCATCATCCGCGCGAGCTCACCCGTGCGAAGCCATTCTCGGGATAGGGAGTCGATCCAGACGCTCTGGCCGAGCGCGCTCAGTTGGTGAAGTGGTGACTCAGGCACTTGCAGCCTCTCTTTCCATCGCTTCGATCTTCTCAAGTCTCCTGCGGTACCGCTCACCGCCGTCGAACTCCGCGGCCAGGAAGGCGCGGACGACCTCGCCTGCCATGTCGGCGCCCACGACCCCGGAGCCGATGCACAGGACGTTCATGTCGTCGTGCTCGACTCCCTGGTGTGCCGAATACGTGTCGTGGCAGATCGCAGCTCTTACGCCCGGCAGCTTGGAGGCCGCGATCGAAGCGCCGACGCCCGAGCCGCAGACGAGGATTCCACGCTCGGCCTCGCCCGAGCGGATCACATCGCCGACCTCGCGGGCCTTGTCGGGATAGTCGACTGCCGGCTCGGCCGCGTCCGTCCCGAGGTCGATCGGCTCGTGGCCGAGCGCCTGCACTTCCTCGAGGACGCGCTCCCGCAGCTTGACACCCCTATGGTCGAAGGCCACCGCAACACGCATCGCTCGTCTACGTTACCCCTCTATGCAGGGCCCAGAACTCTGGCGCGAGCTCGGCCAGCAGCTGCGCGTCGATGCGGTGCGCGCCAGCGCAGAGGCGGGCTCGGGGCACCCGACGTCCTCCATGTCGGCCGCGGACCTGGCCGCCGTGCTGCTCGCGAGCCACTTCCGGTACGACTTCGACGAGCCCAAGAGCCCCGCGAACGACCGTCTCGTCTTCTCCAAAGGCCACGCCTCCCCGCTCGTCTACGGCCTCTTCCGCGCGGCCGGAGCGCTCTCGGAGGAGGAGTTCGGCACCTACAGGCAGTTCGGCAGCCGGCTCGAGGGGCATCCGACGCCGTCGCTTCCGTGGGTCGACGTGGCAACGGGCTCGCTCGGCCAGGGCCTGCCGATCGGGGTCGGGATGGCACTCGCCGGGAAGCGG
>DATFOC010000004.1:0-18713 GCA_035265935.1 Gaiellaceae bacterium
CTGCGTATTCGGCGAGCGCAGGGCCGTGCTTGAAGCCGTGGCCCGATCCGCCGCCGAAGATCCAGTTGCCGTCGAGCTCCGGATGCGGCGCGAGCAGGAAGTGCGTGTCCGGCGTCAGCGAGTACGGACATGCCTTCGAGAACGCCAGGGGCGCGGCGGCCAGCGCCGGGAACCGCTCCTTCGCGTAGGCGCGCGCGATGGCCTCGTTGCGCTTGTCGGGCGTCCGGTCATCGCTCTCCGGGTCGAACGCAGGACCCACGAAGTCCGGCGCGATCTTGAATCCGTGCCCGATCCGCCCGACGCCGTAGATCGAGCGGTCGTACTCGACCCAGGCAGGGACCCGGCCGACGCTCCACGCCTCGTCGCAACCGAGGTAGAAGGAGTCCTGCTGGGTGACGTGCAACGGCACGACGTCCGGAAAGAGCGACGCGAGCCATGCGCCACAGGCCCAGACCACGGCGTCCCCCTCGAGCCGTCCGGGCTCGGCGGCTTCGCGAACCACCTTGACGCCGGCTTCCCGAGCGGACTTGGTCGTAGCCCGCGTCGCGTCGGCCGCCCGCACGATTCCGGCGTTCGGCTCCCACAGGATGAAGGCGAGGTCGCCGGCCTCGAAGCTCGGGAATAGCCGGCCGCCGTCTTCGGGCGGTAGCCGCTCGACGGGGATCTCCTCGTCCCAAAGGGCTCGTTCGCTCGCCGCCTCCCAGCCGTCATCGGCCCGGGCAAACCAGGCGACACCGCACTCGCGGAAGAGCTCGGTCCCCGTCTCCGCCTCGAGCTCGCGCCAGAGCTCCCGCGCCCGCCACGCCGAGCGCGTGTACCACGCGTCGGCGCCGTGTGCGAAGCGGATGAGGCGCGACTCGTCGCCGGAGGCGGCCCGTTCGTGGCCGGGCTCGTGCCGCTCGTAGAGCGTGACGTCCCAGCCGTCCCGCGCGAGCCGGCGGGCGAGGGAGGCGCCGAAGATCCCGGCGCCGGCGACGGCGGCGGTCTTACTCACTCAGGGGGAGAGCTTCGACGCCGCCGTTCGAGATCCGCCACCCGGCGAGCTCGCCGGTGTCCGCGCGCAGGATCAGGTACGGCCGCCCCTCCCAGAGCCCGATGTGCTCCAGGTCGGTTCGGGACGGCTTCGGCTCGCTCTGCGGGTGCGAGTGGAAGACCGCGAGCTCGTACCCCTCGTCCTCGAGGAAGAAGTCGGCCGGATCGCGCGGCCGCAGCTCGAAGCGGTACGGGCTCTCGAGCGCGTTCTCGGCCGGTAAGTAGCGCTTGGCGACGCCCTCGCGGAAGGCGACGAGCCCGCAGGCCTCGTTCGGCGCCTCCTCACGCGCGTGGGCGAGCAGCTCGGCGCGAATGGCGGCAGGGACTACCACCAGATTGCGTGCTCCATGGCGCGCTCGACGTCCTCGGACTCCCAGAGCGGCGCTGACAGGTACTTCCAGCCGGCGTCGGCGAGGATCGCAACGACCACACCCTCGTCCAGCTCCTCGGCGAGGCGCCTCGCGACGTGGAGGACGCCGCCCGAGGACACGCCTGCGAAGATCGCCTCTCGTTCCAGCAGAGCCCGCATTCCCGCGACCGAGTCGGCGTTGGAGACCAGGATCTTGCGATCGAGCTGGTCGACGTCGAGGATCGGCGGGACGTAGCCATCCTCGAGCGAGCGCAGGCCCAGGACCGGGTCGCCAGGGAGTGGCTCCGCGGCTGCGACGACGACGTCCGCGGACTGCTCGCGGAGCCGGCGCCCGACGCCCATGAGCGTGCCGCCCGTGCCGAGCCCTGCGACGACCATGTCGACGCGCTCGAGCTCGGCAGCGATCTCGGCGCCGGTGCCCTCGTAGTGCGCACGTGGGTTCGCGTCGTTGCCGTACTGGAACGGCAGGTAATAGCGCGGCTCGCGCTCGGCCAGCGCGAGCGCGAGCGTGACCGCGCCGTTCGAGCCCTCGGCGCCCGGCGAGAGGATCAGCTCGGCGCCGAGCAGTCGAAGCAGCTTCAGCCGTTCCTCGGTGACGTTCTCAGGCACGACGCACGTGAGCCTGTAGCCCTTGACCCTCGCGACCATCGCCAGCGAGATGCCGGTGTTGCCGCTCGTGGGCTCGAGCAGTTCGCGTCCCGGCTCGAGCTCGCCGGACGCCTCCGCCGCCTCGATCATCGCCTTCGCGACACGGTCCTTGATCGACCCGGTCGGGTTCTGCCCCTCCAGCTTCGCGTAGAGCCGGACACCCTCCGGGGAGAGTCTGGTCAGCTCGACGAGCGGCGTGTTCCCGACGAGCTCGAGAACAGACGAGGCGGTCACTTCAGAATGCAAGCTGAGTCGCCGGGCCGCGCTGGAGAGCGCGTGGCGGCAGCCGCAGCCCGCGTCCATATTTCCTCAATATGAACGCGGTCTGCGCCTTTGCCACGCACTCCCCAGCGCACCCCGGCAACGAGCCACATCCTGAGGCGACCGCCTAACGACCACCGGCCATGGCCGGTAGGAGAATCACCGTCGAGCTGTCGGAAACCTCGGTGTCGAGACCCTCTCGCGTTCGGACGTCCTCGCCCTCGACATAGACGTTCACGAAGCGCGCGAGCTCGCCCTCCGGATAGATCCGCTCGCGAAGGGCGGGAAAGCGGCCCGTCAGGTCGTCGAGCAGCTCTCGGACGGTAGAGCCGCTGGCCGGGACCGCGGACTCTCCGCCCGTCTCGGCTCGTAGGGTGGGAGGGATTCGAACTGTTGTCATCGTCCTCCGCAGAAGTCCACGTAGTCGATGTATTCCGTGATCGTCGGGTTGTCGCCGCAGACCGGGCAGTCCGGGTTGCGCCGGACTCGCACCTCGTCCAGCTTGGCGCCGAGCGCGTCGAAGAGCAGCAGCCGCCCGACGGCGGGCTCGCCGATCCCGAGCGCGAGCTTCAGCGCCTCGTTCGCCTGCAGCGACCCGATCACGCCCGGCAGGACGCCAAGCACGCCGCCCTCCGCGCAGCTGGGCGCCAGTTCCGGCGGCGGAGGCTGGGGAAAGAGGCAACGGTAGCACGGGCCCTCGTGCGGCTTGAAGACGGTCACCTGACCCTCGAAACGGAAGATGGAGCCGTGGACGACCGGGATGTCGTGCCAGACGGATGCGTCGTTCAGCAGGTAGCGCGTCGGGAAGTTGTCGGCGCCGTCGACGATCAGGTCCCAGTCGCCCGCGAGGATCCGGTCGACATTCTCCGAGGTCAATCGCTCCTCGTACGTGACGACCTCGACGTCCGGGTTTAGCTCCATCAATGCCTTTCGGGCCGATCGAGCCTTGGGCTCGCCGAGCCCGGCGGTCGAATGGAGCACCTGGCGTTGGAGGTTCGAGGAGTCGACAACGTCGTCGTCGACGATGCCGATGCGGCCGACGCCCGCCGCTGCGAGGTAGAGCGCGGACGGCGATCCGAGCCCGCCTGCGCCGATCAGCAGGATGCTGGTCTCCAGAAGGCGGCGCTGGCCATCCTCGCCGACCTCGGGGATCAGCAGGTGTCGGCTGTAGCGCTCTCGCTTGTCCTCGTCCAGCCGGCTCTCGGAGTCGACAGGGAAGCCGAGCTCTCGCCAGGCGACGATTCCGCCGGCCATCGAGATCGCGTCCTCGTAGCCGAGTGCGTCCAGCGTCGGAAGGATCCGATGCGAGCGCGCGCCGACCGCACAGTACGTGATGATCGGGCGGCTCCGGTCGGGCACCAGGTCCGGGAGGCGCTCCTCCACTTGCGACATCGGGACGTGGAGCGCGCCCGGAATGTGCGAGACCTTCCACTCCTCGT
Source organism: Gaiellaceae bacterium (assembly GCA_035265935.1). Taxonomy (GTDB): domain Bacteria; phylum Actinomycetota; class Thermoleophilia; order Gaiellales; family Gaiellaceae; genus JACDAN01. The sequence goes on from DATFOC010000004.1 coordinate 3,751, forward strand.
CACTGCGAACGTCGACGAGCAGTGCATCGGCCTCGCGCGCCTCGCGCGGGCCGATCTCGCGAACCGTGGCCGACATGCGTTGAGGATAGCCACGGGATGTCGGCAGACCGCGCCGGCCGGGTCGGCGCCTCGCTCGGGCTACCGTGGGCCTTGATGTCCCACCGCACCCGAGTGATCCTGGTCATCGCCGTCGCGCTCGCGGCCGCGGCCGGCGTCGCCGGCGGCGCGGCGTTCTTCGGTGGGGACGACGAGCCGGAGGCGGCCCGGCCGGAGGGAAACCCGCCCGTCCTCATCGACCTCGGAGTGCGCACGGATCCCGAGGCGGCTCGGCTCCGGCGCGCGGCCGGCAAGCACTCGCACGGCGACCTCGAGGGGGCGCGGGCGGAGTTCGCCGGCGGCCGGTCCCTGCAGGCCGAGGCGGGTGAGGCGATCTCCGCCTGGCCCGACGGCACGCTCGAGCGTCTCGAGGAGCTCGCGACACTTCATCCCAGGAGCGGCGCCGTGCTCTTCCACCTTGGTCTGGCCCGGTTCTGGAGCGGAGACACGGCCGGTGCCGTCGAAGCGTGGCGTACGACGCGGTTGAAGGCACCCGACACAGCGTTCGCCGTGCGCGCGGGAGATCTGCTCTTCCGCGGCGCTCCGCCCGGGCTACCGACGTTCGTTCCCGGCTTTCGCGGCCCGCGCGAGGTTCAGGCCATGGAGGCACCGGAGCAGTTCGCCGCACTCCGGAGGATGGCGCGGCGAGCCGATCCCCGCGCCAAGCTGCTCTATGGGGTGGCGCTCCAGCGTGTCGAGCGGCCGGTCTCGGCGCGGCGGGAGTTCTCGGCGGCCGCAAAGCTCGCGCCGAGCGACGCCGACGCTCTGGTCGCCGATGCGATCGGGCGCTTCGACAAGGAGCATCCCGAGCGTGCCTTTTCTCGCATGGGCCCGCTCACGAGGCGGTTCCCCCGGGCCGGCACCGTCCGCTTCCACCTCGGCCTGATGCTGCTGTGGCTCGGCGACCTCGAGGAGGCCAGGCGCCAACTCCGTCGCGCAACCCGGCTCGGAGCGCCGCACGACAGGGAAGCAAAGCGGCTCCTCGACCGTCTAGAAGGGATACGTAAAAGCTAAACGGCACTAGGACCGACGAACCGCAAGATAGGCCGGTCGGCCTATGGCGGTAGAGGAAGTCCTTTGGAAGGATGCGCCATGTCCGACCAGGTCAAGCACCAACCGGATATGAGAGGGGAGCCGGTGGAGCAGGGGGGTACTGCGGGGCAGACAGCACCAACTCCGGCCGAGGGCATCTTCGAGGCCCTGATCGCGAGCGCCCAGGAGTCCGGGCAGCTGGCGTCCGACGAGCTCGCCGTTGCGGTGGACGAGCTCGAGCTCGAGCCGGCACAGGTCGACGAGCTGTACGGCAGGCTCGACGAGCTGCAGATCGAAGTCGTCGAGCCGGCCGAGGAGGAAGCCGAAGTCGACCAGCGCGAGGTCTCGACCGAGGCGCTGCAGCTCTTCCTCAAGGACATCGGCAAGGTCGATCTCCTGACCGCGGCACAGGAGATCGAGCTGGCGAAGCGGATCGAGCGCGGCGACCATCGAGCGAAGCAGGACATGGTCGCCGCCAACCTCCGTCTCGTCGTCTCGATCGCGAAGCGGTACCGCAACCAGGGGCTGCCGTTCCTCGATCTGATCCAGGAGGGCACGATCGGGCTGGTGCGCGCGGCGGAGAAGTTCGACCACCGCAAGGGGTTCAAGTTCTCGACGTACGCGACCTGGTGGATCCGGCAGGCGGTCGCCAGGGCGCTCGCCGACAAGGCACGCACGATCCGCATGCCTGTCCACGTTGTCGAGAAGCTGAACAAGATCCTCCGCACGGAGCGGAAGCTGAGGGCCGAGCGCGGCCGGGAGCCCTGCTCGCAGGAGATCGCCCACGAGCTCGACCTGACGGTCGACGAGGTCGATCAGATCCGGCGCAGCGCGCAGACGCCGGTCTCGCTCGAGAAGCCGGTGGGCGACGACGAGGAATCAGAGTTCGGGCACTTCATCACTGACGAGCTCGCGCCGCAGCCCGAGGAGGTCGCCGAGGACATCCTCCGCAAGGAAGCGCTGGTCAAGATCCTCGGGACGCTGTCCGAGCGGGAGCGGCGGGTGCTCGAGCTCCGCTACGGCCTCAACGGCGAGCAGCCGCGGACGCTGGACGAGGTCGGCCGCACGTTCCAGGTCACCCGGGAGCGCATCCGGCAGATCGAGAACCAGAGTCTGAAGAAGCTCCGGGCGCTCGCGGATTCCCAGAAGCTCAGGGTTGCGTAGCGCTTAGACTCGGCCGCCCGTGGCCGAGCTCAAGCAAGGATGGATGGAGGAGCTCTCGCAGCTGCTCCGCATCCCCTCGATCAGCGCCGATCCCGAGCGCAAGGACGACGTCCGGCGCGCTGCCGAATGGGTCGCCGCGTCGGTGCGGCGGATGGGCGGCGAGGCGGAGCTCGTCGAGACCGAGACGTTTCCGCTCGTCGTTGGCGAGGTTCGTGCGTCTGGCGGCGGCGACGCGCCGACGGTCCTCTGTTACGGGCATTTCGACGTGCAGCCGGCGGGGGCGGCCGACGAGTGGGAGACCGAACCGTTCGAGCCCGAGGTGCGGGACGGTTGGCTCTACGCGCGCGGGGTGGCCGACGACAAGGGCCAGCTCTGGGCGCTGCTCAAGGCGACGGAGGAGCTGGCTGCCGCCCGCGAGTTGCCCGTGAACGTCCGCTTCGTCTGCGACGGGGAGGAGGAGACCGGCGGCGACCAGGTCGTCGAGTTCATCGCTTCGGACGAGCGCGGAGCCGATGCGGCGGTGATCTTCGACTCGGCGATGCTCCGACCCGGCGCGCCGGTCTTCCATGTCGCGACCCGCGGGATGATCTATTTCCACGTCCGAATCCGGACGGGAGAGCGCGACCTCCACTCCGGCGTCTTCGGGGGCGCCGCGTTGAGCGCGACCGACGCATTGATGCAGACGCTTCGCGCTGTACTTCCGGGGGAGAACGGGCTCTTGCCCGACCCGCTCCGCGCGGGCGTGGCCGCACCGCCGGAAGAGGAAGTTCGCGGGTGGGGTGAGCTCGCTCCCGGGTCGGAACTGCTCGAGGAGGGTGGAGCACGCCCTTCGGACCCGCGGGCTGCCGACGAGTTCTATGCGCGCACGTGGGCCGAGCCGTCCGTGACCGTCAACGGGCTGGTCGGCGGAGAGCCACTCCTCCAGAAGACGGTGCTGCCGGTCTCCGCGGAGGCGAACGTCTCGATCCGGCTCGCGCCAGGTCAGGACCCCGACGAGATCGCGCCCGTCTTCGAGCGCATGCTCCGCGAAGCTGCGCCCGAGAGGGCCGACGTGGACGTCGAGCGCTGGTCGAGCGCGTCGCCGGGCTTGATCCCGCCGGATGGGCCGGCGATCCGGCTGGCGCAGGACGCGTTCGAGCGCGTCGTGGGGGCGAGACCGCTGCTGGTTCGTGTTGGCGGGTCGCTGCCGATAGTCCCGGCGCTTGCGGAGAAGGCGATTCCAACGGTGATCACGGGCTTCGACCTTCCGGAGGGGAACATCCACTCGCCCAACGAACGCCTGCGCGTCGACCACATCCCGCTCGCGGTCGAGACGGGCAAGGAGCTCTTCCGGGCCTTCGCTTCGCTGAACGTCTGACGACTCTCCGCGACGTCCCGAAGCCAGCCCATACGCACCTGCCTAGACTCGCGACGTGGTACGCGCCCGCAATTTCCTCAGTCGTACCGTCCGCGCGGTCCGGATCGCCGCGACAGACAAGCGCATCCCAAGACCGCTGCGTTGGCTTGCTGCGTTGGGGCTGGCACCGATCCCAGGCCCGCTCGACGAAGCGCTTCTCTTGATCGTTGCCATCCCGCTCGCGTTGTTCTATCGGGGGCCGCTGGCGGACGCGTGGCGACGTTCTGGTCTCGCCAACCCCTCCTAGGAGGGGTTGGCGCAATACCGGCTGAGCGTTATTCCGCCAACCCCTCCTAGTCCCAGGGCGGTGGGTTGTGCGTCCAGCGGCCGCCGACCATCGTGGCCACCACATGGACGTCGGTCAGCTCCTCCGGTTGAAGCTCGAACGGGTCGCGGTCGAGGACGACGAGATCGGCGAGATACCCGGGGACGAGCTTTCCGCGGCGGTGCTCGTCGTAGCTGAGCCACGCGGGCGTGACACAGGTCGCCTGGAACGCCTGCTCGACGGTCAGCGTCTGCTCGAGGTGCCAGGCGGGCCGGTCGTCGATCGTCCGAAGGACGCCGGCCCGGATTCCGGCGAGCGGGTCGAGCTCCTCGATGGGCGCGTCCGAGCCGTTGGCGACCACCGCCCCCGAGTCCCAGAGCGAGCGGTACGCGTAGGCGCCCTCCGTCTTGCCTGCCCAGAAGCGGTCTGCAACGTCGCGGTCCGATGAGGCGTGGCTGAATTGGACAGACGCCGCGACGCCGACCTCGGCGAAGCGCCCGATGTCCTCAGGCGCGAGCAGCTGCGCGTGCTCGATTCGCTGCCGTAGGCCCAGCACGCCCCAGATGTGCTTGGTCTCCGCGAAGGCATCGAGCGCCTCGCGGTTCGCGCGGTCGCCGATCGCATGGACCGCCACCGGCCAGCCGGCATACGCCGCGCGGCGAACGATGCTCACGAGCTCCTCATGGCTCGTGATCTCGACGCCGCTGCCGTCCAGCATCCGCGCGGTCTGCGAGCCGAGCGTTCCGTCCATGAACGCCTTCAGGTAGCCGATCCGGAGCATCCCGTCGCCAAGGCCGCTCCGCATCCCGAGTCCAGCCAATTCGTCGACGTAATCGGCAGGCAGCGACTGCCAGACCCGGAGCGTGAGCGCGCCGGCGGCAGCGAGGGACTGCCAGAGCCGGAGCGCGCCGATCCAGCCGTCCTTGTCGTGTACCGCCGTGACGCCTCTCTTCGACGCCACTCGCAGACCCTCGCGCATCGCATCGAGGTACTCCTCGTCCGAGATGTGGATGTGCCGATCGCGAAAGCGCCAGCAGGCCTCCTCGCGAAGAACGCCCGTCGCCTCGCCGCGAGCGTCACGTTCGACGACCCCGCCGTCGACGTCGAGGTCGCCGTCGGACCACGAAAGAGCAGCCGAGTTGACCCATAGGGAATGCGAGTCGTGGGCGAGCAGCGCGACCGGCACGTCGCCGGCGACTTCGTCGAGCGCCTCCTTCGTGGGCGGTGTCGGCCAGTCCGCATCCCGCCAGCCCCGGCCCCGCAGCCAACCGCCCTCGCCGACGGACCCGAGCCCGTCCCGGACGCGAGCGAGCGCCTCCTCCACCGACGCGACGCCTTCGAGCCGAATCTCCCGCGGAGCGATCGCCCACGTCGGGAAGTGGACATGTGCGTCCGAGAAGCCCGGGACGACGCAGCGTCCCCCGAGATCCACCCGGTCGGGGCTCGGCAATGCCACCTCGTGCGTTCCGACTCCGCCCGCGATCCGGTCGCCCGCGATCGCGAGCGCCGAGGCGGTCGGCAGCGCCCGGTCGAGAGTCCGCACGAAGCCTCGCTCCAGGATCATCGCCGACAATCTAGTTTCGCCCCGGCGGGGAACAGGTAAGGAGGCGCCATGTCGTCCGACCTCGAACCCACGCAGGGTGGCGCGTCTTTTTGGATCGGCACGACGCCGGAGACCGACTACCCGCCGCTCGCCGACGATCTCTCGGTCGACGTGGCAATCGTCGGCGCGGGCATCACCGGGATCACTGCCGCAGTCCTCTTGAAGCGCGCCGGCAAGACCGTTGCCCTACTCGAGTCGAAGCGGATCGTTCACGGCGCGACCGGCTACACGACTGCGAAGGTCACGTCCGGGCACGGCCTCGGCTACACGAAGATCAAGAAGGCGTTCGGCGGGGATGGGGCGAGGGTCTACGCCGACGCGAACCAGGCCGGCCTCGAGCGGATCGCTCGTTTCGTCGAGGAGGACGGGATCGACTGTGACTTCGAGCGCAAAGACAACTACGTCTACGCGGACGACGAGGAGCAGGCGAATCAGGTCAAGGAGGAGGTCGAGGTCGCCCAGGCGGCCGGGCTGCCGGCGTCACTCCTCCGAGAGACCCCGCTGCCCTTCCCGGTCACGGCGGCCGTCCGGCTCGAGAACCAGGCCCAATTTCATCCGCGCAAGTACCTGCTTGCCCTCGCGGCGACCATCCCGGGCGACGGGAGCCATGTTTTCGAGCGATCACGCGTCCACTCGGTGAAGCACGGCGAGCCTTGCGAGGTGGTGGCGGAGCAGGGCCGGGTGGCCGCTCGGGACGTCGTGGTGGCGACGCATCTGCCGATCCTCGACCGCGGGCTCTTCTTCGCCAAGACCTACCCACACTTGAGTTACGCACTGTGCGCGCCGATCGACGCGTCGGACGCACCCGATGGGATGTTCATCAACGCCGGCACGCCGACCCGCTCGATGCGCACGTTCAGCGACGGCGACAGGCTCTTGCTCAACGTCGGCGGCAACGGGCACAAGATCGGAACCGAGGACGACACGCCGTCCAAGTACGAGGAGCTCGAGGAGTTCCTCCGCGCGCACTGGCCGGGCGCCGGCGAGGTCGAGTTCCGGTGGTCGACCCACGACTACATGCCGCACGACCAGGTGCCGTACGTCGGTCGCGTCGCCCGCTCGACGCCCCAGGTCTACACGGCCACGGGGTTCAACAAGTGGGGAATGACGAACGGGACCGCCGCGTCGATGATGATCGCGGACTCGATCCTCGGCCGTGACAACCAATGGCTCGAGCTCTTCGACTCCAAGCGGCTCCCTCCGCGCTCCGCGCTCTCGAAGTTCGTCAAGGAGAACGCGAGCGCCGGCTTCCATTTCTTCGCCGACCGGGTGCGAGCCGGGGACACGTCATCCGCAGACGATCTCCGCCCGGGCGAGGGCGCGATCGTCGGCCGGGTCAGGAAGACCGCCGTCTATCGCGACGACGACGGAACTGTCCACGAGCTCTCACCGGTCTGTCGGCACCTCTGGTGCGTCGTGGACTGGAACCCTGCCGAGCGCACGTGGGACTGCCCGTGTCACGGCTCCCGCTACGCAGCGGACGGCCGGGTCCTCGAGGGACCGACCACAGAGGACTTGAAGCGGCGCTAGTCGCGCGTCAGGAAGGCGACGCGGCCCAGCTCGCCGGCTGCCCAGCAGGCGTGCCCGCCCGCGCAGTCGACGGTGTCGAAGCTGCCGTCGTCGAATCGGTGCCACGTGCGGCCGGCGTCGAACGTCGCGTCACTGCCGCTGGGACCGACGATGATCGCGTCACGGCCCGTCACCCAGTGCGCGCCCGATCGATACTCGTCCGGTGCGCCGGTCGCGAGGCGCCACCTGCGGCCGCCGTCATTGCTGAGCGCATGCGCGTCCGGTGACGCCGTCGGTGCGTCGAACTGGCCGCCCGCCGCCAGGCCGTGCCGCGGATCCCTGAACGCGAGCGCGAAAATGCCGGCGGTCGGTCCGCTTCGTACCGGCGTGTTCGCGACCGTCCACGTGAGCCCGCGGTCGCCGGAGTGGAAGACCCGCGCGACCGCGTCCCCGCCGGTCCCGAACCACACGTCTCGGCCGCCGGCAGTCGTGATGCACTGCCCGCTGGCGGCAAAGGCGAACTCAAGGGGTAGCGCTGGAGGCATGTCCGCGTCGACCACGTGCCATGTCAGGCCGCCGTCTTCAGTCGCGAGGATGCGGAAGCGACCGTTGACCGGGTCCGAGAGCGCCAGCCCCCGATGCTTGTTGAACCAGGCCATGCAGTCGTAGAACGCGGCCGGGTCGGTGTTTTGGAAAACGAGCGTCCACGTCTGCCCGCCGTTCGTCGTCCGGTAGATGCGCGAGTCCGTCCCAACGCCGATGGAGAGGATCACGGCCGTATCGCGGTTGAACGCCTCGATGTCCCGGAACTGGAGCGCCGAGGTGCCTGGCGGCCCGACCGACTGCCAGGTCGCGCCCTTGTTGGTCGTGCGGAGGACGGTGCCTAGGCTTCCGCTTGCCCAGGCGACGCGCTCGCTGACCGCGGAGAGCCCGCGGAGTCGAGCGGTCGAGCCTGTCGGCTTCAATTCCCAGCCGTACTCGTGCCTGCCCGAGGACGCGAGCGCCATCGACGTCCCGACGAGGCTGAAAACGGCGATGAGAACGGCTATTCGCTTCGCCACGGCCCGGAAACTAACAGGCTCGCTTTAGGATTGCGGCGGTGCCGACCGAGCCGCTGACCGAGGAGCAACAGGAGATCCGCGAGCTGATCCGCGAGCTCGCGCGCGAACGCATTGCGCCGCGCGCGGCCGAGATCGACAAGTCGGCGGAGTTTCCGTGGGACGTCGTCGAGCTGTTCCGTGAGCACGGGATTTTCGGCGTGCTCTACGACGAGGAGTACGGCGGCCTCGGCGCCTCCGCGCTGATGGCGCTCGTGGCGATCGAGGAGGTCTCCAAGGTCTGTGCGACCAGCGGTCTGATCATCGCCGTCCAGGAGCTCGGCACGCTCGGCCTCAAGCTGGCCGGGACGGACGAGCAGAAGCAGCGGTATCTACCTAAGCTCGCCTCCGGCGAGTGGCTGGCCGCGTACGCGCTGACGGAGCCCGGCTCCGGCTCCGACTCCGCCGCCATGCGCAGCGAGGCGCGGCTCGACGGCGACGAGTACGTGATCAACGGCTCGAAGCGCTTCATCACGAACGCCGGCGTCGCCGACCTCTACACCGTGTTCGCGAAGACCGAGCCAGGGGAGGGCCACTCAGGGATCTCGGCGTTTGTCGTCGAGGCGTCCAGCCCCGGCTTCGAGGTCGGCCGGATCGAGCCGAAGATGGGGATCAAGGGCTCGACGACCGGCGAGATCTTCTTCAACGAGATGCGGATCCCCGCGGACAACCTCCTTGCGGAGGAGGGCGAGGGGTTCAAGATCGCGATGCGGATCCTCGACCGCTCCAGGCCCGGGATCGGCGCGCAGGGGCTCGGGCTCGCGCAGGGTGCGACCGACTACGCGCTGGAGTACGCCAAGGACCGCGAGACGATGGGCAAGCCGATCGCACAGCACCAGCTGATCTCGGCGACCCTCGCCGACATGGAGACCAAGTGCGAGGCCGCGCGGCTCCTGCTCTACAAATGCGGCCAGATGATCGACGACGGCGCCGACGGCTCCGAGCTGACGAAGATCAGCGCGATGGCAAAGCTGTACTGCACGGACGTGGCCATGGACGTCACGACCGACGCCGTCCAGATCCTCGGCGGCTACGGGTACATGCAGGAGTATCCGGTCGAGCGGATGATGCGCGACGCCAAGATCACGCAGATCTACGAGGGGACGAATCAGATCCAGCGGCTCGTGATCGCCCGCGAAATGCTGCGCGAGAACCGCGCGTTCCTGCTCGCCGGCGTCGGCTAGTCCTGCGGAGGGTTCACCTGGGCGACTTCCTCGATGTCGCCGCAGGCGACGTAGACCTGCGCCTCGTCAGCCGACTTGTGCACGTTGACGGCGAATCCCTTTCCGACGAGATCCTCAATTGCGACGTTCACTTCGGTGGTCGACTTGCCTTCCACCACGTTCTCGAGCCCGTACGCCGGTTCGGGGTCGAGGTTCTCGCAGCTTCCCCGGTGGATGTGGGCTGGCTGAGGATCACCCGGGGGGTTTTCGACCTCGAGCACCACACGTGTCGTGTCGGAGCTCACTTCCGACAGCGTCGCTTCGCCCTCCTGGCCTGAGTCGTTCTGCGTGACGAGAGGCACGGCGAGGGTGCCGCCAAACTCGTCGTCGCCGCCGCCGCAGCCGGCAAGGAGCAGCGCGGCTGCGAATGTCAGGACGAGCGCTGCGCGGAGCATCGGTACGACTCTACGACGATTCTCGCCGCCGCGGTTTGGCTTACCGCCTTGCTACCCGGACTCTGACCCTGTCGGTGGTTGAGCCTCCGTCGCCGTCGGTGACCGTGACCCGCACGACGTAGAGACCTAGGCGCTTGAAGACGTGTGTCACTCTGGAGCCCCGTTTCGTGCGTCCCGCGATCCGCCACGTGGCTTTGAGCCGGTCGCGGCCCGGATCGGAGGCGCGGACGAAGAAGCGGACTCTCCTCCCACGCTTGACGCGGCGATCGTGCCCGGCGTTCGCCCGCGGGGGCGCGTTCCTGACGCGAGCGGTCGCCGACGAGGTGGCGCAGCCTCCGGCGCTGTCGCAGACCCTCAGGACGAAGGCCCGCGTGGTAGGCCCATCAAGATGAAGCGCCGAAAAGGAAGTCGTCTGGCCGCTGACCTCGAACGCTCCGTTCCTGTCCAGGTCCCAGGAATAAGAGAGCGCCTCGCCCTCGGGGTCCGTCCCGCTCGCTGTGAGGAGGACGCTTCCGCCCTCGCGGACCGAGTAGCCGTTCGGGCCTCCGGCGACCGCTGTCGGACGACCGTTCACGGCGATTCTCCGGCGAACGCTGGCCGTATCGCCGCCGGGGCGGCTGGCTTCGAGTCCGACTGTCTGCACCCCGGGAGGGAAGCTGAAGACTGCGCTCGAACCGCTTCCGTCGTCGTACTGCCCGTCCCCGTCGAAATCCCAGTTGAACGTTGTGAAATGGCCGGGGTCCGGATGGAACGACTGCTGCGTAAACGTCGCTGGTAGCCCTGAATGGATGACCTGCGGAGCGTTGAAGGAGGCACGCGGGTGGCGCAGCATGACCCAATCGTTGAGACCCGGGGCGCCGAGACGGGTATACACGCCTGGGAACTCCGGGCTGGCGCAGCCCTGCCCCCACGACGTGATGCCGACGAGAGCCCACGCGCCGAGGGAATCGCGCACCATGAGCGGACCACCCGAGTCACCTTGGCAGGTATCTCGTCCGGGCTCGGCCGCGCACACCATCGTGCCTGGATCCATCGGCGGAGCATTGAGCTCGTAAGCGCTTTGGCAAGGTGCATCGCCGACGATTCGCACGTCGGCTTCCTGCAGGAGATTCGCGGGTGGGCCGCCTTCGGCGGTTGCACCCCAGCCGACGATTCGTGCAACCGTGCCAGGTGCCCAGATCGGCGTCTCGCTCGGCTCGATCACTCGCAGCGGCTGGTACGGGGCAGCCCGATCCAGCCGGAGCATTGCGACGTCGTTCTGATTCGTGATGGGGTTGTAGGCAGCGTGCACGTCCACTGACGCCACGCCGTACCAGTCATTGTTCGGCAGTTGGACATCGTTGTCGCCGAGGAGGACCGCGAAGGCCGTGACACCGACGACGCAGTGTGCGGCGGTCAGGAACCAGCGGCTTCCGACGAGCGTCCCGCCACATTCAGAGTCGAATCCGGGGGCAGGCGGAGTGTCGACAACCAACCAACCTTGGGCCGGGTACTCGCCCGGGCTCGCCGCCGTGCCGCCCACGATCCCGTCACCGCCCGAGCCGATCGCTGCTGGCGCGGCCACGAGCAGCGCAATCGCGGCGACCGCAGAGATCAGCCGATATCGCTTCAAGCGCTGTCGCCCCCCTCTCTGAAGAGAGGAAAGCACGTCCGCTGGACGGACTCAAGTGCTACCCGGAGCGGAGACGGCTCGTGTCCACGAGCTCGAACGCCGAGCCGGGAACGCGTTTCAACGCCCGCAATTGCTCGTTCGACCAGCGCGGGTCCGGCGCACCGGTGCTGTACCAGTCCGCGCCGTTGTCCGACACCATCATCCCGTAGCGCTTCAGCGCCTCCAGGACGATCCGGGCCTGGCGCGGGTAGCCGGCGGTGCGGAAGCTCGCCTTCAGGCGGACTCGGAGCCCCATCGGGGGCAGGTTCGCGTCGGTTGCGCTGCTCGCGTAGTGGCGGGCGGGATAGACGTACGCACGGCGCGTCCGGCTGAGCGTAAAGCGCAGGGCGTGATCGATCCGTCCGCGCGAGACCTCGTCGAAGCGCGCGAGGCCGGGGAGGATGGGCAGCCCGGCGGCGTCGGCCGACGTCCAGCCGGCGGGCCGGAGCCGGTTCGTGCGGAGGTTCCAGATCGCGCCCGAGCCTGCGCGCCAGCCGTTTCTCTCCGGGTAGAGCGCGAAGAGCTCGTACAGCCGGCAGTTGTCGCGGTCGAGAATCAGGGCATGGCGGTCGCCGTTCGACTGGCGGCCGCCCTCGATCTTCACGTTTCGCGGGATCGGGTACGGGCCTCGGTCGCTCTCGTCCGCGTACTCGAACCGCAAACGTGTCTTCGCCTGGCGCCCGCGGACGACGGTGATCGGGATCCCGATCGGCGCGCCCTCCCAGAGCCTCGAGCCGAAGTCGGGGTGGAGCGTCTCGTCGGGGCCGATCGACCGGATGATCGCGTCCGAGTTGGCCGCGACAGGAAGCCGGTCGACCCGCTGGTTCCACACGTTGGACTTCGGGAAGATCGAGCAGCGCGGCGCGGAGGGATGCCGCAGCGCCTCGGCCGGCCTGCCGCCGACGAGGAGCGCTATGACGATCACGGCGAGGAGGGCGACCCTCACCCAGCTGTTATCGGCCGTGATGGCGGAGTCGCCCTCCCTCGTTCTCGTTAGACCTCAGCCGAAGTGCCCGCGGGGAACCACGGTGAGGTTGTAGACGGCATCGATCGTGCCGCCCAAGGTCGGTGCCACGATGTGGACCACGATGCTGTGCACGCCTGGCGGCAGCGGCTTGACGAGGACTGCGGTGCCTTCCGAGACCGCCAGCGCAGTTGCCGGCGGCAGGCCGTACAGGTTGTCCGGCGGGAGCGTGTAGCTGAACACCGGCGTCTGCGTCCGATAGCGGTCGAGGCCGGACACCGTCACGCCGTCAACCGTGATCGATGTTGTGGCGTCCCCGAAGAACTCCTCAAGGCCTGCAGCTGCGCAGGCGCGCAGCTCCGCCTCGGTCGCGCCGAAGAACGGAGGCGGCTCTACGTTCGAGCACTCGTTTCCGAGGCCTTGGACGAAGATGCCGGTGCCCGTGGGGACCGTGCACGCACGCGTCGTAGTCCCCGGATGCGCAACGGGCGCCAGGAACCAGACCGAACCGCTCTGGTTGGTGCCGCAGAGCGCACCCGTTTCGTCGAAGAGCGGGCTGGCGGGCGCTGGGATCTCGATGAACCATTTGAACCACCTCGCCTGCCATTCGCCGTAGCTCGCCCCGAAGGGGTGTGCGTTCGGCGGAAAGACGTGTGCCTTCTGTGCTGATGCCGCAGTCGGAGCCAGCAAGACCCCGATCAGTGATGCAGCGGCAAGGACGACGAGCAGCCTTCGCATGTGGCTTCTCCCTATGTCGAATGACCTTGCCTGGGCCGAGCGATTGTCCAATACCGTTCGAAATCAGTCAAGAACAGGGTTTCCCAGGAGCCGGTGGATCACGGGATTGCGACGATTGAAGAGCCGCATGCCCGGCTCGATCGCCTCCCAGCGGAAGCGGAAGACGAAGCCGGCATCGTCGCCGTCGCCCTGGACGACGTGATCCCATTCGTCGGGGAGCTCCTCGGTCGAGACAAGGTGGAAACCGTGGTCCTCGTACCTCGTCGCGTAGTGCTCCTCGAATCCCGGCAGCTCACGCAGCAAACGCAGGCAAGTGAGGCCCGACTCCTCCTCGATCTCGCGCATGAGGGCTGGCTCGAGCTCCTCGCCGGGATCGAGGCGTCCGGCCGGCACCTGGACGCCCGAGCCCGGTTCGTCCTGCTCGAAGACGAGCAGCTCGCGGCCCTGTGCGGTGTCGCGGGTGATGTAGGCCACCACCCGCTGACGTTTGAGCTCGGGGAGAAGATCGCCGCGCGTTCCCCAGAGGGCGACCTCGCCGTCGAGCGGCGCCCAGTAGCACCGCACCTCGTCGCCACCGAGAAACCACTCGTCTTCGGTCGGCCCGACCGGCATCGCCTGGAAGAAGTGCGTGCCCTCGTCGACGCCGAGCTCGCGAAGGATCCGCACCTCGAGACCCGTCTCCTCGAGAACCTCCCGCACCCCGGCGTCCTCCGGCGTCTCGCCCTGCTCGATCCCGCCTCCCGGGACGATCGCCTCGTACCCCGGCTCGCCGACGACGTCGAATAGCAGGAGCTCCCACTCGAACGGGGCCGCGCGGGTGACGTAGACGATGACGCCGGGGCGGTCTCTCAAGCCCCGCGCTGCGCGCGCATCTTTGCCTTGTGCTCGCGCTTCAGCGCCTGGTAGTGCTCGAGCGCCTCGGGCGAGTCCACGTCGCCCAGCGTCGGGTGATCCGGCGTCAGCTCGCGAGCCGCCTCCACGCCGAAACGCTTGTAGAGCACCGCCGAGAGCGCCTTGATCTTCATCTCACCGAAGCCCGGTAGCGCGGCGATCCGGCGGCGGAGCTCGGCCGAGTCGCCGGTCTCTAGCCAGAGCCGCGAGGCGTCCCCGCCGTACTCCTCCTCGACGTGGGCCGCGAGGTCGCGGACGCGAGTCGCCATCGCGCCGGGGAACCGGTGGATGGCCGGCTTCTCACGGAACGCTCCCTCGAGCCGGTCGGGGTCCATGTGCGCGATCTCAGAGGCGTCCAGCGTGCCGAGCCGCTCCTTCAGCTTCCACGGACCGAGGAACGCGGTCCCCACCGTCACCTGCTGGTCGAGCGCGAAGCCGATCAGGAGCGCCAGCGGGTCACGGGCGATCAGCTCGTTCGCCTCATCCTTCGGCGTGTAGTGGAGCCGGTCGGGAGCGGCGACCGCCATGCCACGATCGTACTCCGTTCCGATAGAGCTAGGACTGCGCAAAGCCGGGTCTTACACTTGATGGCGTGAGGATCTGCCCTAATTGCGGTGAGGAAAACCCCGAGCGGTTCCGGCTGTGCGGATTCTGCGGCGCGGAGCTCGCCGCGAGAATCGCCCCACAGGAGGTACGGAAGACGGTGTCGATCGTCTTTTCCGACCTACAGGGCTCCACGAAGCTGGGCGAGGCGCTCGACTCGGAGGCCCTGCGCGAGGTGATGCTGCGGTACTTCGACGTGATGCGTGAGGCGCTCGAGCACCACGGCGGCGTGGTCGAGAAGTACATCGGCGACGCCGTCATGGCGGTGTTCGGTCTGCCCCGAGTGCACGAGGACGACGCGCTCCGCGCCGTCCGCGCCGCCGCCGCCATGCAGGA
>DATFOC010000005.1:0-23021 GCA_035265935.1 Gaiellaceae bacterium
CGCCCTCCGGGAGCGACTTGAAGCCCTCGCCGGCGATGCTGCTGTGATGCACGAACAGGTCCTTAGCGCCTTCATCGGGAGTGATGAAGCCGTAGCCCTTGCTGTCGTTGAACCACTTGACGGTTCCGTTTGCCATAAAAAACACCTCCTTCACCGTTCACGAACGGGTGAGGAAGGCGCCGAAGCGCAAACCGAACTCGCTCTGCTCTTGGAGTCAAGGTAGCAGGTGCGAGTCAGATCGGCCCCGCGCGGGCCGGGTCCGAGCGTCGCTAAGGTCGTCGTCCAGGCTGGAAAGCCTCCGCCGGCATCCGCAGGAGTACGCTGAGACGCGTAGCTGATGTCGAAAGACTGGAACAGGGCCTCGTTCGAGGCCAACACGCGGCCCATCCACGTCGAACGCGACATCACCTCTGCGGATCTCGTCGTACCGAGTAATGGCGGCCTGCTCGTACTCACACTGGGCTGCATCGCCTGTGGCCTCGGGCTTGCGTTCCTCTTCGTCTTCTGGCCGCTCATGCTCGTCGCCTTGCTCGACATCGGAGTGGGTCGTTGGATCGTTCCGGCCGTGCTGGCCAGCGGAGTCGTCTTCGCCGCCTGGCTCCTCGTCTGGGAGCTGCGGGTTCGCCGCGACGTCGCGGACGAGCTGCTCGGTAACTAAAGCGTCGAGGCTCGTCGGCTACCTGATCGTGGCGAGCGCCTCCTCGAAATGCTCGAGGCCCTCCGCATCGCTCATCGCGGCTCCGGCCTCGCGAGCGGCCCTCTCGTAACGCTCGGCCTCGTCCTCGGCGCCGCCCACCAGGTGCGCCCGAGCGAGCGCTTCGTAGGCGAACGGGAGGTCGAACTCGTCCATGTTCTCGGGATTCGCCTCGACGATCGCCCGGCAGCGCTCCGCGTGGTGGAGTGCCGGCTCGGCCCGTCCGAGCACCGCATAGGCCCGGGAACACAGCCATTCGCCGCGCGCACGGTTCTTGGGCTCGCATTCGGGTGACTGCAACCAGTGGTAGGTCGAAGCGTGCGCCTGATGCAACAGCTCGTCGTCCTCCTCGGGGGCCCGCTCCTTCTCGAGCAGCCGCCACGCGTCGTTGTAGAGGTCGACGCCGAGCTGCCGGTGGTCTAACTCCACCAGCCCTGGACGATCTCGCCGCGGTCCTCGGCGTGCCGCGGCCCGAAGGCGAGGATCTCGAGGCCCTCGTCGCCGGCCTCGAACTGGCGCATGACGCCCGGGGCGACCCGCACCGCCTCCCGCGGATGCAGCTCAAGGATGTCGTCGTCCAGCTTCACTCGCCCCGAGCCCGAGACGACGAAGTAGATCTCCTCCGCGGCCTCGTGGCGATGCCCGAACGGCGCTCGCTTGCCCGGCTTGAAGCGATGGAGGCTGAAGCCCGTCGTCTCCGCCTCGAGCGGCCCGTGCGCGAAACGCGTCTCGTGCGTCTCACCCATGCCGAACTTCTCGGCCGCATCCTCCACGTCCAGCACGCTCATGTGCGTGTATCCGCCCATCTACTCCTCCGTCTGCTCGCTGGTACCGCGTTCTCGGATCTCCTCCACGACCGTGGGGTCGGCCAAGGTCGTGGTGTCGCCCAGCGGCCGGTTCTCCGCGACGTCCCGCAGGAGCCGCCGCATGATCTTCCCGCTGCGCGTCTTCGGCAGCTCTGGGGTGAAGACGATGTTCGCCGGCTTCGCGATCGGGCCGATCTTGGTGCCGACGTGGTCGCGGAGCTCGGCGAGCCGCTCCTCGGACCCGTCCTCGCCGCCCTTGAGCGTCACGAACGCGACGATCGCCTGGCCGCTCTGAGAGTCCATCCGGCCGCACACCGCCGCCTCGGCGACCGACGGGTGATCCACGAGGGCGCTCTCGACCTCGATCGTCGAGATCCGGTGGCCTGAGACGTTCATCACGTCGTCCACGCGGCCCAGGAGCCAGAAGTCGCCGTCCTCGTCGATCCGCGCGCCGTCACCTGCGAAGTAGACACCAGGGTATTTCGACCAGTACGTCTGCACGTACCGCTCGTGGTCGCCGTAGATCCCGCGCAACATTGCCGGCCACGGCTTGCGGAGAACGAGGTAGCCGCCGCCGCCGGGGCCTACCTCGTTTCCCTGTTCGTCGAAGACAGCCGCGTCGACGCCGGGGAACGGCTTGGTCGCCGACCCCGGCTTCGTGGTCGTGAGCCCCGGCAGCGGCGTGATCATGATCATCCCGGTCTCGGTCTGCCACCAGGTGTCGACGACCGGGGCGCGGTCTCCCCCGATGTGCTCGCGGTACCACATCCACGCCTCGGGGTTGATCGGCTCGCCGACCGAGCCCAGCAGCCTGAGCGACGACAGGTCGTGCTTCTGCGCGTGCTCGGGCCCCCACTTCATGTGTGCCCGGATCGCCGTCGGTGCCGTGTAGAGAATCGTGACCCCGTAGCGCTCGACGATGTCCCACCAGCGATCCTTGTCCGGAAAGTCCGGCGTCCCCTCGTAGATGACGGAGGTCGCGCCGTTCGCCAGCGGCCCGTAGACGATGTAGCTGTGGCCGGTGATCCAGCCGATGTCGGCCGCGCACCAGTAGACGTCGTCGTCGCGCTTCAGGTCGAAGATGTAGTGGTGCGTCGAGGCCGTGCCGACGAGGTAGCCACCTGTCGTGTGGGCAATGCCCTTCGGCTTCGCGGTCGTGCCCGACGTGTACATCAGAAACAGCAGCTCCTCGGAGTCCCTCGGCTCGCACGGACATGACTCCGGGTCGTCGGGCTTGCCCTCGACGACCTCGTTCCAGAATGCATCCCGGCCGCGCTCCATCGAGACCTCCCCCTCGGTCCTGCGCAGGACGACACAGGTCTCGATGCCCGGCGCACTGCCCATCGCCTCGTCGGCGATCTGCTTCAGCGGCACCTTGGAGCCGCGGCGCCACGCCTCGTCCTGGGTCACGAGAACCGTGCAGCCCATGTCGTTGATCCGGCCGGAGAGCGAGTCTGCGGAGAAGCCGCCGAAGACGACCGTGTGCGGCGCGCCTAGCCGCGTGCAGGCAAGCATCGCAATTGCGAGCTCCGGGACCATGCCCATGTAGATCGCGACCTTCGTCCCCTTCCGGACGCCGAGCTCCTTCAGCGCGTTCGCGAACCGCACGATCTCCGCCTGCAAGTCGGCGTAGGTCAGCTCGCGCCGGTCGCCGTCGGGCTCCCCCTCCCAGTGGTAGGCGACCTTGCCGCCCCGTCCCGCCTCGACATGGCGGTCGACGCAGTTGAAGCAGACGTTGAGCTTCCCGCCGAGGTACCACTTCGCGTACGGCGGCTTCCACTCGAGCAGCGTCGTCCAGGGCTCGAACCAGGTGAGGCGTTGCGATTCGCGCGCCCAGAGCTCCTCGAAGTCGAGGTCGTACAGCTCGGCCTGAGCGTTCGCCTGCCCCGCGAACTCGGGGTCCGGCGGGTACCGCCGATCCTCGAGAAGCATGGTCTCGATAGAGCCGAACTGCTCCGTGGCCATTACGGCGTCAGATCGTACGGGTAGTGCGTCAGGTTCTCGTTGCCGTCCTCCGTGACCAGCACGAGATCCTCGAGGCGGCAGCCGCCGAACTCCGGTTCGTAGAGCCCCGGCTCGAGCGTGATCACATCGCCGGCCTCGACAGTGCCGGGGTCACGGGAGAGCCACGGAGCCTCGTGGACCTCGAGCCCGACGCCGTGGCCGAGCCCGTGGTAGAAGCCGCGGTCGAGCACCTCGCCCTCCTGCTTCGAGAGCTGTGTCGGGTAGCCCGCCTCGTGGAAGACGTCGCACACGCGCTCAAAGACGTCGCGTCCGGCGGCGCCGGCCTTGACGTCCTCGAGCGACCTGTCGAGCGCCGCCTTGACGAGCCGGTGGTACTCGACGAGCTTCTCCGAGGGCTCGCCGATACAGAACGTGCGGGTCATGTCGGCGTAGCAGCCGGACTCGCGGTCGCGCGGGAAGAGGTCGAGCACGATCGGCTCGCCGGCCGCGATCGGGCCGGAGCCGAAGTCGTGGCCGAGCGCCGTCTGCGGGCCGCGCGCGACGATCATCTCGTCGGCGACGAGGCCATGCGCGTTGAAGACGTCGGTGATCCGCGCCTTGACGAGCTCGCAGGTCAGCGTCTCTCCGTCGACGGTCAGCTGACCGTTGGACGGCTCGGCGCGACGGAAGAGGTCGCGCGCGGCGTCCATCGCCGCTTCGGTGCCTCGCTGCGCCTTGCGGATCCCGGCGATCTCGGTCTCGTTCTTGGCGCGGCGGCGCTTGTTGAAGAACGCGCGGTCCGGAGTGATCTGCACGCCGTTCTCTCGCAGCGCGTCCGCGAGCTCAAGTGGGAACGTATGCGGGACGATCGCGTCCTTGACGTCGAGTCCTTCGACGGCCTGGACGATCAGCTTCAGGAGCTGCTCCTCCCTCGGCCCCTTGCCGACGAGCTCGTCCCAGCCGAAGGCCTCGAGCGGGTGCGCCTCGACGCCGGCCTCCTTCATCCGGTCGATCTCGAAGGACGTGATCACGACGTGTTTGGTGCCGTTCTTCTCCACGTAGAGGAACGGGTCGGGCGCGGGTACGGGAACCTCGTGCCGGAGCTCGGGCCCGTGCATGTTGTCTGAGTAAATGAGGACGTCAGCCATGTGCGGATCCTATATCGGCGTCCGAATAGACTGAGCGCTCGTGGAAGCGGCATTCTCGCGCGCCCAGGCGCTGATCTCGAGCTACGACGAGGAACTGCGGCGGCTGCTGCCGGAAGCAGCCGAGATCTTCGACGCGCACCTGCATCTGGGCCACGACATCGACGGCTTCAGCGGCCAGTACGAGGAGCTCGAGCGGATCATGGACTCCTACGGCATCTCGCGGGCGTTCATGTTCTGCATGGACGAGCCTGACCGCGAGCCGGCGTTTCGGGCGCCCAACGACCGGACCCTGCGTGACGCCGAGCGTTCGAACGGCCGGCTGGTTCCGTTCGTCCGCCTCGACCTGACCGCCGAGGGACCGACCGACGAGGCCGTCCGTTGCCTCGACCGCGGCGCGCGCGGGATCAAGCTCCATCCCAGGGCGCAGCGCTTCGCGCTGAACGACGAGCGGCTCGTGCCCGTGTTCGAGCTCGCCGCCGAGCGACGGGTTCCGATCCTGATCCACGGGGGGCGCGGCTTGCCTCCGATCGCCGACCATCTCCACCGGCTCGTCGAGACGTACCCCGACGCTCAGCTGATCATCGCCCACGCCGGCATCGCGGACATGGCCGCGCTGGCCGGGCACTTCGCGGGGCACAGGGGCGTCTTCTTCGACACCTCGGTGTGGAGCCCGGTCGACCTCCTCGACTTCTTCCACCAGGTCCCGCCCGAGCAGATCCTCTACGCCTCGGACTACCCCTACGGACGCCAGCCCCAGTCGCTGACGATCGCGCTCCGCACGGCGATCACCGCCGGATTGAACGAGGAACAGCTCCGCGACATGCTCGCGGGCAACGCCAACCGGATCGCCGACGGCGAGGAGCCGCTGGAGCCGTCGGCGCCGCGCGGCCGGGACGAGTTCCGGCAGTCGATGGCGCTGGCTCGGGTCCACCAGTACCTCTCGATGGCGACGCCGCTCCTCTGGACGGGCCAGGCGGACACCATCGGCGTCCTGGGCCTGGCGATGAACGCCTGCCATGAGCGCAACGGTTACGTCGAGGAGCTCGACCGGATCAAGGAGCTGCTGTCGGCGGCGCAGGACCTTTGGCGTGCGCTGCCCGAGATCGACGAAGAGGGCGAGCGGGTCTCGACGAGGCGCTCTGTCTTCGCGCTCGTCCACCTCGCGGACATCATCGCGGTGACGCCGGGTGCCTGAGGTTCGCGTGAACGGCGGGGCTTACGAGGTGGACGCGCCGATCGGGCGCTCGCTCGCGGACTGGCTGCGCGAGGAGGTCGGCCTGACCGGCACGAAGATCGCCTGCAACGAGGGTCATTGCGGCGCGTGCACGGTCCAAGTGGACGGCGTCCCGGTGCTCTCGTGCATCACGCTCGTCCACCGGGTCGACGGCGAGGTGACCACGATCGAGGGCCTTCGCGAGCATCCGATGGTGGACGCGTTCGTCCGGGCCGACGCGCTTCAGTGCGGCTTCTGCACGCCCGGGCAGATCGTCTCGGCGACGGCGCTGGTCGCAGGGAACCCGACGCCGACGCCGGAGGAGGTTCGCCACGCGATGGCTGGGAACCTCTGCCGATGCGGCACGTACCCGAAGATCGAGGAGGCAATCGCATCGTGGCAAGGCTGATCAAGACCGAAAAGGAGGTCGAGGGCCGCTACACCGACCAGTGGGTGGTCGTGGACGAGGACGCGCTCGAGCAGTGGCCGGCAGGGCCGCGAGACACCGTCGGGCGTCCCGCGCCGAGGCAGGACGGGTACCAGCGGGCACGCGGCGAGGCGCAGTACACCGCCGACATCCAGCTGCCCGGCATGCTGTACGCCGCGATCCTCCGCAGCCCGTTTGCACGGGCGCGGATCCGGGAGATCGACCTGCGGATGGCGGAGAAGGCACCCGGCGTACGTGCCGTCCTCGGACCCGACACGAGTCCCCTGACCGACGAGCCGGCCTACCAAGGCGCTCCGGTCGCGGCCGTCGCTGCCGACACCGACGAGCAGGCCCGCGCCGCGATGCGCCTTATCGAGGTCGAGTGGGAGGAGCTCGAGCCACTGCTGGACCCGGACGAGGCGGTTCGACGCAACGAGCTGGTCGAAGAGCCCAACCACCACGAGCGGGGCGATATCGAGCGGGGCCTCGCCGAAGCCGACGTGGTCGTGGAAGCCGAGTACCGCACGCAGAGCGTGCTTCACAACTCGATGGAAACCCACCAGTCGATCTGCCAATGGGAGGGCGACGACCACCTCACGGTCTACATCTCGACGCAGTTCGTCTGGGGCGTCCGCGAGCGAGTCGCCAAACACTTTGGCCTTCCGGGGGATCACGTGCGGGTCGTCTGCCGGTTCATGGGCGGCGGCTTCGGCTCCAAGAACGGCCCCGGCGACTACACCTTCGTCGGAGCCGAGCTGGCGCGGAAGACCGGCCGGCCGGTCAAGGCCGTGCTGACCCGGCGCGAGGAGAATCTCGACGCCGGCAATCGCAATGCGACGATCCAGCGGCTCCGAATCGGTGCCCGGTCCGACGGGACGCTCACCGTGCTCGACGGTGAGTTCGTCAACTCGACCGGCTGGGACGGCTGGCTCGCCTCGACCGGCGGGCCGATGCGAATGCTCTACGCGTGCGAGAACGTCCGGACCGTCGAATACGCGGCGAGGCTGAACACCCCGCCGATGCTCGCCTTCCGCGCGCCCGGCTTCGTTGAGGGGACGTTCGGCCTCGAGTGCCTGATGGACGGGCTCGCCGCCGAGCTCGACCTCGATCCCCTGGAGCTCCGCCGGCGCAACTACGCGCAGCACGACGCGATGGACGAGCGGCCGTTCTCGTCCAAGAACCTTATGGAGTGCTACAAACGCGCCGAGCCACACTGGGCGCGGCGCGACGCGATCCGCCGGAGCTCGGACGGGACCTGGAAGCGCGGCGTAGGACTGGCGAGCCAACTCTGGTACGGGGGCGGCGGCCCGCCGTCGTACGCCTGGGTCCGGGTAGGCGCCGACGCCCGAGTCACGGTCGTCACCGCGATGCAGGACATCGGCACCGGCAGCGCGACCGCCATGGCCCAGATCGCCGCGGAAGAGCTCGGTTTGCCCATCGACCACGTGGAGGTCTCCCTCGGCGACACGGCGCGAGGCCCGTACGCGACGATCTCCGCCGGCTCGTCGACGATTCCCTCGATGGGGCCGGCCGTTCGCTCCGCGGCCGCCGACGCCGCCCACCAGATCATCGAGATCGCAGCCCAGCGCCACGACCGTGAGGAGCGTTCACTGTCCCTGAAGGGCGGCCGGATCGTCTGCTCCGACGGCGGGTCGTGGCCCCTCGAGGAGATCACCTGTCTACTCGAGTCCGGGCAGATCCTCGGCCACGGCTCGCGTGGCCCGAATCCGGCGGGCATGCGGATCCTGACCTTCGGAGTTCAGGTTGCCGAGGTCGCCGTCGACGTGGAGACGGGCGAGGTGCGTGTCGACAAGATCGCCGCGATCCACGACGTCGGCCGCGTCATCAACCCGCTCGGTGCCTCGAGTCAGGTCGAGGGCGGGATCATCCAGGGGCTGGGCCACACCCTCTCCGAGGAGCGGCTGATCGATCCAGCGACCGGGACGATTCTGACCCAGACGCTCGATGCCTACAAGCTTCCGACGATCGCTGACGTCCCAGAGATCGTGACCGATCTCGTGGACGAGCCGGACACGCATCTCACGAACCTCGGCAGCAAGGGTCTCGGCGAGCCGCCGATCATCCCGACATCGGCCGCGATCGCGAACGCGATCCGCGACGCGACGGGCGCCGACGTCCGCTCGCTGCCAATCAGCCGCGAGGAGATGCTGCGGGCGTTGCGCGAGGCAAGCGAGCGGGAGCAGGTTGGAGCTCCTGCGACCTGATTCTCTCGAGGGCGCACGGGCGGCCCTCGCAAACGGCTCCGGCACGGCGGCGCTCGCGGGAGGGACTGAGCTCGTGCCGCTCCTCCGCGATCGCATCGTCGACGCGACGACACTCGTCGATGTCCGAGCCGTGGTCTCGCGGGGGATCGACGGCACGAGAATCGGCGCAGGGACGACGCTCGGCGAGCTCGAAGGGGATCCGCAGGTTCCACGCGCACTTCGGGAGGCCTGCCGGCTTGCCGCATCGCCGCAGCTCCGCGCGATGGGCACGATCGGCGGCAACCTCCTCCAGGCCACGCGCTGCTGGTACTGGCGGCTCAAGTACCCCTGTTGGCTGCATGGCGGCGACCGCTGCTTCGCCCGCGGGGGAGTCCACCGCGAGCACGCCGTCTTTGCGAACACACCCTGCGCGTCGGCGCACCCCTCGGATCCCGCCGCCGCCCTCCTGGCGCTCGACGCAACGCTGCAAACAGACCGACGCAAGCTGCCGCTCGCGGACCTCTACCGCCTTCCGACGGATGACGACCGCGAGATGACGACACTCGAGCCCGGCGAGCTGATCCTCGAGCTCGACGTGCCCGCGCCGGAGGCGAGCACCTACCTGAAGGCGATGGACCGCCGTCTGTTCTCCTTCGCGCTCGTCGGTGTCGCCACGGCGCGCACGTCCGGCGGGACGCGCATCGCGCTGTCGGGCATGGCCCCGATCCCGTGGCTCCTCGACGGCGAGGAGGCGCTCGACACGGCGACGCCGCTTCCGCAGAACGCCTACAAGCTGGAGATCGCTCGGGCGCTCATTCGGCGTGCGCTCGGCGAGGTCTCCGCGTGAAGCCCGCGTTCCTGGTGCTCGTCGCCTTGGTGGCGCTCGCCGCGGGCTGCGGCGGGGACGACAACTCGGCGAGCCCCACGGTCGACTCGTGCGACGTCGAGATCCAGGATCCCTCCAACGCGCCCGACCTCCAGCCGCTCGATCCCGGCGCGAAGCCGCGGATCGAGTTCGTCACCTCGCACGGGAACTTCACCGTTCAGGTCGACCCCGTCAGCGCTCCGTGTAACGGGGACTCCATGGTCGACCTGGCCAAGGACGGCTTCTTCGACGGCACGCGATTCCACCGGATCGTGCCCGGCTTCATCATCCAGGGCGGGGACCCGACCGCCACCGGCAACGGCGGTTCCGGCTACACGACGATCGATGCGCCCAAGCCCGACACGGCCTACACGAAAGGCGTCGTCGCAATGGCGAAGTCGCAGTTCGAGCAGCCGGGCACCGGGGGAAGCCAGTTCTTCATCGTCACCGCCGACAACGCGAACCTCCCGCCCGACTACGCCGTGGTCGGAAAAGTGGTCGAGGGGCTCGACGTCGTCGAGAAGATCGGGAAGCTCGGCAATCCGCGCACCGAGGCGCCGACGGAGAAGGTCGTCATCGAGAGCACGACGGTCTCCGAGAGCTAACCCAGCCTGCTGCCGCCGGGTCGAGCTACGTTTACGACATGGTCGCGGCGGTCGTCCTCGCCGCCGGCGCTGGGTCGCGATTTGGCGGGCCAAAGCAGGCGCTGCTCCTGCCCGAGGTGCTGCGCCGGGTTCGTGAGAGCTCGGTGGACGACGTCCTGGTCGTGTCCGGTGCACACCCGCTCGAGACCGACGTCCGCGTCGTCCGCTGCCCGGAATGGGAGCTCGGGCCCGGCGCCTCACTGCGCTGCGGCCTGGCGGCGCTGGACGAGGACATCGAGGCCGGCGTCGTCGTCCTGGCCGACGGCCCCGACCTCTCTCCCGAGGCCGTCGACCGGGTCGTCGCGGCCTGGCGAAGCGGCGCCGGGGAAATCGTCGCCGCGTCGTACGGCGGCGACCGCGGCCACCCCGTGGTGCTCGCCCGCTCCGTCTGGAGCTGGATTCCGGACGAGGGCGCCCGGGCGCTCGAGCCCGTTCTCGTCCCATGCGACGACCTCGGGCCTCCAGGAGACGTCGATATTGCCGATGAGATTCCCGGCAGGTTGAGAGGAGAGTCAGCAAAATGAATGCGTTCATGGAAGCCGTGTTGACGGTCGCCAGGGAGGAGCCATCCGCGCTCGCCCGTGCGCGGCTCCAGCGGCAGCTGACCCCAGAGGAGGCTGCCCGCCGCGCGGGCCTCACGCAGGACGAGGTCGAGTGGCTCGAGGAGGGCCGGCTCTATCGCTTCCGCTCCAGCGAGCGCGCGACCGTCGCTCTGCTCCTCTACACCACGTCACTCGGCATCGACCGCCGTGAGGCACGTCGGCTCGCCGGCCTGCCGGTGACGCCCGCGACCAGCAACCCGCGCGGTCGACTCGCGGTTGCCGCCGGAGTCGCAGCCACGGCCCTCGCGATCACGCTTGCCGTCGTCGTTCCGCCTCGGCTCGGGAACGATTCAGCCCCGGGCACAGCGGCCGCCGGGCTTCCGCCGCCCTGGCGGATCTCCGTGGACGTCTTGAACGGCAGCGGGGACATCACGTACACGCGTCGCGTCGCCGACCGGATCGGCTCCTTCGCCTACCAGATCAAGCGCGTGAGCCGCGCAGGCCGGTTCGACTATCCGGAGACGTCGGTGTACTTCCCGCCGGGAGGCGAGAAGATCGGGCAGCGCCTGGCCGAGCAGCTCGGCGTCACGGCTCGGCCGCTACCGGCCGGCAAGAACCCACGCCGTCTCGTCGTGATCGTCGGGCCGCGTCGAGCCCTGAGCTAGAGCGGGGTCCGAAGCAAGCGCAACTTCGCCTTCAGTTCCGGCGGCATCGGCTCGGAGACCGCCTGCCGCACGAACGTCCGGAACTCGACCTCGAACCGGTAGCGCTTGCGGCAGTACTCGCAGCCGTCGAGGTGGACCTCCGCCTCGCGAACCTCGGCGTCGGTGAGGACACGGTCGAGGTACGGCTGCATCATCTGTTCGCACTTGTCGCAGGGGTCGAAGGCGAAGCCCGACATCACGACTCGTCCGCGGCCGAGGTCGCCAACGCGCCCTTGAGCAGCCGGCGCCCGCGATGCAACCGGGACATGACGGTTCCGATCGGGATGTCCAGGATCTGCGCGGCGTCGCTGTACGTGAAGTCCGCGAGATCGACGAGCAGAACGACGTCCCGAAAGTCGTGCGGGAGGTCCGCGAGCGCGGTCACGGCGTCATTCTGCGAGAGGCGCTCGACGACACGCCGCTCGTCGGAAGGCGCCCCGTCGCTGCCCGACTCCTCGAGCTTGTTGTAGAGGAAGTAGTCGCTCTCCTCGAGCGGCTGAAGATCCGGCGTCCGCTGCACCTTCCGGCCGCGGTCGATGTTCAGGTTGGTGAGGATCCGGAAGAGCCAGGCGCGCAGGTTCGTGCCCGGCTGGAACGACCGCCAGCTACGGAACGCTCGCGCGTACGTCTCCTGGACGAGGTCCTCCGCTTCCTCGCGGGAGCCCACGAGCCTCCGCGCAACGCCGTACACCTGATCGGACAGGTCCAGTGCCTCCTCTTCGAAACGCACGCGATCTCGCGCGTCCGTTGCGAGTTGCCGGGCCGAGCTCTCCGAGGCGTCACTCATCGACTC
Source organism: Gaiellaceae bacterium (assembly GCA_035265935.1). GTDB lineage: Bacteria > Actinomycetota > Thermoleophilia > Gaiellales > Gaiellaceae > JACDAN01. The sequence continues at coordinate 11,985 of DATFOC010000005.1, forward strand.
GACCGTAGCAGCCATGTTTCCCAGCTAGGAGAACGGAGATTCGGGGTCCGCTATTCCGGGTACAGCTCCGACCATGAATGGATATGACTTCATCACCGCCGTCGACGACAAGAAATGGGGAACCGTCGTCGACCAGCAAGGCGACTACGCGATCGTCGAGCACGGGACGCTTCGGAAGCACCGCTACGCCGTTCCGAAGTCAGCCGTGGACGTCGACGAGAGCGCGGAGGAAGTGCGGACGACGCTGTCCGGCGAATTGATCAGCGAGTCCCCGAGGGTCGACGACGGCTTCGACCGTCAAGCCGTCGACCGCCACTACGGGCTTGCGGGCACCGAGGTCGCGCCTCCGACCGAGGGCTACGGCGACACGGTCTCCGACGACCCGGCGCGCGGCGCCGAGTACCAGGAGCAGCAGGCCGGGCTGGACACGGCCGTCGAGGAGCGGGCCCAGATCCGCGAGGGCTCGTCCGAAACGACCGACGGAATGCCCGACGAGTCGCCGGCGCTCCTCGGCGACCGGCTCTCGGACGTTCCGGAAGAGCGCCCTTAGATCGCGGGCTGCTGCTTGAACCCGGCTCCGGCCATGGCGCCGACGATCGCGTCGCGGCTCGTCCGCTCGTCGTCCCACTCGAGCATGACCTGACCCATCAGGTTGGCGGTCGCGAACTCGAGGCCGTCGTGGCCTCGAAGCGCGGCCGCCAGTCGGTTCACGCATCGCTCGCAGCGGATCCCGCTGACCTCGATCGTCTCCTTCACGACGGCCATGTGCGGCGCACGATATCGGCGCAGGCCACGCCGGCATCGCCCTGCTCGAGCTGGAGCGCTCCCTCGGAGAGGGACGGGTCGAGCGAGGTCTCGACCGGAAGCTCCTCGTACAACTCGCGGACGCGGACGAGACGCCCGTCGTGGATCAGCTCCGCGTCCGGCCCGTACCGTGCCGCCGCCCATCTGTTCTGCTGGTAGATCCCGCGGTCGGCGGGCTCCGGAGCCGGATGCTCGAGCGCCCACGCGCAGAGGTCCCGCAGAAGCGCGACGAAGCCGGCAGTCCTGTCGAGTCCAGTCGGCTGGTCCGGCATGCGGATCTCGAGCGTCCCGAAGCGAGGGTGTGGGCGGACGTCCCACCACACCTGCGTGTAGTCCTTCATCAAGCCGGTCGCGACGAGCCCCTCGATCCACGTCTCCCAGCCGCTGTACCCGTCGAAGATCGGAGGCGCGCCGCTGCGCGGCAACTGAGCGAGGATCTCCGCCCGGTTCGAGGCAAGTCCGGTCGCCCGGCCCGACATGAACGGCGAGTTGGCCGAAACCGCAAGGACGAACGGCATCCACGGCAGCAGCTTCTCGAGCGTCGTCATGCATTCCCCGGCGCCCGGCATGCCGACGTGGACGTGGAGGCCGTTGACGCCCTGCCGTCGCGCCGTCACGCCCGCGTACCCGACCATCTCCTCGTAGCGCTTCTCATCCGTGATCGGCAGCTCCTCGGGCTCGGCGAAGGGATGCGAGCCTGCCGCCGCCATCACGAGGCCGAGGTCGCCCAGCCCCTCCGAGGTCCGGGCGCGCAACACACCGATCGCGGCGACCGCGTCGGCGACCGACGCGCACACCTCTGTGTTGAGCTCGACGACCGACGCGTGGAGCTCCGTCTTCAGCGTGCCCGGCAGCTCGAGGCCGTCCGTTTCCGCCAGGAGCTCTCGGATAGCGCCGACCGGCGCGAGCGACTGAGCGTCGAGCAGCATGACCTCCTCCTCGACGCCGATCGAGAGCAGCGAGCTTTCGCCGAACCGCTGCTCGATCACTAGCGGCGTTCGGCCGCCAGGCGGAACCCGAGCGCGACGAGGACGGTTCCGAGGACTGCCTCGAAGACCCGACGCACGACCGGCCGGCGGAGAACATCCCCGACCCGCGCCACGACGAGCGCGTAGCCGCAGAGCCACACGAAGGTCATCGTGCAGAAGACAAGCCCGAGCGCCAGCAGCCCGCCGAACGACTCGGCCCCGAACTGCGGCAGCAGGCTCGTGAAGAACACGGCCATCTTCGGATTCCCGAGGTTGCTGAGCACGCCCTGGCGGAAAGCCGTTCCGGACGTCAGCGGCCCTCCGGCCTCCCGTCGCTCCGCGTGCGTCCCTCGGATCGCCGCGAGCAGCGCCTGCGCGCCGAGGTAGACGAGGAACGCGGCGCCGACGAGCTTCAGCGTCACGAACGCAGGCTCGAAGGCGACGATCAGGGCAGCGAGCCCGACGCTCGTCGCCAGCGCCCACACGGCCTGTCCGGTCGAGACGCCGAGGGCAGTGAAGACGCCTGCCCGCCGCCCGCCAAGCAGGGAGTTCCGGATCGCGAGCGCCGTGTCCTGTCCGGGCGTAACGATCACGAGCGCCGAGATACCGAGGAACGCGAGGATGTCCACGCACCGAACCTACCGCGGAGGGATGCAATGAGCGAGCAGTTCGACCTGATCGTCCTCGGCTCGGGCTCGGGTGCCCGGGACGGGGCCAACAAGGCGGCGAAGGAGCACGACGCGCGCGTGGCGCTGATCGAGAACACGCGCTGGGGCGGTAGCTGCCCGAACGTCGCCTGCAAGCCGACGAAGGCGTACCTGGTCGCCGCCGAGCTCGCCCGCGACATCGAGACGCTGGCGGAGCCGCTCGGCATCGAAGTCGGGCCTGCCCGCGTCAACCTGGCGAAGGTGAAGGCGCGGAAGGACTCGCTGATCGTCTCCTCCGAGACCTGGATGGAGCGGCTGCACGGCGCGGGCCACGCGACGTTCGACGGCACCGGCACGTTCGTCGACCCGCAGACGATCCAGCTGAACGGGACGCAGCTGAAGGCCGAGCGCGTCCTCGTTGCCACCGGGTCGCGGACCGCGGTGCCGCCGATCGAGGGCCTCGACGAGACGGGCTGGCTCGATCACATCTCTGCGCTCGAGCTGACCGAGCTACCGAAGTCGATGCTGGTCGTGGGCGGTGGGCCGGTGGGGCTCGAGCTCGCGCAGATCTTTTCCCGCTTCGGCTCGAACGTGACAATCGTTCAGGGCGCCGACCGGCTCTCGCCGAGGTCCGACGCCGACGCAACCGACGAGCTCACGGCCGCGCTCGAAGACGAAGGGATCGAAGTCAGGACGGGCACGACCGTCGAGCGCGTCCGACGAGAGGGCAGTGGGATCGTCGCGACCGTGGGAGGCGACGAGCTGCAGGTCGAGCAGATCCTGCTGGCGTCGGGACGCGCTCCGAACGTCGAGGAGCTCGAGCTCGACCGGGCCGGAATCGAGCACGGGCGAGGCGGGATCGTCGTGGACGACCGCCTCCGCACCTCGGCGGACGGCGTGTGGGCCGCAGGCGACGTCGTGGCCGGGCATCAGTTCACGCCGGTCGCGCAGTACGAGGCGCGGGTCGCAATCGACGACATGTTCGGGTCGAACGGGACGCGTGCGGACTACGACTGGCTCCCAACGGCGATCTTCACCGACCCGGAGCTCGCCGCCGTCGGCCTCACGGAGCGGCAGGCGCGGGACGACGGGATCGACGTCGAGACCGCTGTCCACGAGATCAAGTACGTCCAGCGCGCGTCGTACACGAACACGAAGCACGGCCTCTACAAGCTCGTCTGGGAGCGCGAGTCGCGCCGCGTCCTCGGCCTCCACGTTGTCACTCGAAACGCGAGTGACGTCGTCCAAGGCCTGGCGCTCGCACTGAAGATGGGCGCGACCGTCGACGACCTCGCACACATGCACCACGCCTTCCCCACGTGGGGCGAGGGCGTCAAGGCGGCGGCCGAGCAGGCGTTGGGCTAGAGCCTACGATCGCCTGCCTGGAGCCCTCGCCTATCTCCTTCTGGTCAAGGCATTTCCACGCAACTGGCGCCACCGGACGCGTGCAGCGGCCGTTCTTCTCAGCCCGCTCGTCGTAGCGAACACTGGCCCACGCGATGCTCCCCTTCTCGTAAGTCGTCTTGGCCCAAGGCTAAGGTTCGACGGTCTACGAGCATGGCCTGGTGAGGCTCGCGGACCTCAGCCGCGTCGCCGCTGAGCTGGAGGGTGTCGTCGAGCGCAGCCGCGACGGTCTGCTCGACTGGCGGCACCGCGGGCGCTTGGTCGCGCGGCAGCTCGACGACAACCACGTCGTCATCCGTACGTCGTTCGACTTCCGAGACTTCCTACTCCAATCGTTTCCGGAGACGTTCTCCGTGTCGAGACGCTTCGCCAAGCACATGATGATCGTCGCCGACCTCGAGCATGGGAACGCCGATGCCATAGAAGACGCCGTCGTCGCCGCCTGGGAGTTGCAGTCCGGCAAGTAGGGCCGACGCGTGGAGGCCGTAAAAAAGAGGGCGGCACCGGCAACGCTCCGCTCGTCAGCGCGCGATGACCCCAGTTGACATTCGCGCACGCTGCCCCCGGCGACAGTTCGCGGCCCAAGCGGCTAGCTTCGGGAGTCGGTGTGACCGATACACGCGCAGTCAGCCCAGGCACTCCGGAGGGAACGGTCGCGCTCGTGGCGGGCGCGACCCGCGGTGCCGGCCGTGCAATCGCCGTCGAGCTCGCCCGCGCGGGCTTCCACGTCTACGCGACTGGTCGCAGCAGCCGGACTACCGGGCCGTCTGAGATCGGCAGGCCCGAGACGATCGAGGAGACTGGAGACCTGATTGCGGCTGCGGGGGGCACGGGGGCGGCGCTTGTGGTCGATCACGAAGACCCTGCTTCGGTTGCCGAGGTGGTCGCGAGCATCGAGCGCGAGGAGGGCCGACTCGATCTCCTCGTGAACGACATCTTCGGCGGTGACAGGTACATGGAATGGGATAAGCCGCTCTGGGAGCACGACTGGGCGGGCGGGCTGCGGATGCTGGAGATGGGTGTGCATACGCACCTGATCACGTGCCGCGCCGCGATCCCGCTCATGTTGCGCACCGCCGAGGCTCAGGGAAGCCAGGGGCTCGTGGTAGAGATGACCGACGGCACCTCAGAGGCAAATGCCGACTTCCGGCGGAACGTGGGCTTCTATTACGACCTCGTCAAGGCCAACGTCGAGCGAATCGTGAAGGGTCTCACCGTCGAGATGGAGGACAGCCCCGTGACGGCAGTAGGCGTCACGCCCGGCTGGCTGTGCTCGGAGAAAATGCTGGAGAACTTCGGCGTCACCGAGGCGAACTGGCGCGATGCCTTGAAAGAGCGCCCTGGATTCGGGATCTCCGAGTCGCCTACCTATGTCGCCTACCTATGTCGCCAGAGGCGTTGCGGCGCTCGCCAGGGCCGCAGACGTCGACCGATGGGCGGGCACGATCATCAGCGCTCGCCAGCTCGCGGACGCGTACGGCATCACGGACACGGACGGGAGCCGGCCGGACTGCTGGGGCTACCTAGCCGCCTACGGGTGGGAGAAGGAAGACGGTCTGGGCATCGACCAGTTTCGCTGACTCGCGAGTCGCCCACTAGTTAGCCCGTTCGCGCTCAGGGGACATTCCCGAGCACTGATCCAACGGAGGTTCTGTCGCACAGGCGCTCCGAGCTTGGCAAGACTCCTTGCATGAGCAGCCGAACAGGCCGTTGACGTTCTCCTACGACTACAACCAGCTCTACGTCTATGACGCAGCCCGTGAGATTCGACTTCGACGCGGCTCTTTGATTCCTCGGCGGTGCGGCGGTCAGCGGACCCCCTCGCCGTGGTCAGGGCCAACGCAGCAGCGGCCAAGAGCTAAACGCGACGAGGACAGCAATCGCGGCGGCTCGCCTCACTCCTTGAGTCCGACGGACTCCGCCTCAGCCAACCCCGCGACCTACAGAACAGTCAGGTGGCCGGAGGGCGCCAGTAGCGTGGATCAATAGACAGAACGCCGCAACCGGGCGACTTCGGCTCGCCCGGCTAGCCTCCGGCCAATGGGACGCGCCTGGCTCGCGATTGCTGTCGGCGCGATGACGCTTGCCACGATCGGGTGTACCTGGGACGCCGATTGGGCCGGACTAACCGAACGGCAGGCAATGGGGGCCGCGAGGGAGGAAGCGACCGAGTCCGACTATCGCGGAGACGCCCGATTGTTCAACCTGAATTTATGGAGCGTCGAGGCGCGACCTAAGAGCGTTCGCGGACAGAGGGTGTGGCTGGTCAAGTTCTACGACGCTCAGGCTCTGAAGGCGTCGTGTGCATACGCGTGGGCGCGAGGCGGAGTGCAAACGCGACACGTTCGTTGCGCCGCGACTGACCTTGGAGCCGGTAAGCCTGAGTAGCGTCTCCGGCCAGGACGACCCGGCCGCGAACTATTCCTCCGAGACGGCCGGCTGTCGGCCCAGCTTCACGTCGAAGCTGCGCTTCTCGTCGCCGCGGTAGGCCTCGATCGTGATCTCGTCGCCGACCTTCTTGCCCATGATCGCCTTGCGCAGGTCCTCCGCCTGCGAGACGGGCTTGCCGTCGATCTCGACGATGAAGTCGCCGCCGAGCAGATAGCTCTCCCCGTCGATCACGACCTCGCGCGTCCCCGCCTGCATCTCGGCGCCCGCGGCGCCGCTGTTCTCGTAGACCCGCACGACGAGCAACCCGCGCTCGGCCGGGAGGTTGAAGAGCTGCGCGATCTCCTGGTCGACCTCCTGCGCGCCCACGCCGATGAACGGATGCTCGACGCGGCCCTTCTCGATCAGCTGCGAGACGACGTTGCGAACGGTGTTCATCGGCACCGCGAACCCGATCCCGATGTTGCCGCGTGCGCCGGTGTTCCCGGTCGCGATCGCGGTGTTGACGCCGATCACGGACCCGTTCGCCGCGATCAGCGGCCCGCCGGAGTTTCCGCTGTTGATGGACGCGTCGGTCTGGATGACGTCGTCGATCGTGAACTCGTTCGGCGCCGTGAGCGGGCGATGCAAGGCGCTGATGATCCCCGCCGTCACGCTCCGCTCCAGCCCGAGCGGGTTTCCGATCGCCACCACCGAGTCGCCCACACGAACGCGATCGGAGCTCCCCAGGTCCAGAGGCCGCAGCGCCCGCGCGTCCACGTTCACCTTGAGGAGTGCGAGATCGGTCGACGGGTCGGTGCCGACGACCCTGGCCCGCACGCTGTCCCGGTTGGAGAAGCTCACCTCGATCTGCTCGGCGCCTTGTACCACGTGGAAGTTCGTGACGATCCGCCCGGCCGTGTCGATCACGAAACCCGACCCGAGCGCCTGCTGGCGCTGCTCCTCGGGAAAGCCGAACGGGTTCAGGAACGGGTCGGGCTCGACCTCGACCGTGCTCGTCGTCGTGATCTGGACGACGCCGGGCGCGCTTCGGCGGTAGATCTCGTTGACCGAGAGGCGTCGGCCCCGCGCGAAGTCGGCCGGCGAGACTGCCGCAGGACCGGCGATCGGAACCTGAACCGTCTCGGTGTCGTCGAGGATGCCAGTGAGCTCGGCACCCGCGAGCGCCACCCCGCCCCCCACCACTGCCGCGATGAGGAGCGGGGCCGCGCTAGAGAGAACGCGGGGAGGTCTCAGCACGACGAATTAGTACCCGGGTCTCTGTTCACCATGGTTGCGCCCGATTTAACGGGTCCTTGTGCCTCTGTTAAGCACTCTTAGGCTTGTGCCGGCCGGACGCGCAGTCTCCTTGCCTGGATGCTTCGGCCGAGGAACGCCGCACAGGCGATGGCAGCGGTCAGGGCGAAGACGAGGACTGCGCCGCCAGGCACCCGGGTGAGCACCTCCATCCCGGCGCCCACGAGGGCCGCACACGGGATGGTCAGGACCCAAGCCATGAGGATGTTCCCCGCCACGCCCCAGCGAACCGCCGAGAGCCGGCTCGAAGCGCCCGCGCCGAGCACCGAGCCGCTGATCGTGTGCGTGGTCGAAACCGGGAAGCCATAGTGGGCCGTCGTCCAGAGGATGCTCGCGCACGCCGTCTGCGCGGCGAACCCCTCCGGCGGCTGGAGCTTCGCGATACGGGACCCGAGGGTCTTGATGATCCGCCAGCCGCCGGCGTAGGTACCGAGGCCCATCGCCGCAGCCGAGCTGACGATCACCCACAGTGGCGGCCGCTCGAAGTCGGGCGAGAGATGCCCGGAGGCGACGAGCGCGAGCGCGATGATCCCCATCGTCTTCTGGGCGTCGTTCGTGCCGTGGGTGAAGGCGACGAAGGCGCCCGACACCAGCTGGAGCCGCCGGAAGATGCGATTCACGATGCCGGGCGCGCGCTTCCGGATGATCCAGAACACGAGGATCATCAGCGCCGCGGCAAGCAGCGCCCCCATGACCGGTGCGAGCAAGGACGGGATGAGCACCTTGTCCTTCAGCCCTTCCCACTGGACGACGCCGAAGCCCTGGGCGGCGACGGCGGAGCCGACCATCCCGCCGATGAGCGCGTGGCTCGAGCTCGAGGGAAGCCCGAGATACCAGGTGATGAGGTTCCACGTGATCGCACCGACGAGGCCCGCGAGGACAATGTCCAGCGTGATAGCCCCCTGGTCGACGATCCCCTTCGCGATCGTCGCCGCGACCTCGAAGGACACGAATGCCCCGAGGAAGTTCAGGAACGCGGCGCTGATGACCGCGGTCCGCGGCGAGAGCGCACGGGTCGAGACCGACGTCGCGATCGCGTTGGCGGTGTCGTGGAACCCGTTCGTGAAGTCGAAGAACAACGCGACTGCGACGACGGCGAAGAGCAAGAGCTCCATCGCCTACCCCTAGAGGTTCTTGACGACGATGTTCCCGACGACGTCGGCGGCGGTCTCGCAGGCGTCGATCGCGTCCTCGAGCGCCTCGAAGATGTCCTTCCAGCGGATCACCTCGACGGGATCCACGTGGTTCTCGAAGAGGCCGGCGATCGCCTCGCGAAGGAGACTGTCCGCCTCGTCTTCGCGCGCCTTGACCTCGACGAGGTGGCGCTCAGCGTTGCGCAGGCCGCGCAGCTCTCCAATGGCCCTGGAAAGGTGCTCGGCCGCCTCGACGAGGATCCGGCACTGCTCGAGTGACTGCGGCATCGGGCGCTCGACCTTGTAGAGCGTGAGGAGGTCGGACGCGTTCTCGATGAAGTCGACGACGTCGTCGATCGCCTTCGCGAGCTCGTAGATGTCCTCCCGGTCGAACGGAGTGATGTACTGCGTGTTCAGGAGCTCGATGATCTGGCGTGTGAGGTCGTCGCCCTTGTTCTCGAGCTCCTTGACCTGTGCCTGGCGCACCTCGCGCTCGGGGAACGCACGGAAGCGCGCGTCGACCTGGCGCGCTGCCTCCAGGGCGTTCTCGCCGGCGGCGGTGAACAGGTCGTAGAACTCCGACGTCCGAGGGACGAGCGACAGCCTCATTCGCGCGGAACCGTAACGGAGCCGGCGGCTCGCGGCGGTGTCGGCTAGGAGCCCTCGGGGTGCGATGCGTCGGTGAACTCGCGGAACTCGCCCGTCACGAGGTACGCGGTCTGCTCGCCGATGTCTACGGCGTGGTCGCCGATCCGCTCGAGGCACCGAGAGACCACGATCATTCTCAGGCCCCACTCGCGCAGCGCCAGGTCATTGCCGAGCTCCAGCACGTGCTCGACCACCCGCCTGTTGGCGCGGTCGATCAGCTCGTCGAGGTCGACGAGGCTCTCGGCGCCGTCAACATCGCGCTCGGCAAACGAGCGCATGGCGACGCGCGTCATCTCCTCGGCCCGCGCTCCCATCTCCTCGAAGGCCTCGACGAGCGTCTCGTCGGGCGGCAGGTCGGCGGTGAGCTTGGTCAGCTTCGCGATCGTCACGCAGAGGTCGGCCATGCGTTCCAGGCCGAGGTTGATGTGCAGGACGGCGAGAACAAGCCGTAGGTCGCCGGCGACGGGCGTCTGGCGGGCCAGGAGCTGCTCGACTCCCTGGCTGATCTCGAGGTAGCGGGCATCGACTTCGTCGTCGAATGCGATCACCTCGTCCGCGAGCTCGGAGTCCTGCTGCTCGAGCGCGTTCAAGGAGCCGCGGAGGGAGCGGAGAACGAGCTCGCTCTCCTCCTGCAGGTTTGCTTCCAGGCGGTCGAGCTCGTCCTGGAAGGTCGTGCGCATCGCGCCACCATAGTCAGCGCTTGCCGGATCGCTCATCTGGATTTCCTAATGTCCCTTCAAGTGCTGCTGCCCCGCTTCTGGGTCGCGAGCACCAAGCCGGTCGCACTCCGACAAGGCAAGGCTGGAGAGCCTTGGTGAGGAGGAGGGTGAGCTCTGGCGCCGCGTGATCGCGGCCCAGAAGCAGGCGTGTAGCGCTTGGAGGGGCATTATCCGAACCGACCCGTCACGTAGTCCTCCGTCCGCTTGTCTGAGGGCTGCGTGAAGATCTTCGAGGTGGCGTCGTACTCGACGAGGATGCCGGTGCGTTGGCCCTCGTCGCCGCGGGTCACGCTGAAGAAGGCTGTCATGTCCGCGACCCGCGCAGCCTGCTGCATGTTGTGCGTGACGACGACGATCGTGTACTCCTTCTTCAGCTCGTGCATCAGGTCCTCGATGCGCGTCGTCGCGATCGGATCGAGGGCTGACGCCGGCTCGTCCATGAGGATCACCTCGGGCTCGACTGCGAGACACCGCGCGATGCACAACCGCTGCTGCTGACCACCTGACAAGCTGAGCGCGCCGGCCTTGAGCCGGTGCTTGACCTCGTCCCAGAGTGCCGCCTGCTGGAGCGCCTTCTCAACGCGGTCATCGAGCCCGTCGGTCATCCCCAGGACACGTGGGCCGAATGCCACGTTGTCGTAGATCGACTTCGGGAAGGGGTTCGGCTTCTGGAAGACCATGCCGATCCGCTTCCGAACTTCGACCGGATCGACGTCGGGGCCGTAGAGATCCTCGCCGTGGTAGAGGATCGTGCCCTCCACGCCCGCGGTCGGGATCAGGTCGTTCATTCGGTTGAAGCAGCGGATGAACGTGCTCTTGCCACAGCCGGACGGGCCGATGAAGGCCGTCACGAAGTTCTTGTAGATCTCGAGGGAGACCCCCTCGAGGGCCTTGTTTCCCGCGTATGCCACACCAAGGTCGTCGACGTCGAAAACGACCTCGCGGAACTCCCGCGGAGGAAGCTCGCGGACCTGCTCGGCGAGGTTGACGCTCACGTCGGCCATTTTGACGGACACCTAGAGGTCACCAC
>DATFOC010000006.1:0-25453 GCA_035265935.1 Gaiellaceae bacterium
GGCTACTCGCCCGGCAGACTCAGATAACTTAGTAGTCGCTAACTTATGGAGCGGCTGACGAGGGTGATGATTCGCTACCGCTGGGCCGTGGTTGCGGTCTGGCTGGTCGTCCTGCTGGGCGGTGGTTACGCGAGCACGAAGCTCAGCGGGCTCCTCGCCAACTCCTTCACCGTCCCGGGAACCGACTCGGAGCGCGTGCGGACGGTGCTGTCGAGCGACTTCGGCGACCGCAGCGACGGGAGCTTCACGGTCGTGTTCCAGACACCGAATGCGGAAGATCTGGGCGTCCGGAGCGGCCTGCAGGCGCGTCTCGACGAAGCGGCTCACGTCGTCCCGACCGGCGAGGCCCATGAGCTCCGCGTCGCCGGGCCGCACCTCCTTTACGGCGACGTCACCTCCACCCTCAAGTTGTCCGACGCGAAGGGGTACACGGACGATCTCCTGAAGGCGGTGGGACCGCCGCCCGCCGGGCGGGCGTACGTGACCGGCGCCGCCGCGATCCAGCACGACCTCGATCCGATCTTCAACTCCGATCTCGCGCGCGGCGAGTCGATCGCGCTCCCGATCGCGTTACTCGTGCTGCTGGCCGTCTTCGGGCTCTCGTGGGGCATCACGATCCCGTTCCTGTTCGCGGGCTCGACGATCATGGGGACGCTCGGGATCGTCTATCTGCTCGCACACGAGCTGACGATGGCCACGTACGTGACCAACCTCGTGCAGCTGATTGGGCTAGGGATCGCGATCGACTACTCGCTGCTGATCGTCTATCGCTTCCGAGAGGAGCTCGAGCGGCCGGGGTCGGTCGACGACGCGATCGTCCGGACGATGGCGACGGCGGGGCGCGCGGTGATCTTCTCGGGCGCGACCGTCGCGATCGGGCTCGCGCTCCTGCTCGCGATGCCGATCCCGTTCATGCGCTCGATGGGCGTCGGCGGCTTCCTCATCCCGCTCGTCTCGATCGTCGCCGCCGCGACGCTGCAGCCCGCGCTGCTCTCGCTCTACGGACGGCGCGGCGTCAAGCGGGTGCACGTCGCGGCGTGGATGCGAAGGCGGCTCCACGTCCCGCTGCCTTCGCTCCCCGGCACGACCGACCCTGAGCGTGGTTTCTGGGCGCGGCTCGCGCGCTCGATCATGCGCCGGCCGATCCTCTATCTGGCCCTGGGAAGTGCGCTCCTCATCGGCGCCGCCGTCCCCGCCTTCGCGCTGCAGTTGACGCCTGGGAGCGTGCACGGAATTCCGCGCGATCCACAGGCAGTGCGCGGTTTCGACCTGCTGACCGAGGCGGTCGGGCCGGGCGTCGTGTCGCCGTCGCAGGTGCTCGTCGACGCCGGCCCGGGCGGAGACGTCCTCGAGCCACAGACGCAAGCGGCGATCGTGCGGATGATCCAGCGGACGAAGGCCGATCCCGAGATCGTCCGCGTTTTCTACGCCCCCGGCGGCCGCTTCGTCGACCGCACGCACCGCTACGCGCAGGTGATCGTCGCCGGGAAGCACGAGTACGGCGACGAGCCCTCGCAGCGCTTCGTCAAGCGGCTGCGCAACGAGATCATCCCGTCGCCGGGCTGGCCCGACGGGGTCGTGGTGCGCGCCGGCGGCGGGCCGCCGCAGGGAGTGGACTTCCTCCATCGCTCCTACAGCATCTTCCCCTGGCTCGTCGTGGGTGTGCTCGTGCTGACCTACTTCCTGCTCTTACGCGCGTTCCGGTCGGTCGTCCTGCCGCTGAAGGCGGTGATCCTGAACCTGCTGTCGGTCGGGGCCGCGTACGGGCTGCTCGTGATCGTCTTCCGCTGGGGAGTCGGCGCGGACGTGGGAGCGCTGTACCAGTCGTCGCAGATCGAGGGCTGGATCCCGATCTTCCTGTTCGCGATGTTGTTCGGCCTGTCGATGGACTACGAGGTCTTCCTCGTCTCGCGCATGCGCGAGGAGTGGGATGCGACCAAGGACAACGAGGCCGCGGTGCGCCAGGGCATGGCCAAGACCGGCCGACTCGTGACCGCGGCCGGCCTGATCATGGTCGCCGCCTTCATGGGCTTCGTCGCCGGCTCGATCGTGGGACTTCAGCAGTTCGGCCTTGGCCTGGCTGCGGCGATCCTGATCGACGTCACGATCATCCGGGCCCTGCTCGTGCCGAGCGCGATGAAGATCTTCGGGCGCTGGAACTGGTGGCTGCCGGAGGGCGTGGCCAAGGTCTTCCGGGTCAAGCCGTCGCCGCTCGAGTCGTCGCCGGCCCCCGTACTCCGTCCCGCCGGCAAGTAGCCACCTGCCCGATCCGTCCGACGTTTTCGTCGGGGCCTACATCCCCTAGGCTCGCGTTCGTTCCGTCGCGTCGGTTTGCCGGCGCCGCGGCATGGGAACGAGGTCACACGTTACGGCCGAAGGAGGTACTGACGATGTCGGAATGGCTCTGGATTCTCATTGTTGTGGCGGCGCTGGTGGTTATCGGGCTGATCGTCTGGGCGGTCCTGGCGCGCCGGCGAAGCGAACACCTCCGTGACCGCTTCGGACCGGAATATGACCGAACGGTCTCGGAACAGGGAGGCCGCCGCGACGCGGAAACCGAGCTCCAGCGACGCGAGGAAAAGCGGGAGCGCCTCGACATCGTGCCTCTCTCGTCTGAGTCACGCGAGCGGTATCTCGGCTCGTGGCGCGAAGTGCAGACCGGCTTCGTCGACGAGCCGACGCGGGCGCTGACGGAAGCAGATCGGCTCGTCACCGACGTGATGCGCGAGCGGGGATATCCGATGGACGAGTTCGACCAGAGAGTCGCCGACATCTCGGTCGACCACCCTCAGGTCGTCGAGCACTACCGGGAAGCCCACGCGATCCAGCTCGCCAGCGAGAACGACGAGACATCGACGGAAGACCTTCGGCAGGCGGTCGTGCACTATCGGGCGCTCTTCGAAGAGCTGCTCGACGAACGCGAGAAGGAGGAGGTGACCTGACGTGGAGGCTTCGCAGGAACAGCAGGGCGACAACGTGACTCGCGACCCGGAATCGGGGGACGCCGAAGACCAGGGCGAGCTTTTCGCCCCCGACGAGCGGGACCAGCTGGAGCGCAGATGGAACGACGTGCAGGCGCGGTTCGTCGATGAACCGCGTGGCTCGGTTGAGGAGGCCAACACCCTTGTGGACGAGCTGATGCAGCGTCTTGTCTCGAGCTTCTCGGAGGAGCGAGCGCGGCTCGAGGCGCAGTGGGATCGCGGCGACGAGGTCACGACCGAGGACCTGCGCGTAGCTCTGCAGCGATACCGGTCCTTCTTCGGCCGCCTGCTCGAGGTGCGGCTCGAGCAATGAACGGTGACCTTTGGACATATCCGGAGACCGTCGGACGCCTGGACGTGACCGGCTTCGACGTCGAGGCCGTCGATGGAGACATCGGCACCGTGGACGAAACCCGCCTCGACGCAGAGGCCGCCTATCTCGTGGTCGATACCGCCCGTTGGATCTTCGGGAAGAAGGTCTTCATCCCGGCGGGCCTCGTCGAGCGTGTGGACCGTGACGACGAGACGGTCCACCTGACCAGGGCAAGGGACGAGATCGAGGCGGCCCCCGAGTACGACGCCGATCGATCCGGCGATCCGGCGTACCGAGAACAGATCAGCGCGTACTACGCCGCCGGAAGCCGGACGGAGGAGAAAGACGAGGAGGCCCATGACCCGGCCGACAGCGAGCAGGCGAGCCGGGGATGAGTGCGCCTAGCGACACGATTGACCGCGGAAAAGATGAGCTTCGGCACCCGGCGCGGAACGCGCGGGAGAATGCCGAGCGCGGGCGTGGCTGGTACGCGTGGCTCGCACGCATCGGGCTCGTCGCCAAGGGTGTGTCGTACGGCATTGTCGGCGTACTCGCCCTCGAGCTTGCGCTCGGCAACGGCGGCAAGGCCACGAGCCGCCAGGGTGCGCTGGCGACGATCGCCGACGAGTCGCTGGGCAAGGTGCTCCTGGTCGTGCTCGCCCTCGGCTTCGCGGCGTATGCAACCTGGCGGTTCGTGCAGGCGTTTGCGGAACGCGAGGACGACGACGGCGCGAAGGTCGAAGCCAAGTTGTGGGGCAAGCGCGCGGGTTACATCGGTCGCGGATTGATCTACGCAGGGCTGACGTTCACCACGATCAAGCTGCTGACGGGGTCGAGCGGCGGTCAATCGCAGAACGAGCAGGCAAGGGAGAGCACGGCCACAGTGCTGGATTGGCCGGCTGGCCGCTGGCTGGTCGGCCTGACTGGCCTTGCGGTCATCGGCGCCGGTGCCTGGAATCTCTACCGCGGGCTGACGCGGAAGTTCGAGAAGCGCTGGCGAACCGGGGAGATGAGTGAAGCCGAACGCCGGTGGGGCGGGCGAGCGGGCCTCGCCGGCCACGTCGCGCGCGGAGTCGTTTTCGGACTGATCGGCGTCTTCCTCACGAAGGCAGCGATCGATTACGACCCGAACGACGCGATCGGGCTCGACGGTGCGCTGCAAAAGTTGGTCGACAGGCCTTATGGCCCCTACCTCCTGGGCCTCACTGCGATCGGCCTGATCTGCTACGGCCTCTACTGCCTGGTCGATGCCCGGTACCGCGACGTGTCGGTGGGCGGAGGCGGTCCCTCGACAACCCAGGCCGAGACCGCCGACGCTAGCGGAGGAGCGCAATCAGGATGAGGAGGACGACGACGATCAGCGGCACCCAGGCCCAGCGCATGACGTTGAACGCACGCTCCTCGCCCGGTCCCGGCCCCGGCTCGGGCGTGTAGGGGTCGAGCGGCGGCGCCGGCTGGCGCGGGACCTCGTCCTCGCCCTCGATGACCGGAATCGGTTCCTCGGCGTCGACGATGTGCTCGTGCTCGTTGTCGCTCATACGCGGCAGCCTAACCCGTAGCATCGGCGACCGATGAAGGGCGTCATCCTCGCGGGCGGCAGCGGAACGCGCCTCCATCCGCTGACGCGGATCACGAACAAGCACCTGCTGCCGATCTACGACCGGCCGATGGTCACCTACGCGATCGAGGCGCTCGTCTCGGCGGAGGTGCGGGAGCTGATGGTGGTGACCGGGGGGACCCACGCAGGCGAGTTCCTGCGCCTGCTCGGGAACGGCCACGAGTGGGGGATCGACAGGTTGTCCTACGCGTACCAGGAGCGCGCCGGCGGGATCGCAGAGGCGCTGGGTCTCGCGGAGCGGTTCGCGGGCGGTGACCCGATCGTCGTCATGCTCGCCGACAACGTCGTGGAGCGGTCGATCAAGCACGCGGTCGACAACTTCCTCGAGCAAGGAACGGGCGCGCGGATCCTGCTCGCTCGGGAGGAGGACCCGGAGCACCTGCGCCACCTGGGTGTGCCTGAGCTCGACGGCGATCGCGTCCTCCACATCCACGAGAAGCCGGAGAACCCGCCGAGCGCGTTCGCCGTCACCGGCATCTACTTCTACGAGTCGGCGGTCTTCGAGATCATCCCCGAGCTCGAGCCATCCGGCCGCGGCGAGCTCGAGATCACCGATGTGAACAACTGGTTCATCGACCGTGGGACGATGGAGTACGACGTGCTCGAGGGGTTCTGGGGCGACGCCGGCGAGTCGATCGAGGCGTACTACGCGGTCAACGACTTCGTCCGCACGAACGGCGCCAACAAGCCGTGATCTTGATCACCGGCGCCGGCGGGCAGCTCGGCGCGGCGCTGGCGGAAGCCTTTCCCGGTGCGCGTGCTTTGTCACGGTCGGACTGGGACGTGGCCGAGCCGTACCCGCTCGACGAACGGCCGGAGCTCGTCCTGCACGCGGCGGCGTGGACGAAGGTAGACGATGCGGAGGCAGAGCCGGACGGCGCGCGGCGCGTGAACGTCGAGGGGACGCGAAACGTGGTCGAGCTCGGCGCGCCCGTCGTCTACTTCTCGACCGACTACGTCTTCGACGGCCGCAAGGGAGAGCCGTACGTCGAGAGCGACGGGACGAATCCGCTTGGCGCGTATGCGCGGACGAAGCTCGAGGGGGAGCAGGAGCTTCGTGAGGGGTGGATCGTCCGCTCCTCGTGGCTCTTCGGTTGGACGGGCCACAACTTCGTGCGAACGATGCTCCGGCTCGGCGCCGAACGCGACGAGGTGTCGGTGGTCGACGACCAGCGCGGCTCGCCGACCTACGTCGGGCACCTCGCGGAAGCGACGCGGGAACTGCTCGATCGGCCGTACGGCGTGTACCACCTGGCGGCGGAGGGCGACTGCACCTGGGCCGACTTCGCCGAGGCGATCTTCGAGGATGCGGGGCTTCCCTGCCGCGTGAACCGGATCACGGCGGCCGAGTACGGGCTCCCGGCCCCTCGGCCGGCCTACTCGGTGCTGCGGAGCGAGAAGGGTGCGCAGCAGCTACCGCACTGGCGGGACGGGCTCGCGGCCTGCCTCGCCCGCCTACGCTTGTAGCCGGCGCCGCCCGTGCCCGATCGAGGCTACGCTCCTGCGCGCAATGGACGCGGAGCGGCGTACCGAGATTCGCCGCTGGGCGGAGGGGCTCGAACGGTCGGAGGTCGCAGAGGTACGAGCCGCCGGTCGGGCGCTGGCCATGCTGGTCGAGGAGAACGAGGAGCTCGCCCGGCGACTCGCCCGGCTGGAGCTGCCCGAGCCGTCCGACCAGCCGCCGTCCGCGGGCGCGACGCCAACGCCGCGGCCACCTCGCCGCACGCGCCGCACCCGGAAGTCGTTTCCCTGGCGGCTCGCCGGCGTGGTCGGCGGCGCGCTCCTCGGCGCGGCCGTCCTGACGGCGCTCGCCATGGCCGCCGTGCGGCCGGACCTCCGGGTCGGTGGGGTCGACGACGGGGCTGTCGTAGGCCCGACGGCGCTCGCGCAGCTCGCCTTCTGGGCCCGCGGCGAGGGCGACGCGAGGGCCGAGTGGCGCCTCGACGGCCGGAAGGTCGTCCCGCGGCGCCAGGGCGGCCGCTTGGTCATCCGGCCGGGGAAGCTCCGCGACGGCGAGCACGTGCTCGAGGTCAGCGTCGGCGGGCCGCTCTTCACGACGACGCGGCGAAAGGTCGACTTCCGCGTCGACACGACGGCGCCGCTCGTCCGTCTCGACGCGCCCGTGGCCCATCGAGTGGCCGAGCCGATACGCGTCGCCGGCCGAGTGGAGGCGGCCGCCCGCCTCACCCGCGCCGGCCACGAGGTGCAGCTCGACGACAACGGTGCGTTCCGGTTCGAGCTCGCCCGCCAGCCCCCACGCGGCGTCTTCGTGCTGGAGGCCGAAGACCCGGCCGGCAACAGGAGCCGCTGGCAGGTGCCGGTCTCCGTCATCCCCCGCCAGCCGGTGCAACCGGTCCGTGCGGTGCACGTGACCTCCTACGGCTGGGCCGACGCGAGCATCCGGCGAGGCGTGCTCAACCTCGTCGACGAGAACAAGATCAACGCGATCGAGCTCGATCTCAAGGACGAATCGGGGCTCGTCGGCTGGGACGCGGCCGTGCCATACGGGAGGCGCATCGGCGCCGTTGAGGACGTGTATGACCTCAGGCGGGCGGTGGACGACCTGCACGAGAAGGGAGTTCGGGTGATCGGCCGGCTCGTGTGCTTCCGGGACCCGGTCCACGCCCAGGCGGCCTGGCGGGCGGGCCGGCGCGACGAGGTGATCCAGACGCCGGGCGGCCAGGCCTACTCCGGCTACGGCGGCTTCACGAACTTCGCCAACTCGGAGGTACGGAAGTACAACGTCGACGTCGCCGTGGCCGCCGCGAAGCTCGGAGTCGACGAGATCCTCTACGACTATGTCCGCCGGCCGGACGGCCCGCTTTCCTCCATGCGCTTTCCCGGCGTCACAGGAAGCCCGGAGAAGGCGATCGTTGCGTTCCTCGAGCAGTCACGGGAGGCGCTCGCCGGCACCGACGCGCTCCTCGGCGCCTCCGTCTTCGGCGTCGCCGCGACCCGTCCTGAGGAGGTGGCCCAGGACATCCCGGCTATGGCCCGGACCGTCGACTACATCGCCCCGATGGTCTACCCCTCCCACTGGGGCCCGGGAGAGTACGACGTCGCGAACCCGAACGGCGAGCCCTACGCGATCACGCGCCGGTCGCTCGCGGACTTCGCGCGCAAGACGAGGTTCAGCGGCGCGAGGGTCGTCCCGTGGCTCCAGGACTTCTCGCTCGGCGTGGACTACGGCCCGGCCGAGGTAGCCGCGCAGGTCCGGGCCGCACGGGACGCCGGCATGGAGGAGTTCATCCTCTGGGATCCGCTGGTTACGTACACCTCGGACGCGCTCGAGCCGACGGCGAAGCGCCCCGCGCTCGACCTGCGGACGACCCCGCCCGAAGGCCTGCCCGGGCCGAGGCGCCTGCCGGGGCCGACGCCGGTGGCGGCTCCGTCGGACGAGCAGCACGCCGTCGGCCCGGTGAGCGGGCTGCCGCCGAACGAGCTCGGCGTCGTGCCGGTCGTGATGCACCACGAAGTCCGGCCCGACCGCGTTGGTGCCTACGATCAGACGCCGTCGGAGCTGCGCGCCGAGCTGGAGCTCCTCTGGCGCCAGGGCTATGTGCCCATCTACGCGTCCGAGCTCGCCGACGGCAGGATCGACCTTGCCGCTGGGAAGAGCCCCGTCGTCCTCACCTTCGACGACTCGACTGTCTTCCAGCTCGAGCTGACCTCGGCGGGGCAGCCGAAGCGCGGCACCGCCGTCGCCATCCTCCAGGAGTTCGCCCGAATCCATCCCGAATTCCCCGCTAAGGCGACGTTCTTTCTCCTCCGCGAGCCGTTCGGTGGGACGACCCGCTCGGCCGAGCACGTGCGCTGGCTCGCCCGGCACGGGTTCGAACTCGGCAATCACTCGCACGATCACACGCCGCTCGCGACGATCTCCGACACCGAGGTGCAACAGCAGCTTGCCGCCGGCGCCAGGGTCATCCTGGACGCCGTTCCGGGCTACCGGATCAAGACGCTCTCGCTGCCGCTCGGCTCCGTGCCGCGGCGGGCAGAGCTCGCCGTGCGCGGCCGCTCCGGTGGCCTCGCGTATGGGCCGTACGCCGTCTTCCTCATCGGGGCCAATCCAGCCCCGTCGCCCTACTCGCGGGACTTCGCTCCGACTGCGATCCCGCGGATTCGGAGCTCACACATGCCGTGGGCGTCCGCCGAGGACTACACGTTCGCGTACTGGATGCGGCATCTTGCCGACCATCCCGAGCAGCGGTTCGTCTCCGATGGCGACCCGGCCGCGATCACCGTGCGTTCGGCGGACCGCGCGAAGGTCGCCGCGCGGTTCCGCTCTCGCGTCGGCGCGGAGCGATAGCGCCAGGCGGTCTCGTCTACCGGCGCGCGGTCTCGCGGCCGACTCCGCCGAGGCGATTTTCGAGCCAGCTACCGCCCTGGCGCGAAGGCCTGCGCGCCTGCCTTGCCCGGCTCTAGCCCCACGGCAGTCCGTCCCAGCTGCCGGGCTTCCCGGGCTTCCATTTCTCGAGACTGGCGTAGGCCTCCGCGGGTGAGGTCGTCTCCGTCTCGACTCCCGCCCCGTGTCGGAGCGCGAGCTCCGAGCGGGGGTAGACGATCCCTTTCTCGGGCCAGGCCTTTCGTGCGCCTGCCATGAAGATCACGCACGGGCCGTCACCAGTCGCGATGAACGCGTGGTCCGTGTCCGGCGGGCAGTGCACGAAGTCCCACGCCTTCAGCGGCCGCTCCTCGCCCTCGATCAACAGCAGGCACTCGCCGGCGAGCACGAGGAAGTCCTCCTGGTTGGCCTCCCGGTGGTACCTGCTGGCCTGTCCCGGTTGGAAGACGGCCAACGAGAAGCCGACGTCGGGAAAGGGTGCGTCATCGCCCTCGACGACGAAGACGTCTCCGAGCGTGCCGTTTGTCACCCAGGCTCCGTCTCTGACGTTGACGACGAACCACCCGCCGCTGACGGGCGTCAACCCGCCCTCGCGCGCCTCCAGGCGTGCCTCCTCGACCATCCCTACGGCTCCCTCAGCGCCAGGCGGTCTCCTCGACCGGCGCGCGGTCTCTCAGCGGCTCCCACCAGTCTCGCTTCGACGCGTACCACTCGACCGTCTCGCGGAGGCCGTCCTCCCAGCCGATCTCGGGCTCCCAGCCGAGGTCCCGGCGGAGCTTCGAGGAGTCGAGGAGGTAGCGCCGGTCGTGGCCGGGACGATCCGGGACGATTGTCTTCAGCGAGTCGGGCTTCCCGGTGTGCCTGAGGACGAGGTCGGCGATCTCCTCGATCGACGCTTCGATCCCGGACCCGACGTTGTAGGTCTCGCCGACCTTGTCGGCGGCGAGGACGAGCTCGATCGCGCGGCAGTGGTCTCGAACGTGGAGCCACTCGCGCTTGTTCTGCGTCGACGCGTACATCGGCAGAGGCTTGTCGTCGAGCGCGTTCGTGACGAAGAGCGGGATCACCTTCTCGGGAAACTGGAACGGTCCGTAGTTGTTGGAGCAGTTCGTGATCGAGATCGGGAGCCCGTAGGTCTCGTGGTAGGCACGCACGGCGTGGTCGGCGGCCGCCTTGGAGGCGTTGTAGGGCGTGCGCGGCTCGTACGGGGAGTCCTCCGTGAAGACCTCGTCGGTGTCGAGCGCGAGGTCGCCGTAGACCTCGCAGGTGGAGACATGGTGGAAGCGCTTCACCGTTCCGGCCTGGCGCGCGGCGTCGAGCAGCGTCTGGGTCCCGATCACATTCGTGCGGAAGAAGCGCCCCGGGTCCACGACGGCGAGGCTGTTGTGCGACTCGGCGGCGAAGTTGACGACGACCTCGGCGCCCTGATCCTCGAAAAGCCGGCGGCCCAGGTCGGGGTCGGCGATGTCGCCCTCGACGAACGTGATCGTGTCCTCGACGTCGTCGAGATTCGCTCGATTGCCCGCGTACGTGAGGAGGTCGAGCGCGATCACCTCGTCCTCCGGATGCCGGTCGAGCCAGTAGTGGACGAAGTTCGAGCCGATGAACCCGGCGGCGCCGGTGACGAGGATGCGCACGAGCGAAGCTTAGGCGGTGCCGGATCGGCGACTGACCGATCGGTCAGGAGCAGCGCTTGCGCGCCTGACGAATCTCCCTCCGGCTGCCCTGAATCTGTTCCGAGCGGTCGAGATGTGGAAGTGCTTCGTCGCAGCGCCCCTGTTCGACGAGGGCGCGGCCGAGGTCGTAGAGCGCGTACGCCTCGTACAGCTCGCCGGAGCCCTCCAGCTTGGCAAGTGCCTGGCGAGCGACCGCCTCCGCCTCCGCCCAGCGGCCCTGGCCGAGGAGCGCCGTCGCCTGGTCGGTCAGCGCCTCGCCGCTCGCGTCGGAGGGAGGGGGTGTCGGAGCGACCGTCGTGGTCGGCTCACTCGTGGTCGCCGCAGCCGTCGTGACGGTCTCGCGGACCGTCGTCGGCTGTCCCGCTTCGGTCGTCACCTGCGTCTCCACGACCGTGCGCGTCTGCGGCTCCTCGTCGTCGCCGAGGACTCCCGCCATGCCGAGGCCTGCTCCGAGCGCAAGGAGCCCCAGGATCGCGGCGGCCACCCACACGAGCGGATTCGGCCGCTTGGAGGGCGCCGCGGCGGGCGTGTGCTCGTCCTCCCGGACCGGTGCAAGCGCGCGCGTCGTGCCTGCGGCGTGCGAAAGCGCCTCGCGCAGCGCCGCGACGAAGTCGGCCGAGCTCGGATAGCGGTCGGCGGGATCCTTGGCCAGAGCTCGCCGGAGCACGGGGTCGAGCTCGGGCGGTACGTCGCCGTGCTGGCTCGGGTACGGGATCGGGGCGTGGACGTGTGCGGACGCCTCTGCCGTCGCGGAGTCGGAGGCGAAGGGCCGCTCGCCCGTGAGGAGCTCGTAGGCCACGACACCGAGCGCATACCGGTCGCTGGCGGGCGTGGCGCGCTCGCCCTTCGCCTGTTCGGGCGAGAGATACCCGGCGGTGCCGAGCACGGTTCCCGTCATGGTCATCGAGTCGAGCCCGACGGCGCTCGCGACGCCGAAATCGGCGACGGCAACTTCACCGCGTGAGTTGAGGAGCAGGTTCCCCGGCTTGACGTCGCGGTGGACGACGCCTGCGGCGTGCGCGGCGTCGAGGGCTCCCGCCGCCTGGTCGAGCCAGCGGATGACGTCGGCGGGATCCTGGGCGCCACCGGCCTTCAGGCGATCCTCGAGCGTGCCGCCCTCGAGGAGCTCCATGACGATGTACGGATGGCCGTCCGACTCGCCGACGTCGAAGATCGTGACCGTGTTGGGCGAGCCCGAGAGTCGCGCCGCGGCAAGCGCTTCGCGCTTGAACCGCTCCCTCACGGACTTGTCGTCGGCGTACCTGTCGCCCAGCAGCTTGATTGCCACGGTGCGCCCGAGCTGCGTGTCGGTTGCGCGGTAGACGTCCCCCATGCCGCCGCGCGCCAGGTGCTGGGGGTCTCGGTACCGCGGAGGGAGGAGCGACTCGCGATCGGTCACCCCGAGGTGGTTTCCGCTGGAACCGAGCCAGAAACGCGACTGTTAGGAATCGGTATGAGGAGCGGTCGCCGACGTGAGGATGCGCTAGCCTCAGACAGGTTCCTGCGGAATCCCGGGTCACGTAAATGCCTATGTCTCGCGGCCTTGTCCTGACAGCCGTCGTCCTCGGTGCGCTGCTTGCAGCGGGCCTCGGCGCGGCCGGATCGAAGCGGTCTGCGCAGGGGGCAGCAGCTCCGCGACCGGGCGAGCCCGTCTTCCTGATCAGCGGCCGCGGCTGGGGCCACGGCGTCGGGATGAGCCAGTGGGGGGCGAACGGCTTCGCGAAGAGAGGGCACGACTATCGCCGCATCCTCGCGCACTACTACCGTGGGACCACGATCGGCAAGGCGCCGGTCGCCAAGGTGCGGGTCCTGCTCGCCGGCAGCAAGCCGACGCTGACGATCTCGTCCGACGCGCCGTACCGCGTGCGCGACGCCTCCGGCCGCACGCGGACCGTCGCGGGGAAGCAGGTGGTCGGCCCGGGCCTGAAGGTCAAGGTCAAGGGCGCGAAGAAGCGCGCCGCGCTCACGGCGCCGCTCGTGTTCCTCCCCGGCGACGAGCCGCTACAGCTCGGCCGCCGCTACCGAGGAACGATCCAGGTCGACAAGGTCGGCCAGCGTCTGCGGGCGATCAACGTGGTCGGGCTCGAGCAGTACCTCTACGGCGTCGTCCCGGCAGAGGTTCCGGACGACTGGGCGCCGGAGGTCCTGAAGGCCCAGGCCGTGGCGGCGCGCTCGTACGCGCTGGCCACTCGGAAGACCGGCGGCGCGTTCGACCTCTTCCCCGACGTTCGCAGCCAGGTCTATCGCGGGGTGGACGAGGAGGAGGAGTCCACCAATGCCGCCGTCGACGAAACCGCCGACGAGGTGCTCATGTACGGCAGCCGCCTCGTGATTGCGTACTTCCACTCGACCTCTGGTGGTCGGACGGCCTCCGTCGAGGACGTCTGGGTGGGATCCAAGCGGACGCCGTACCTGACCGGTGTCCCCGATCCGTACGACTCGATCTCGCCGCACCACATTTGGGGCCCCGTGGTCATGCCGGCCGGTCGCCTGCAGCGCCTCCTCAAGGCGCCCGGCCGCCTGCTCGACGTCCGGACGACGACGAACGCGTCGGCCCGGGCAGACACCGTCGTCGGGATCGGAACCGGCGGCGAAGCCTCGGCCAAGGCCGGTGACGTGCGTCGGGCCCTCGGTCTCCGCTCCACCTGGTTCCGCGTCGGCGCGCTCGCGCTGCCACAGCCCACGAAGCCGCACGTGTTCGGAGGCACGACGAAGCTGACGGGCACCGCGCGCGCTGTCGACGGCTTTCGCATGGAATATCTGGGCCCAACGGGCTGGCGCGCGGTCGCCACGCCGAAGCCCGCGGGGGACGGCAGCTTCTCGGTCGCCGTGCGCCCGACGGCGACGGCGCAGTACCGCCTCAGCCTCGGCGCAGCCCGAACGGGCGCAATCCGACTGGGCGTGGCGCCCCAGGTTCGGCTGCTCCCGGTCATGGACGCGCTGGAGCTTCGCGGCACCATGAGGCCCGCGATCATCGGGGCCGCGGTCGAGATCGAGCGGCAATCCGGAACAGCCTGGGGCAGGGTCGGCCAGGCGACCGTCGCCGAAGACGGCACGTTCAGCGCCGCGATCAACGTCCCGCCGGGACGGTATCGCGCGCGTATCGCGCGGCCGGGCCGCGGCTTCGTCGCCGGAACGAGTCAGACTCTGGTCGTGACGGGATGAGACGCCTCTTCACAGTCGCCGTGCTCGCGCTGGTGCTGCCGGGAGCCGCGGATGCGGCCCGGTACGCCGTAGGGCTCGCGCCCGGCGCCGACCGAGCAGCGGTGGCCCAGGCCGTCGAAGAGCGCACCGGCGGCAGGGTCGCGCCGCTCGCTCCCTTCGCGCTCGCGCTCGATGCGACCGGCGCCAGAGGCGTCGCGCGTCTTCCGGGCGTCGCCTACGTCGAGCGGCTCGGCGCCAGGGGGCGGGCGCTCTCCTTCCTGCCGACGGACCCGATGGCGACCCGCCAGTGGCACCTCGGTGCCGTGCAGGCATTCGACGCCTGGCTCCAGCGCCCCACGCTTCCCTCGATGCGCGTCGCCGTGATCGACTCGGGCATCGACGCTGGGCACCCGGAGTTCGCCGGCCGGATCGCCAATGCAAAGAGCTTCGTCGGCGGCTCGGCGCGGCGCGACCGGCACGGGCACGGGACGTTCATCGCCGGCCTGATCGCGGCGTCGCTGAACAACGGTGAAGGGATCTCCGGAATGGCGTTCCCCGCCCAGCTGCTCGTCGCGAAGGTCGTTCGCCCGGACGGCGTCGTCCCGCTCGAGGCGGAGGCGCGTGCGATCCGTTGGGCGGTCGACGAAGGTGCCGCGGTCATCAACCTCAGCCTCGGGGGCGTTCGTGACCCGGCAGACCAGAGCAGGGACAGCTTCTCCCCGCTCGAGGCCAACGCGGTCGAGTACGCGATCCGCAGTGGTGTGATCGTCGTCGCGGCGGTCGGGAACGGCGACAACGCCCCGGAGCAGCCGTGGCGCTACGCGAGCTACCCGGCGGCGCTGCCGCACGTCCTCGGCGTGAGCGCGTTCTCGCGTGACGGCGCCGTGCCGAGCTTCTCGAACCGCGATCCGGTTTACAACGACGTCGCCGCGCCGGGCGACGAGCTGTTCTCGACGCTGCCGCGCGCGATCACCGCGCGAAGGCCGCTCTGCGCCGACCAGGGGTACTCCGACTGCGGCCCGCAGGAATACCTGCGACCGCAGGGGACGTCGTTCGCGGCAGCGGTCGCGTCCGCCGGGGCGGTGCTCGTCCGCGGAGCGTGGCCGAATGCGCGGAGGGAGCAGGTCACGGCGCTCCTCCAGCGCACGGCGACGGACATGACTTCGGCGACCGGCTGCCGGCGCTGCGCGGACGGCCGTGACGCGGTCAGCGGCTGGGGCCGATTGAACGTCGCAGCGGCCGTCGACTACCCGGGTCGTCTGGCGCCCCTCGACCGCACCGAGCCGAACGACGACGCAGGAGCCCGATCGTTCCGCGTGCGGAAGCCCACGGTCAACCGCAGCGCCTCACTCGATTTCTGGGACGACCAGAACGACGTCTACGCAGTGCGACTACGCCGCGGCGGCCGGCTCGTGGCGACCCTGAGCCGAGCCAGCGCCAACGTGAGCCTCGTGCTCTGGAAGCCGGGAACGCGGAGCGTGAACGAACGGCGCTCGCTGGCCAACGTCGCTGCGCAGTCGGTCAACGTGGGCCGGGTGAAGGTCGTGCGCTTCGGCCTGCAGAGCCGCGTCCGTCGAGCCGGGATCTACTACCTCCAGGTCTCGATCACGGAGCCGGGCGCGACGGCCTACACCCTGCGTACCGTCCGCCGCTAGGCATCCAGCAGCTCGTCCTCCGGCACGTCGCGAATCTGCCGCGCCGGGTTTCCGACGACGACGGCTCTCGCGGGGACGTCCTTCGTGACGACGGCGCCCGCGCCGACGAACGCCTCCTCCCCGACCTCGATTCCCGGGAGGAGCACTGCGGCGCCGCCGACGCGGGCGCCTCGACGGATCGTCGGGCCCTTGCGCAGCTCGTGCCGCTTCTCCGTCCGCCCCATGAAGTTGTCGTTCGTCGTCGCGACGCACGGGGCGATGAAGACGTCCTCCTCCAGCGTCGAGTAGGCAGTCACGTATGCGTTCGCCTGGATCTTCGTCCGCGGGCCGATCGTCGTGTCGTTCTCGACGAGCGAGCCGCGGCCCACGACCACGTCCTCGCCAAGCTCGCAGCGCTCGCGGACGCAGCTCTGGTCGCCGATGACCGACCGCGCGCCGACCCGCGTCCCCGCGAAGACCACGGCGCCGGTCGAGACGATCGTCCCCTCGCCGAGCTCGAGCGGCGGCAGATCCTCGCGCTTCGCCGTCGAGCGTTGCGAGAGCGACGGCTGTTTCCCGAGGACGACGTTGTCGCCGATCCGGCAGCCGTCCCCGATCACCGTGCCCGGGTAGACGACGACGTTCTGGCCGGCCGTGTAGCTGCTCAAGCCGGGGCGCGTTCGAGAGAGTGCTGGAGCTGTTCGAGCACCCGGACGACGGCGGCACCGTCCCGCGCGGCGACCATCGGGTCGCCGTCCCCCGCGACGAGCGTTAGGAAGTGCCGGCACTCGAGCCGCAGCGGCTCGTCGTTCGGGATCTTCGGGATGTAGATGTCGCCCGTGCGCGTGCGCCACTCCCCGTAGCTCTCGGCCCGCTGCTCCGTGCCCTTGTCGTACACCGTGATCTTGCGCTCGAGGTCCATATCGTCGAAGACCGCCATCTTGTTCTTTCCGACCACGGTCATCTCGCGTTTCTTGTGTGGATCGAGCCACGAGAGATGCATGTGGGCCACGACGCCGGACGGGAAGCGGAGATAGCAAAACACGATGTCCTCAACGCCTTCGTTGTGGTACGACTCGCCGCGGGCCCAGACCTCGGAAGGCTCCTCTCCGATCAGGTGGAGGATCACAGAGAGGTCGTGGACACCGAGCGACCAGAGCGCGTTCTCGTCCTTGCGGATCTGTCCGAGGTTCTGACGGTTCCCGTAGAGGTAGAGGACGTCCCCGAGCTCACCGGACTCGATCAGCTCCTTCAGCTTCGCGACCGCGGGGTGGTAGAGCAGGAGGTGACCCGGGAGGAGGACGAGGTTGCGCTCCTCGGCAAGGGCCACGAGCTCGTCCGCCTCCGAGGCGGAGACCGCCGGAGGCTTCTCGACGAAGACGTGCTTGCCGGCCTCGAGCGCCCGCCGCCCGAGGTCGTAGTGCGTCGTCACCGGCGTGGCGATGACGACGGCCTGGAGGGAGTCGTCCTCGAGCAGATCCTCGAACCGGCTCGTCGTGCGGGCGCCCGGGTAGCGGGCCCCGAACTGGTCGAGCAGGTCGGCGGAGAGGTCGCAGAGCCAGGTCAGCTCGGCGAGGTCGTCGAAGTTGCGGGCGAGGTTCGGCCCCCAGTAGCCGAGGCCGGCGAGGCCGACCCGCATCAGAGCTTCCAGACCTTCTCGCTCGACTTCCCGTTCCGGCCGGTGGCGTTGCGGAGGTCGACGACCACGTGAGAGCGCTCGACGACGTCGTCGTAGTCGATCCCCGAGTGCGCGGTGACGATGACGACGCAGTCGTGATCCGAGGGCTCGAGCGGTGCTGAGCCCAGGCCGACCTCAGGGAGCTCGGGCACGTGCGGGTCGTGGTACGAGACCTCGGCTCCGGCGGCGCGGAGCAGCTCGATCAGCTTGAGGGCGGGCGACTCGCGCGTGTCCCCGATGTCCGACTTGTAGGAGACGCCGAGCACCAGCACCCTCGCACCGCTGAGCGACCGCTGCCGGCCGTGGTTGAGCGCCTGCGAGACGAGCGACCGGCAGTAGTACGGCATGTTCTCGTTGACCTTTCCGGCCAGCTCGATGAACTCGGTCGAGAAGTCGTACTCGCGCGCCTTCCACGTCAGGTAGAAGGGGTCGACCGGGATGCAGTGCCCGCCGAGGCCCGGTCCCGGCTGGAAGCTCATGAAGCCGAACGGCTTCGTGGCAGCGGCCTCGATCACCTCCCAGACGTCGATCTCCATCCGTTCGCAGAGCTGCGCGAGCTCGTTGACGAGCGCGATGTTGACGGAGCGGTAGATGTTCTCCAGGAGCTTCGTCAGCTCGGCCGCCTCCGGAGTCGAGACGCGGTGGACGGTGTCAACGGCTCCCTCGTAGAGCTGGGCGGCGCGCTCGGTGCACTCCGGGGTGATCCCGCCGACGACCTTCGGCACGTTCTTGGTCGTCCAGGTGCCGTTGCCCGGGTCGACGCGCTCGGGCGAGAACGCGAGGTGGAACTCGCAACCGGCCTTGAGGCCGGTGCTCTCGAGGATCGGCTGGATCACCTCGCGGGTCGTCCGCGGGTACGTCGTGGACTCGAGGACGACGAGGTGGCCGTTCCGCAGCCGCACGCTGATCTGCTCCGCGGCGCTGATCACGATCGAGAGGTCCGGCTCGCGCTGCTTCGAGAGAGGCGTCGGGAGGGCGATCAGGATCGCGTCGGCGCGCCGGATCTCGTTGTAGTCCGTCGTCGCCCGGATCTGGCCGTCGCGCACGAGTGGCGCGAGCTCCTCGGATGGCACGTCGATGATGTGGCTCTCGCCGCGGTTGATGCCCTCGACGACCTCGGGCGAGACGTCGATCAGCAGGACCGAGCGACCGGCCTTCGCGAAGGTGTGCGCGAGCGGGACGCCGACATAGCCCGCACCGACGACGGCGGCATCCCAGGTCTTGGCGTCCTGGGACTGGGCTGCGAGCGGTTCTGTTCTCTCTTCAAGCATGCGTCACAGGCTAATCAGAACGTCTGCGATTCGGTCCGCGGCCTGGCCGTCGCCGTACAACTCTGGATGGTTGAGGGGCATGTGGGCGTTTGCCGCCGCCTTCGCGATCGCCTCGGGGTCGTCGTCAACCAGGACGTTCGCGCCCAGTTCCACGGTGTCCTTCCATTCGGTCGACGGCCGGAGCGTCACGCACGGCACGCCGTACCAGTACGCCTCCTTCTGGAGCCCGCCCGAGTCGGTGAGGATCACCGTGGCCTGGGAGGCCAGTGCCGCAAAGTCCATGTACCCCAGTGGATCGACCAGCGCCACATTCGTTCCAAGTAACAGTCTGTTACTAGCGACGGCGGCTCGGGTTCTCGGGTGCGCCGGGAAGACGACCCGCTCGGCCAGCCGAGACAGGCCTTCGAGAATCCGCGCGAGGCGGTCGGGCTGGACGTTTGCCTCGCGATGCACCGTGGCGACTGCGTAGTCGCCCGCCTCGACACCGAGCTCCTCCAGGATCCGCGAGCGCTCGCGGGCAAGGGGTGCGAGACGCATGTTCGCGTCGGCCATGACGTCTCCGACCACGTCGATTCGGCCCTGAACCCCCTCCCCTTCGAGGACGTCTCTCGAGCGCTCGTCCGGTGTGAAGAGGAGTGACGAGATGCGGTCGACTTCGATGCGATTGTGCTCCTCGGGCATCGTGAGGTCGCCACTGCGAAGGCCGGCCTCTACGTGCGCGACCGGCTTCCGACCGGCCGCTCTCGCGCCGGCAAGGGTCGAGTTCGTGTCGCCGTAAACGAGCACCCAGTCGGGCCGCTCGGCGTCGACAGCTCCGGCGATTGCGGGCTTCAGGCGCTCGACGTCCGCGGTCTGGAGGTCGAGCGAGTAGGCGGGCGGCGGCAACTCCAGCTCCTCGAAGAAGACGTCCGAGAGCTCACGGTCGTAGTGCTGCCCGGTATGGACGACGACCTCCCTGATTCCGCGCCCGCGGAGCGCGACCGACAGTGGCCCGGACTTGATGAACTGCGGCCTGTTCCCGACGACGGAGAGGACCCTCACGGCCCGCAAGCCTAGGACTCAGCCAGCTGGTGCGAACCAGGTCTTCGCCGTCGGATCCGTCTCGAAGAACTCCGACAGCAGGCGGGACACCTTGCGGACGCCGCTCGGCGAAGGGTGCATCCCGTCCTCCAGGACGTCCTCGCACGCCCACGTCAGGCCATCGCGCCGCCCGGCCAGCCCGTCCGTCCAGAGGTACGGGCCCCACCCGACCCAGATGCGGCCGAGCCGCCCCTGGATCCCGTCCTGCACGAGCCACTTCGCGGCGAAGCCGGTCTCGTAGGCGAAGGGCTCCGGGTTCAGGTGGGTCACTGCATAGCCGCCGTACGTCCGGCTCGAGACGTAGATCAGGCTCAGGTTCGGAAAGCGGTTGGACAGGAGTCGGACGATGGCGCGGAGATGCGTCTGGAGTGCCCGGGCGTCCTGCGGAAACGGGCGGTCTTCGCCTGAGATCGCCTGCTTCAGCCAGACGACCTGGACCTGGCCGGGCTTGAGCCGCGCGCGCCGAATGCGGGCGTCGAGGTTCGGCCAGTAGACGGCCTTCGCCTTCGAGATCTGGGTCGCGTCCCAGCCGCCGCCTGGACCCTCGACGAAGGTCAGGCTCCGGCTCGTCAACGGATCCTGGGCTGCGGCCTTCGCGAAGGCCGAGAACTCGGTCATCGCATTCGACATCCCGACGCCCACGACGCCGATCCGCCCGCGGATCGGCCGCACGCGGCGAGCCGCGTTGAGCCCGCGCAGCAGGTAGGCCCGCGGAGGCTTGTTCGCGCCGGCCGGGTACAGGCCGCCGAGGTGGCCCCGGTGGCGCATCTTGTTCATGTCGGTGAGCGGCCTCAGGCCCGTCTCGCGAACCGAGCAGTCGGCGCCGGTCCGCGCCTCGCCGGCCGGTGAGTACGCAGCGGCCGGGAGCAGCGCAAGCGCCACCAAAGGGAAGATCTTCAGGGCCTTCACGCTCCAAGGGTAGGCCGCCCCTGTTAGCCGGAAGTAAGCGGAAGAGGTGGGCCGTGAAGGATTCGAACCTTCGACCTTGGGATTAAGAGTCCCCTGCTCTACCAACTGAGCTAACGGCCCGTCGGCAGGCGAGTATAGCCACCGCATTTAGGCTCTCCTGAACAGCGAAGAGAGGAGAGTCATGCCCTTCGAGCTTCCCCCGTTGCCGTATGACTACGCGGCGCTCGAGCCGCACATCGACGAGCAGACGATGCGGCTCCACCACGACAAGCATCACCAGGCCTACGTCGACAACGCGAACAAGGCGCTGGCGGGCACCGAGTGGGAGGACAACTCCGTCGAGTCCGCGCTCGCAGAGCTCGACGCGATGCCTGAGGAGATCCGAACCACCGTCCGCAACAACGCCGGCGGGCATGCGAACCACACGCTGTTCTGGGAGATCATGAGCCCCGAGGGCGGCGGCGAGCCCGAGGGCGACCTCAAGGCCGCGATCGACGACACGTTCGGCTCCGTCGACGAGTTGAAGGCGCTGGTCAACGACGGCGGCGTCAAGCGCTTCGGCAGCGGCTGGACCTGGCTCGTACACGACGGGACCGGCCTCGCCGTGTACTCCACTCCCAACCAGGACAGCCCGCTCATGCAGAGCGACGAGCCGCTCCTCGGCATCGACGTCTGGGAGCACGCCTACTACCTCAAGTATCAGAACAGGCGCCCGGAATACCTGGAAATTTGGTGGAACGTCGTAAACTGGGCGGACGTAGCACGCAGGTTCGAAGGGGCCGACAAACGCCGACGCTAAAGAGCTCTCTTTAGCGGCCGATACAGGCACAGACCCCTCTTTCGAGGGAGGTGCATGTGGATGAAGAGAACTACGGCCGCGACACTCTTCGTATCGCTCCTGCTCACGCCCGCCGCGTGGGCAGTCGGTGATCCCGAAATCGCAGCCCTCCAGGTCGGATTGCGGCAGCGTGGGTTCTACGGCGGCACCGTCGACGGCGTGCTCGGCCCGGGAACGGTCTCGGGCGTGCGCCTGCTTCAGCGCCGCGCTCGCCTGCCCGTTGACGGAGTGCCCGGCCTGCGCACGAAGCAGGCTCTCGGGCGGTTCGGGAGGAAGCCTCGTCTCGGCGGACGGATCCTGGCTCCGGGCTCGCGCGGCTGGGACGTCGCGGCGCTGCAGTTCGCGCTGGCCTCGCATGGATTCCCTTCCGGCAGGCTCGACGGGCACTTCGGCGCCTCCACCGGTAAGGCGCTACGCAAGTTCCAGCGCTGGGCCGGTTTGCAAGCCGACGGCGTCGCCGGGCCGGGCGTGGTCGCGGCCCTCAGAGCTGCGCCGCCGAGTTCTCCCATCTCTCTGGCATCTCCCGTTGCGGCCGCCTACTCCGACGTCTTCGGCCCTCGCGGCAACCGCTTTCACACGGGGCTCGACTACCCGGGCACGAACGGGACGCCCGTCGGCGCTGCCGCCTCCGGCCGCGTCACGTTCGCCGGCTTCAGCGTGGGCGGCTGGGGCAGACTCGTGACGATCGCGCACGGAGGCGGCACGCGGACGATGTACGCGCACCTCTCACGGGTCGGGGTCCGTGTCGGTCAGTACGTCCAGTCGGATCAACGCATCGGCCGGATCGGGTCGAGCGGGAACGCGACCGGGCCGCACCTGCACTTCGAGGTGCGGGTCCGTGGTGCCGCCGTCGACCCGCTGACTGGGCTTTAAGGCGCGATCGAGGGAATTGCGGCTTTGCCGCCGTGCCTGTTGGCTTCATGCCGCGAGCTCGCGCGGCAGCTCGAAGTGGAAGCAGGCGCCGGACGGCTCGGCCGCCTCGTAGCGAACGTCGCCGCCGAGCGCGTTCGCGTAGGACTTCGCGATCGCCAGGCCGAGGCCGGCGCCCTGTCGTCTCGGCCTCGCCCCCTCACCTTGTGAGAACCGCTCGAAGAGCAGGGGGACGAACTCGTCGGGCACGCCCGGGCCATGGTCGACGACGATCAGGTCCATGACCTCGGTCCAGCGTGTGCGCACCTCGATCGGCGGCTCGCCGTACCGCAGAGCGTTCGTCAAGAGATTCCCGATCACTCGCTCGAAGGCGTGCGGGTCGGCGACGACCTCGAGTGCGGGCTCCACGCCGACCTCGACATCGTCGACCCGCTCGGGTGCGATGCGGGCCAGCAGGTCCTCGATGCGCTCACGCGGGCGGAATCGCTCCGGCATCAACGCGAATGCCTGCGCGTCGAGCCGGGAAAGATCGAGCAGTTGATCCGTCAGCTCCGCGAGCCGACAACTGTGCTCGTAGAGCGTCTTGCGAAGCTCGGTGAGCTGCTCTGCGGCGAGCTCGTTTCCGCGGAGGTGGAGTGTCGTCGCGATGCCGTGGACGACCGAGATCGGAGTTCGCAGCTCATGGGACGCGAGCGTGACGAACCGCGTCTTGAGCTCGTCGAGCTTCTCCAGCTCGGCGAGACTCTCTTCGAGCTCCGCGATCCTCTGGTCGGCCGGCTCCAAGGCGAGTGAAGGCAGGCGCGGACGGACCGGCCGCCCGCGCTGCCGTTCTCCCTCAGGCTGGGGGCGGGCCCTCTTCGACGTGGGTCGACCGGCGACGGCCTCCCACGCCGCCCCAGCTGGACCAGAACATCATCGAGAGAATCAGCCCCAGCGCGCCGATGACGATCAGGATGACGCCGATGGCGTCCTCGCTGATGCCTGCAACGTCGCTCTGCAGACCCCAGATGAGAATCGCCCCGACGGCGATCAGCAACAGGCTTACTCCGAGTCCCATTCAAAGCCTCCTTTCGCGGTTGCGTCGAGCGGACGCCCTGCGCAACCACCGCCTGTGTACCCGCTTCAGCCGCGCGGCTAACTCGGTAGGCTCGCAGGCGGTGCGCGCAGGGTCCCTGATCAAGGTTCTCCTGGTTTCACTCGTGTTCGCCGCGCTTGCGACGGCGGTCGCGATCTTCATCCCTTGGCTCCCGGACCAGTCGTCGAAAGAGGCGGAGCGGATCGACTTCGTCTTCTGGTTCGTGACCGCGATCTGCATCGCGATCTTCGCCGTCGTCGCGGCGATCAGCGTCTATTCGCTGTTCAAGTTCCGGGCGCGGCCGGACGACGACTCCGACGGTCCGCCGATCCACGGTCACACAGGGATCGAGATCGCCTGGACGGCGATCCCGCTCGTCCTAGTGATCGCGATGATCATCGTCAGCTCCGTCGCGCTCGCCCAGAACGACCGCGTGCCCGACAACGCGCTCCGTGTCGAGGTCTGGGGCCAGCAGTTCGCCTGGACGTTCCTCTACCCGCCTTCTGGGAAGGTGCCGGGAGAGGACGAGATGGCTTGCGTCGAGCGTGACGCTGGACGGATCGTGGACGGCTGCAAGGCGTCGCCGAACCTCCGCCTCCCGGTGGACCGCTCGACGCGTCTGTACCTCTCGTCCCGGGACGTGATCCACTCGTTCTGGGTGCCCGAGTTCCGCCAGAAGCAGGACGCGGTGCCGGGCATCACGACCGAGATCACGATCACGCCGACCGAGACCGGCAGCTACCGCCTGATCTGCACGGAGCTCTGCGGCCTCGGCCACGCGCTGATGCGCACCAGGGCGATCGTCACCTCCGCGGCTGACTTTGAACGGTGGGTATCGTCGCGCACCACTCCAGGGGGCATGAGTTGACGGCGGTGCAGGACCACACCGAAGAGCACGACGTGCACGCGCCGCCGCCGCGCCGGCGAACCGGCCTTTGGCGGCTGCTTGCGCCGGGGTGGCTTCGCGCGATCTGGATGACGGCGCTCTTCGGCGCGCTCGGCGTAGGGCTCGTCGTCGGCATCCGGGCCTCCGCCGGGTGGCGTCCGATCATCGACTGGGAGCCGATCATCACGGCGGCGTTCCTCACTGCGGCGCCAATCGGCTTCCTCGCCGGCCTCGGGGCCTTCGACTACTGGCTGCGCTGGGCGTTCGGATTTCCGACGCAGCCCGAGGACCACTCCGGTCACGGCGCCAAGCGCTGGACCGACTACTTCCGGATCAACACCGACCACAAGGTCATCGGCGTCCAGTACGTCGTCACCACGGTCTTCTTCTTCCTCGCCGGCGGGATGCTGGCGATGCTCGTGCGCGCGGAGCTCGCGCGGCCCGAGTCGGACTTCGTCGACTCGCAGACCTACAACGAGCTCTTCACGGCGCACGCCGCGCTGATGATCTTCCTGTTCGTGATCCCGGCCTTCGCCGGGCTGGCGAACTACGTGCTGCCGATCATGATCGGCGCGCCCGACATGGCGTTCCCGCGCCTGAACGCCCTGTCGTACTGGCTGCTGCCGATCGCCGGGATCATGATGCTGACGAGCTTCTTCTTCCCTGGCTTCGGCGCCGGCTGGACGAACTACGCGCCGCTCTCGGTCGACCAGCCCTTCGGAAACGTCTTCTTCTCGATGGCGGTCCAGTGGGCCGGGGCGTCGTCGATCATGACCGCGCTCAACTTCCTGGTCACGATCATCACGATGCGTGCGCCGGGCATGACGTTCTGGCGCATGCCGCTCCTCGTCTGGGCGAACTTTACGACCTCACTGCTCGTCGTAATCGCGACGCCGTTCATTGCCGGCTCGCAGTTCTTCGTGATGTTCGACCGCGTCATGCACACGAACTTCTTCGACGTGGTCAACGGCGGCTACCCGCTCGGGTACCAGCACATCTTCTGGTTCTACTCGCACCCGGCCGTCTACATCATGATGCTGCCCGGTTTCGGGATCGCCTCGGAGGTGATCTCGTCGATGTCGCGCAAGCCGATCTTCGGCTACCGGCTGATGGCCCTCTCGCTCGTCGCGATCCT
>DATFOC010000007.1:0-31198 GCA_035265935.1 Gaiellaceae bacterium
CCGTCAACGAGGGGATCATCACTCCATGCCTAACACCGCTGCCGAGGCGATCCAGGTCGGGGCTCTCGCCGTCCGTTTTCACGTCGACGCGGACGAGTCCGGAGGAAGTGTCAGCGTGTTCGAGAGCGAGGTTCCAGCGAATGCGCGCATGCCCGCGCCGCACAGCCACGACGAGTTCGACGAAACCGTTTTCGGGCTGGACGGCGTGACTACGTTTACCGTCGGCGGGGGGCGCACCGACCTGAAACGTGGCGAGGCGCTCTTCATACCTCGCCGCGTGATCCATGGATTCAGTAACAGCGGCGATGTTGACGCCCGCTTCCTTGCCATCATCAGTCCAGGTCTGATGGGCTCGCGCTATTTCAAGGATGTCGCCGACGTGCTCGCCGGCGGGGGCCCGCCGGACATCGAAAAGCTTGGCGAGGTCATGCGTCGTCACGGCCTTACTCCCGCGCCACCGACCTGACCGGATAGAGCTGGCCCCTCGGCCCGGTCGCCCGGGAGCACCATCGCAAGGAGGGCCCAGCCGGTCCTTCGGGTGACATTCCCGAACAACCCCGAACACCCCCCGCACACGGTAAAAGCGCGCGCGCGAGGCGTCTGACCTCCGCCCGCGGCGAGCGGGCCGGGCTGAGTCATCACCCGAGCGAATGAAGAAGCCTAAGCGAGTGAACCTGAGGCACCCGGGCGCGCGTCTCGGAGACGCTCGGCTCTGAGCTCGAGGGCTGGACGGAGAAGCGGGCGGAGGAGACACTCGAGGAGCGGCGCGTCCAGGTGCGGAAGGAAGGCCGCCGCAAGCTCGAGCCGACGACGTTCGAGGTGTTCGCCCGCGAGTGGCTCGCCACCTACCCCGACACGAAGGACCTCAAGCGATCGACGACGGAGGGCTACCGCTCGATCATCGAGGGGCACCTGATCCCCGAGCTGGGTCAATTGCAGCTCCCCGCAGTCGACGTCGCGCAACTCGACCGGTACCTGACGAAGAAGCGAGCTGAGGGACTGGCACCCCGCACGCTCAACAGGCACCTGAACCTGCTCCACTCGCTGCTCAAGGCGGCCGAGGGGCGCGGGCTCGTCCGTTCCAACCCCGTCTCGGCCGTCGAACGGCCACGGGAACCGCGGCGGCGTTGGACGATCCTCTCGCCCGTCGAGGTCGCGCGGGTGGAGCGCGCGTTCGTCGACCTCGTCAACGAGGCGAAAGGCGAGGAGCGGGCTTGGCGCGAGCAGGCGCGCGTCGTGTTCCTGACCGTCGTCTCGGACGGCGGCCGCGCTCTCGTCGTCGGCCACAGCCCGACGAACGAGGCCGCGGTCCTCGGTCTCACCGGCGAAATCGTGGCGCCGCTCGCGAAGGGCGCCGGCGCCCTCGTCGTCGCCGGCACAGATGGCTACTCAGTTCAGCCGCTCGAGTAGGGGCACGGTGCCCGGCGCGCTTGACTTGGCGGGCTCAGGGCGCGGTCGGGATGCTTGCACCGTCAACAGCTGCTTCATCAACTCGAGTTCCGGCGCGTGGCCTGGGCGCGACGAGCGATGCGCAACGAGATAATCGATGGCGTCTACCGACGAGACACCATGAAGGCGATCGTCCAAGACACCTACGGCTCGCCCGACGTCCTGCAGCTCAGGGAGATCGACAAGCCCGTGGTCGGCGATGGCGACGTGCTCGTCCGCGTGCACGCGGCTGGCGTGGACCAGGGCGTCTGGCACCTGATGGCCGGGCTGCCGTACCTGGTGCGGGTCGCCGGCGTCGGGCTCCGCGCTCCCCGGAACCCCGTCCGCGGCGTTGACGTGGGGGGACGCGTCGAGGCGGTCGGCGAGAACGTGATCCAGTTCCAGCCTGGTGACGAGGTGTTCGGCACCTGCCGCGGCTCCTTCGCCGAGTACGCATGCGCTCGAGCCGACCAGCTCGCGCCCAAGCCGGCGAACCTCACCTTTGAGCAAGCCGCAGCCGTGCCCGTCTCGGGCTGCACGGCGCTCCAGGCCGTTCGCGACCGGGGAAAAGTTCGACCCGGTCAGCGAGTCCTCATCATCGGTGCGGGCGGAGGCGTGGGGACGTTCGCCGTCCAACTGGCCAAGGCGTTGGGCGGAGAAGTGACCGGCGTGTCCAGCACGACAAAGGTCGAATTAGTGCGCTCGATCGGCGCCGACCGCGTGATCGACTACACGCGAGAGGACTTCGCCGACGATCGCAACCGCTACGACGTCATCCTCGACATCGCGGGGAACCGCTCGCTGTCACACCTTCGGCGGGCCCTCGCCCCGGAGGGGACGCTTGTGCTCGTCGGAGGAGAAGGAGGCGGCCGGTGGCTCGGTGGCGTCGATCGCACACTGCGGGCGCTCGTGCTCTCGCGGTTTGTGCGTCAGAAGCTGGTCACCTGGATCGCGACGCAGCCAAAGGAAGATCTGGAGGCGCTGCACGAGCTTCTTGAAGCCGGCAAGGTGACGCCCGTAGTCGATAG
Organism: Gaiellaceae bacterium; assembly: GCA_035265935.1. Lineage (GTDB taxonomy): Bacteria > Actinomycetota > Thermoleophilia > Gaiellales > Gaiellaceae > JACDAN01. The sequence goes on from DATFOC010000007.1 coordinate 2,457, forward strand.
GACGTTCCCGTTGAGCGAGGTCCCCGAGGCCATCCGCTACCTCAGAGACGGGCGCGCGCACGGCAAGGTCGTCATCACGGCGTGAGACGCGATCAGCCCGGCCCTTCTCGCGTGAGTGGCTCGCCACCTAACCCGAAAGCGCGCAGATCGGGAACCACGACCCGGTAGATACGCGCTGGATCGTCTACTTTCGGATCCATCTGGACCTCAGTCATCAAAAGGTCTCCTCGCTCAGCTCGTCAGCGACTCGACAGCGACCACCGCCGCGAGGACGAGTGCTTCGTCCTCACCGGTGCCGATCTCGACGCCGTAGGTCTCGCGCACCCGGAACCACTTTTTCGAGATTCGCGCCACCGTGTCGCCGTCTCGCTCGATCTCATACTCGTGATCCACGATGTTTCCGTGCGCCTTCAGCTCAGGCCCGCCCTCGACCTCGATTTTGAATCGGTCTCGTATGCCGACGAGGGCCTTGCGGACCGTGGCGACCGTCTGGCCGTCGCGCTCGATCGCGACCTTGTCGCGAACACTGAGTTTTCGCTCCTGGATCTTCGCGACCTCGCGACCGGATGCATCTTCGAGCACGAAGGTGTCGCGGATCCGCATTGCTTTCCCGTCGACGCGGTACGCCCGGTTGCCCTGATCGTCCTCGATCCAGAAGTCGTCGCCAATCGACGCGAGTTTCTGCTTCATCTGAAACCGGCGTGTATCGCCGTCATCTCGTTTGCCTCGCAAGATTCCCATCGTCAGGAGCCACGCTAGTGCTGCGCCTGACGCGTCTCATCGTCCGAATGGGGTGACCGAATGGTCGGGAGGACTAGGAGTTCCCGTACACCGTGACGACATGTCGCGGCACGGCCGGAGTGTGACAGGGAGCCGGCCACTCCGACTTCAAGACGACGCAGGCTACATCGACCTGGCCGGCGAGACGTTCCGCGAGGAGGCCGAGCTGCTCGAGGAGCGCCTGTTCGGGCAGAAATCCGGGCAGAAGTAGCGGCCGCGTCGCCCCACCCGACAACGGAGAGCCCCGCTACGGCGGGACTTTCCCCTGCAAACAGGGACAACGGAGCGGCGCAGGAGTCGAACCTACCGAGCCGTGGGCTGCACGACCGCACCGGTTTTGAAGACCGGCTGGGCCACCGGGCCCATGCCGCTCCCTGACCGCGATCCTAGCCTCCGAGGATCGCGCCCACGAGCCGCGCGTTCGACATCACGCTTCGCGCGCCGCCCGCCTGAGCACCCGGACGTCCCCGGCCCGCCTGGTCACGCCGTCGACATCCAGCCGCTCGAGGAGGAGCTGCGCCGGCCGGCGCGAGATGCCCAGCAGGTCGCGGAACCGGGCCAGCTCGATCGAGCCCGCTCGCTCGCATTCCGCGACCGCAGTCTCCCGCGCCTGCGTGTAGCCGGCCGGGGACACGGCATGACCATCCGCGAGGCGAACCAGCCGCCCGCGGGCCTCGAGAAAGCGGGCGAGCTCGGGCTCGTCCACCCGGAGGCCGGCCGTACCGGCATCGAGGAGCGCCGCCTCGAGCCGCTCCGCGTCGGCCGCACGGTCACCGAGAGCGCCGGCGGATCCCGGCAGGTACGCCCGCCCGTCGTGGACCTCGAGGCCGAGGAGCCGGACGATCGCAGCGCTCCAGGGCTTGCCGGGAAACAGCTCGGCGAGTGAGACGCCCGGGTCGAGAGGAGTCGCCGCGGCCTGCTCGGTCAGGCGCTGCGCCACCGCCGCCCGCTGCGCCCCGAGCCAGTCGGGCCGGTAATAGAAGTTGTCCGCCTGCGCGAGGCTGGAGAGCCCCGACTCGAGCTCGGCGGCCGTGAGGAGTCCTCGCGCCCGCAGAGCGTCCGACGTCGTCGGCTCGCGCGCGAGATGTCTGACGATCGCTTTCGCATCACCTCCGTCCAGGAGCGCCAGGCGCTCGGAGTCGAGCCCGCGCGGCGGAGCGGGGTCGAGGACGATGCCGCCACCGATCGTCGTTCGCGTCCGAAGGACAATCCGATCGCCGCGCGCCGCGACCAAGGCCTCGCTCAGCCGCAGCTGACCGTAGTTGCCGTCGCGGACAATTCGAGCCGAAACTGCAGCCGTTCCGATGTGAACGGTCAAAGACGGCGCAAGATCGTCACCCTCCAGGCGCACGTCGAGCCGAAAACTAACCGGAAACTCGCCGGGCTCCACCAGCGCCCGCCCTCGGTGCAACGCATTCCGCTCGACTCCGACCAGCCCGACCGCCACCCGCTGGCCGGCCTCGGCCCGGTCCACGCGCTCGTCGTGAACCTCGACCGAGCGAACGCGGCCGTCCAGCCTCCCGGGCTCAACGCACAACTCGTCTCCCACGCCGATCGAGCCGGACCAAAGCGTCCCCGTCACGACCGTCCCGACGCCTGCCAGGGAGAAGACGCGGTCGATCCACAGCCGCGTCGGGAGGTCGCGTGCGACCGGCCGAGCACGACCGGCCGCACGAGCGAGCGCCGCGCGAAGCTCCGAGACCCCTTCGCCGCTCGTTGCGCTCACGCGAACGACCTCCGCCTCGGGCACGAGCTCACCGGCCTCCGCCTCTGCGGCAGCAGCCCGCCCAGCTTCGACCGCATCGACCTTGGTCACCGCAACCACGCCCGCCTTCACTCCGAGCAACCGCAGAATCTCGGCGTGCTCTCGTGTCTGCTCCCGGACGCCCTCGCCGGCATCCACGACGAGCAGGAACAGGTCGATCCCGGTCGCGCCGGCGACCATGTTCCGGATGAACCGCTCGTGACCTGGCACGTCGACGAGCGAGAGCCGTAGCCCATGTCCAAGATCCAGCGGCGCGTACCCGAGATCGACCGAGATGCCCCGGCGCTGCTCCTCGGGCAGCCGGTCCGTGTCCTTGCCGGTCAGCGCCCGGACGAGCCAGGTCTTGCCGTGGTCGACGTGCCCGGCTGTCCCTACCGTGAGCGGCACGCCAGCACCGCGCGAGCTGCCTCGTCGACCTCGGCGTCCGAGAGCGTCCGGCAGTCCAGCAGCAACACCCCGTCGCGTAGGACCCCGACGACCGCCGGATCGCCGCCGCGCAGCGGTTCCGTGAGCTCCTCCTCGACCGCGCACGCAAAGCTCCTCAGCTCCGCCAGCGGAAGCGCACCTCCGCCGACCCGGGCAACCGTCGCCTCGACGCTCGCGTCGACCAACGACGCCAGCCGCTCGGCCCGTGCCCGAACCGACCACTCCGGCTCCACCAGCATCCGCAGCACCGGGACTTCGCGCAAAGCCCGAGCCGGTTCCAGATAGACGCCCAGCGTCCCCTCCAAGGCCGCCAGCGTCAGCTTGTCTGCGCGCAACGCCCGCTGGAGGGGATGCCGCCGCAGCCGCTCGACGAGCTCCGCCCGTCCCACGACCACTCCCGCTTGTGGCCCACCGAGCAGCTTGTCCCCTGAGAAGCACACGAGGTCGGCCCCCGCCTCGACGCTTTCCCGCACGGACGGCTCGTCGGCAACCTCGGCCATCACGCCCGATCCCGCGTCCTCGACGACCGGAAGGCCGTGCCGCCGCCCGACCGCGACCACGTCGTCGAGCCGAGGGCGCTCCACGAACCCCACGACCCGGAAGTTCGACAGATGAACGCGCAGCAGCACCGCCGTCTCGGACCGGATCGCCCGCTCGTAGTCCGCGGCCCGCGTCCTGTTCGTCGTCCCAACCTCGACCAGCCGCGCCCCGGACCGCGCCAGCACCTCGGGAATCCGGAATCCGTCGCCGATCTCGATCAGCTCGCCGCGGGAAACGACGACCTCCCGTCCCTCGGCCAGGGCCGCGAGCGCCAGCAGGACAGCCGCCGCGTTGTTGTTCACGACCAGCGCGGCCTCCGCGCCCGTCAGCCGTCGCAGCAGCCCCGCGACGTGATCCTGCCGCGACCCGCGCCCGCCGATCGCGAGGTCGTACTCGAGGTTTGAGTACCCGCGCCCGATCTCCCGGACGTGCTCCAGCGCCGCTTCGCTCAGCGGCGCCCGCCCGAGATTCGTGTGGACGAGGACGCCCGTGGCGTTCAGCACCCGCCGGAGCTCCGGAGCCCGCGCCGAACCGACTACACCCCGCACGCGGGCGACGAGATCGCCGGGCTCGAACCCGGCACGGATCTCCTCGCGGGCTTCCTCGAGCACCGTCCGGGCTGCGTCGACTGCGAGCGGATCGTCCACCTCACGCGCCAACTCGTCCACGGACGGCAGGTCGCGCAGCCGCATCGGCCTACTGTGCGTCCGCTTTGCGCCGCGCCGCGGGCGGTTCCATCGCACGCCGCTCTTCGTAACACTCGACGACGAGCCTCACGGCCTCCTCGGGGTCGTCGGTCTCGAACAAGAGCGCCTCGTCCTCGCCCGAGATCAGCCCGTGGGGGAGGAGCCGCTCGTTGATCCAATCCACGAGACCGCTCCAGTGCTCTCTCCCGAACAGCACGACCGGGAAGTTGAAGACCTTGCCCGTCTGGATCAGCGTCAGCGCCTCAAACATCTCGTCCAGCGTCCCGAAGCCGCCCGGCATCATCACGAACCCCTCGGCCGCCTTCACGAGCATCGTCTTCCGCGCGTAGAAGTGCCTGAAGGTCAGGCTCATGTCCAGGTACGGGTTCGCAGATTGCTCGTGCGGGAGCTCGATGCCGAACCCGACAGACAAGCCGCCCGCCTCCTGCGCGCCTCGGTTTGCCGCCTCCATCACGCCGGGGCCGCCGCCGGTCACGACGGCGAAGCCGGACTGGGCGAAGAGCCGTCCGATCAGGCGAGCGAGCTCATAGACGTCGCTGTCGGGCCTGACCCGTGCGGACCCGAAGACCGAGACCCCCGGCCTGTCGATGCTGTCCACGGCCTCGAACCCCGTTCTGAACTCCTCCGCGATCTGAAAGACGTTTCGCGGGAGGTTGCCGTCGTGCGCCTCGAAGATCCGCCGGTCTTCCATGGATTCTCTAGAAGTCGCGGTCGACGAAGCTCGCATCCATCCCGAGCACGAGCAGTCCCGCGAGCACGAAGTAGCCGACGGCGGCGGCGACTCGCTGCCATCGCTTGATCTCGTAGTACTCGCGCTGGCCCGGCATCCCGCGCTCCTGCCAGCGGCGGTAGAGCTCGAATCCGACGATGAGGACGATGAGAATCAGCAGCGGGTTCGGCGCCACGAAGAGAAGCGCCACCAGCCCCACGAAGCCGATTAACCACACGGCCGGGTGGATCGCCGCGGCGATCCGTCCGCCGTCGAGCGGCACGACCGGGATCAGGTTGAAGAGGTTGACGAGGAACCCGGTGAACGCGAGAGCGAGCAGGAACTCGGAGTTCTGCTGCTCGCCGACGACCCAGACCACCGCGCAGCCGAGGCTGCCGACGATCGGCCCGGCGAAGGCGACTAGTGCCTCCCGCCAGGCGTTCAGCGGGTTCTCCTTGAGCAGGATTGCCGCGCCCAGGAAGGGGATGAACATCGGCGCGCTCACGTTCAGGCCCTGCCGTCGGGCCTCCAGGTAGTGGCCGAGCTCGTGCACGAACAGCAGCAGGACGAACCCGAGTGCGAACTTCCAGCCCCAAAACAGCGCGTAGGCCCCGACGGAGACCAGCATCGACGCGGACGTCGTGAAGACCTTGAGCTTGAAGATCGCGACGAAGATGAACTTCGCCTTCCAGAGCAGCAGGCCGAGCGCGATGAACGGCGTCGCGAGCTTGCGAAGGAGGGGGAAGCGAGGCTCGTGCCTGACCGGGCCGCTGTCGTAAGGCTCGTATGGCCGGAGCTCCGCCTCCTTTTCGGGGCTGAGCTGACTCACCTTCGCATGGTACCCGCGGGCATCTGTCTCGAACCTGCTCCAAAAGCGTGAAAAAGCCCGTCAGAGGCTGCCCCTTCGCATGTTTCGCGGCTAAACCGGAGCCATTCACGGCTCACGAGCAAGGAGGCAGGAATGGGACGTCGGTTGGTCGCCGGGATTGCGGTCGCAGCCGCTGGGCTCACGACGCTTGCCGCCGGGCTGGGCGCCACGTCGGCGAGCACCGGCCCAGAGGCGAAGCCGAAGAAACCGAAGGTGAAGGTGATCCGCGGGCCGCGCGGGAGGCGAGGCCCTCGCGGGTTCGCGGGGCTGCCGGGTTTGTCGGGGCCGCAGGGCCGGCCCGGTCCTGCCGGAGCGCAGGGCGCAGCCGGCGCCCAGGGGCCGGCCGGGCCGCCGGGGCCGCCTGGCCCGTCGGCGATCCGAATCGGCTTCGACGTCCCGGCCGGGACCGCAGAGACGGAGCTCGTCAGTGCGGGCGGCCTCGTGCTCAGAGGCGCATGTAGCGCCGGCGGCGACCTCTCCCTCGAGGCGAGCACGACCGCGAACAACGCACGGGCGCGGGCGCTGGTCGTCGCCAACGCGACTCCCTCGGACACGGTCGCCTACGACGAGGACGACGACCTCGACACGATCGATGGCTTCGACTTCGTCGGGGCCGCGGACGACGACGCAATCGCGACGCTCGTCTACCGCTCAGCGGCGGGCGGCGTGGTCACAGCGAACCTGATGCTCGAGCAGTACTCGGTCGGCGGCGCAGCGCGCTGCCTGGTGGCGGGCTCGGCGGTCGTGGCCGGCTAGGCGCTACGGAGTGGAGGGGAGGTCGATGCGCCGCCCGTCGGCCTCCACCTCCGGCCTGGAGAAGATGCAGTCGACGTGGATCGCCGCGTCGTTGTCGCCGCCGTAGGCGCCCGTGTTCTTCCCGATCGCGACATGCGCGGTGTTCGCTGCCTTCTCGTCGAGCATCACGTGGCCGCGCGGCTTCACCGTCGGGTTCAGGCCGATGCCTAGCTCAGCGATGACGTCGGCGCCCTCACCGGCGTCCGAGACGAGCTTGCGGAGCAGCTGCGCCGCCCGTCCACCCGAGATCTTGACGACACGCCCAGCTTCGAAGCGCAGCGTGACGGGCTCGTCGACCAGTCCGTCGACCGTGTACGGGACGGTGAGATCGGCGACGAGCACGCCGTCGGCGCCGTGCCTCAGCGGTGCGACGAAGACTTCGCCGCCCGGATAGTTCGCGAACCCGCGGTCCTCGAGGCCGAGCGCGTCCGTCAGCCAGCTGCGCCCTTCGATGTCGAGTGTCAGGTCGGTGCCTGCGCGCCCGCGAATGCGAATCCGCTTCGACCCCTCGAGGTCGGCCAGCAGGCGTCGCGCCGGCTCCTCGAGGTCGGCAGCGGGCTGGGAGAGCTCGCCTTCGAGCAGCTCGGGCGTCACGAAACCCATATAGATCGCGCGCCCGCCGTGGCCTCGCAGCTTTTCACCGACGGAGAAGCGGGCTCGCGCCTCCGCGGGAAGCGGAGCCTCCGAGAGGAAGAACGAGAGCGTCACCCGCTCGGCCGCGTCGAGGATCGGCTGGGGCGCGCGCGTCATCGGGCGATCCCCCGCCCAGAGCTCGAACGTCGGCCGCCCGCCGGCCTCCTTGACGGCGGTCGCGAGCTGGGAGCCCTGCTCGACGAGCGGCTCGTCGACGAACACCAGCACTTCCTCGCCCGACCGCAGCCCGCCGGCCTCGATCAGGTTCCGGCACCAGCCTGGCATCTCGTACTCGCGTTCCGCCCGCATGCTGGCATCTTCGCAACCGAGGACCTCCGACGGCCGCAATAGGCTCGCCAGCCATGTCGGGACGGAAGAAACCACCGCAGCCCTCCGTCCTGGATGGAAGTCATCTAGCTGCGGGGAAGAGATGAGATTGTTGAAGAAGCTGCTCGTACGCGTGGCGCGTCAGTCCCCGGCGATGATCGTCGCGATGCTTGCGCTGTTCGTCGCGCTGACCGGGACGGCAGTAGCGACCACATCGCGCTGATTACGGGCAAAGCAGATCAAGAACAGCTTGATCACCGGGCTTGACGTCAAGAATAAGTCGCTGACACCGCTTGACTTCCTGGGGTCGGTGCGCGGCCCGCGCGGCCCCGCAGGTTCCGCTGGTCCGGCAGGCCCGCAGGGACCCGCGACCGGTCCGGCTGGCGGCGACCTCACAGGGAACTACCCGAATCCATCGATCGCCGCCGACGCAGTGACGTCCGCGAAGGTGATCGACGCGTCGCAAGCTGCTGGGCTACGCAAGGCCGACACAGGAGCAGTCTCTGCGACTGTCACGTTTGATCCGGGCAGGATCGCCGCTCAGAGTTGTGGCTCCGACAGTGCGACGCTTACAGAGCCCAAAATGGCGACCTCGTAATCGCGCATCCGGTGAGCGCGGTCTGGAGCAACCTCATGTACGCGCCTTGGCTTTCGCAGACGAATTTGGTTTCGCTCCGACTCTGCAATCCGACCGCCAGCGCGATTGACGGTCCCGCCGTGAGTTTCCATGTGCTTCTGATTCGTTAGCCACGAGCGGCGGCCAAGGGGTACCCCGCAGCCTCAGGGTTAGGGGTGCCCGGCCGTCGCCGGCACCCTGACTCAGGGTGTCAGACACTGTTGAGTATCACGGGCGCCGTTCGAGACGTTCTGTTACCTCTCATCAGCCTGGTCGCGCTCATCGTTTCCACGCTCGGCAGTCGCATACGTCCGACAACGCCGTAGGAACGGTCGACGAGGCGAACTCGAAGAACGTCGCGGATGCTGCCTTAGCTGAGACCAGCCGGCGGGTCCGGTACACGCATCAGTCCGGTCACGAGCCGCCGGCCGATCCACTCCTTGCCGCCCTCGCCTCGCTGCCCCTGTGGCAGGATCCACGACCGTGGAGAGGTCTCGAATCGCATCGGTTCAGGTCCTGGCTGATCTTCCTGAAGCGGAGCTCGACGAGCTTGCGGCCGCGATGAGCGAGTTCGAGGTCGAGGCGGGTGCCAAGGTCATCACGCTCGACGACTACGGAACCGCCATCTACTTCATCGAGCAGGGAGAGGCCGATGCCCTGCCCGATGGGGACGAGACGACGGAGACTCTCGGCCCTGGCGACACGTTCGGCGAGATCGCACTCCTCCTGACGGGAGAGCGGTCGGCCACGGTCGTCGCGCGCACGCCGATGAAGCTTCTCTCGCTCTCGGGTCAGGACTTCCAGCGCATCCGAGCGGGTGTACCTGAGCTCGAACGCTCGCTCCGCCGCCTCGGCGTCGAGCGCGCAGGTCGGTAGACGCACCGAAATCGATCACGAGCCGCGGCCGATCCACTCCTCTCCGCCCTCGTAGAGCTCCTTCTTCCATAGCGGGACGCGTCCCTTCAGCTCGTCGATGATCTCGCGGCAGGCCGTCAACGCGGGATGCCGGTGCGCAGCGGAGACTGCGATCACGACCGAGACCTCGCCGACCTCGCAGCGGCCGGTCCTATGCGCAATCGCGACCTCGCACAGATCGTGGCGCTCTTTCGCCGCCTCGGCGATCTCGGACATGACCTTCTCGGCCATGCCTGCGTAGGCCTCGTACTCGAGCGCGATCACCTTCCTGCCGCGCGACTGCCGGCGCACGGTTCCCTGGAAGGTCGCAATCGCGCCGGCGCCCTCGTCCTCGACCTCCGCGACCACAGCGGCCAGGGCGAGGGGGCGGTCCACCAACCTGAACGCGCCGCCGGAGACGGGCGGGATGATCGCGACCTCGTCGCCCTCCGAGAGCGCAGTTGAACGGCCCGCGTACTCCTGATTGACCGCATAGAGCAGGCCGGCCGGTTCCTCGCCAAGCCCGAGTTGCGGCCACACGTCGCCGACCGACGCCGCCTCGAGCTCGCGTTCGCCCCATCCGGCGCGCTCACGCAGACCGGCGAAGAGCCTGACCGTTACGCGCATGCCGCCTAGCTATACACGCGCACGACCGAGCCGTAGCCCCAGCGCTCGCGGAGCCCACTCGCAAGCCAGAGCGGGACGCGCACGCAGCCGTGACTCGCCGGCCACGCCGGTACTGACGGATAGCCGTGGATCGCGAAGCCGCGGAGAAAGTACATCGGGTGGTACAGCACCCAATCCCAGCCAAAGACCTCGCGGTAGACGCGCCACGTGCCCACCGGCGTGTTGCCCGTTGCGCCGGTCGAGACGTGGATCACGCGCTCGACCTCGCCGTCGCGCACTTCGTAAAGCGTCTGCCGGGACTTGCTGACCTCGAGGTAGTCGCCTCGCGGCACTCGGGGCCGGGGGCGAGAGGCTCGCTCGAGCGCCCGCCACACCCGCCGGTCGACCTGGCCCGATCGCGGCAGTCCGTGCACCTTCTGGAGAGCCAACACCGCCTCGAAGGTTCTGAACCCGTACCCGGAATCCACGGACGGCAGGGCGTACCCCAGGTCGGCCAGGCGCCGTTTCAGCGCGAGCACGCCGGGGCCGTGCGAGCCGAGCTGGAGAGCCGGGCGGCGCACGCGGAGCGCGAACCGGCGGAGGGCGCTGACGTAGCCGGGTGCCGGGCGCACCGAGACTCTGATGGCATGCCGGCCGGCTCGGAGCTGTCCGAGCCGGGCGCGGAACCGGCCGGCCGAGCCGACTCGCAGGCGCCGCGTCCGTCCCTGCACCCGGAGGAGAACCGAGCCGGCTCTTGCCGGAAGCATCCTCCCGGTCACGATCGACCCCTTGAGGCGTGCGCGGAGCGCAGGCCGGATGCGCGTCGCGACTTCGCCCGACTGTCCGGCGAGCGTCCGCGCCTGGTGGACGCCGGGCGTGCGGGCCCGCCGCTCGAAGATAAACGCGCCGTCGGTCCCCGCGCGGGTCTGCGCGACCACGGTCCAACCGACCCGCGAGCGCTGCACGAGGAACACCTCCGAAAGTGGGACCGTGGCTCCCGAGAACCGCACGAGCTCGTCGTAGGCGACCACCGAAGGCTGTGCCGACAGCGACACGACATCGGCCCCCCACGCGGGAGCCGCGCCGACCATTGCCGCGAGGGCTGCGAGCAGCGCGACGCGTCGCATGGAGGCTCATTGTGCGGCCGGACGTACGATTCCTCCATGGCAACCGCCGAGGAAGGTCGCGAGACCGACTCCGGGATCAAGATCAAGCCCGTCTACACCGAGGAAGACGTCGAAGGTCTCGAGCTCGAGCTCCCGGGCGAGTACCCGTTCACACGCGGCCCCTACAGGGACATGTACCGCGGTCGGCCTTGGACGATCCGGCAGTACGCCGGGTTCGCCTCCGCCGAGGAGACGAACCAGCGTTTCCGCTATCTGCTCGAGCGCGGGCAGACGGGACTCTCGGTCGCCTTCGACCTGCCGACGCAGCTCGGCTACGACTCCGACGACACGCGCGCCCTCGGCGAGGTGGGGCGGACCGGCGTCGCGATCGACTCGATCGCCGACATGGAGTTGCTCTTCGACGGCATCCCGCTGAACGAGGTCTCGACCTCGATGACGATCAACGCGCCGGCCGCGCTGCTGCTCCTGCTCTATGAGCTCGTCGCGGAGGAGCAGGGCGTGTCGGGAGGAGACCTGCGGGGCACGGTCCAGAACGACGTCCTCAAGGAGTACTGCGCGCGCGGCAACTACATCTACCCGCCGCGGCCGACCATGCGGATCACGACCGACCTGTTCGCGTACTGTCACGAACGGCTGCCGCGCTTCAACACGATTTCGATCTCCGGGTACCACATCCGCGAGGCCGGCTCGACGGCGGTGCAGGAGCTCGCGTTCACCCTCGCGAACGGGATCGCCTACGCCCAGGCCGCGGTCGACGCGGGGCTCTCGCCCGACGAGCTCGGTGAGCGGCTCTCGTTCTTCTTCAACGCCCACAACCACTTTTTCCAGGAGATCGCGAAGTTCCGCGCGGCGCGGCGTCTGTGGGCGCGGATCATGAAGGAGCGGTTCGGCGCGACGAACGAGCGCGCGATGGCGCTGCGGTTCCACGCGCAGACGGGCGGCTCGACGTTGACGGCCCAGCAGCCGGAGAACAACATCATTCGCGTCGCTGTTCAGGCGCTCTCGGCGGTGACAGGCGGCGCGCAGTCGATCCACACGAACGGCTTCGACGAGGCCCTGGCCCTCCCGACGGAGCGGTCGGTCAAGATCGCGCTCAGGACGCAGCAGATCCTCGCCCACGAGGCAGGCGGTACGGACACGGCCGATCCCTTCGGCGGGTCCTACTTCATCGAGGCCCTGACGACGGAGCTCGAGGAGGCGGCTTGGGCGCTGATCGAGCGGGTCGACGAGATCGGCGGCGCGGCTGCGGCGATCGAGCAGGGCTTCGTCCAGCGCGAAATCGAAGACGCAGCGTTCCGCTATCAGCGCGAGGTCGAGGAGGGCGAGCGCGTCATCGTTGGCGTCAACCGCTACCAAGAGCACGAGCAAGAGCCGATCGAGCTCCACCGGCTCGATCCGGAGGCGGAGCGCCGGCAGCTCGAGCGGACGGCGCGAGTCCGGGCCGAGCGCGGCGCGGAGGCCGCTGCGCAGGCGCTGGAGGAGGTCCGGCGCGTGGCGCGCACGGACGAAAATCTTCTCGTGCCGATGCGGGAAGCGCTCCACCTGCGATGCACGGTGGGGGAGATCTGCGAGGTCCTGCGCGAGGAGTTCGGGACATACGACGCCCAGCGGGCGTAGTGCGGATCCTGCTCGTCTCGCAGATGTACCCGGGGCCCGGCGACCCCGACCTCGGCGTGTTCGTCCAGGCGCTCGAGGAGGAGCTCGCCGGTCGCGGCCACGAGCTCGAACGGGCAGTCCTGGACAGCCGGGCCGGGGGCAAGGCGCGCTACCTGCGTCTAGGCCGCGACGCAGTGAGCGCCGCGCGCAGCTTTCGGCCGGACGTCGTGTACGCGCACTTCCTCGTCCCGACCGGGCTGCTGGCCGCGCTTGCCTCCCGCGCGCCGCTCGTCGTGACCGCTCACGGACGCGACGTCAGGAACATCGGAGCTTTCCCCGGCATTCGGGCCGCCACGCGCTACGTGGTGCGCCGTGCCGCCGCCGTCGTTGCCATCTCCCACTACCTTCGTCACGAGCTCGAGACGAAGGTCCCGGAGGCCCGCGGCAAGGTCGAGGTCGTCGACTGTGGCGTCGACCTGGAGCGGTTCCGCGTCGAGCCCGCACCCGACGGCCCGACCGCGTACCTGTGCGTGGGATCGCTGATCGAGCGCAAGAACGTCGTGCGCCTGGCGCACGCCTTCGAGCGGCTCGGCTCGGGCACGCTGACGTTTGTCGGTGACGGACCGCTACGCGGCGCTGTCGAGACCCGCCCCGGCGTGACCGTCACCGGGCGCGTCGCTCACGACGAGATCCCGAGTCGGGTCGCGCACGCACACGTCGTCTGCCAGCCGAGCCTGATCGAGCCGTTCGGGCTCGCGCTCCTGGAGGGCATGGCCGCGGGCCGGTCGGTCGTGGCGACCCGGGTCGGCGCCCCGCCGGAGTTCGTCCCGGCGGCAGCCGGTGCGCTCGTCGACCCGACCGACGTGGAGGACATCACCCGCGGAATGCAGGCCGCCGCTGCTCTCCCCCGGCCGAACGCTGCCGCGCGGGCGGCCGCGGAGGAGCACGACCTCAGGCGGCAGGTGGATCGGGTGGAGGAGATTCTCCGGAGAGCCGCTCGAGATCGGCCAGGCGACGCTCGACGAGTGGCCTGACCGTTTCCTCGAGGCCCGCTTCGCGCGCGACCTCGAGGGCCTGCTCGTAGCTTCCGCGCACCTTCTCGGGAGCGACGCCCTGCTTCAGTCGGTTGTCGCCGGTGACGAGGAGTTTCTGGATTTGCTCACGAACGTCCTCAGACGTCACAAATCGCACCATAACGTGCGAAAATTCAGACCCTTCCTTATGGAAACTGCTGCCGCCCTGCCGAGCGAGATCGGCGTTCTCGTCGCTGACGACGAGCCGCTATTCGTCGAGATGATCCAGGCGATGCTGTCCTCGGAGGACGGGATCGGCGTCCTTGCCACGGCGAGCGACGGGCGTGCTGCGGTCTGCCTCGCCACCGAGCTCCGGCCGGACGTGATCCTCATGGACGTGAGCATGCCGATCATGGACGGGATCGACGCCACGGCCCGGATCAGGGAGCGCGACCCAAATGCCTGCGTCCTCATCCTGACCGGAGGGACGACGCCAGGCGACGTCGATCGCGCGCGCAAGGCGGGCGCCGCCGCGTACATCACCAAGGACCGGATCTCAACCGATCTGATCACCGAGATCCGCAGCCTGGGATCCAAGTAACCGCTGGTATCCTCGTCTGCCGTGCTGCTCTTTCAGTTCTCTCAGGCCGGGCTGGTCTTCGTCCACTTCATCATCTCGATCGCGCTGATCGTCCTCGTGCTGCTCCACTCGGGGCGCGAGGCCGGCCTCGGCGGAATGGGCTTCGTGCCCACGTCGCAGGGTGGAACGCACATCGTCGAGCGGAACCTGACCAGGGTCACGATCGTCGTCGCCCTGATGTTCGGGCTGAACACGATCCTGCTCTTCCGCGTCCTCGAATAACGGCGCACCGCGGCTACACTGACATCCGCGCGCTGGTGGCGGAATTGGTAGACGCGCAAGGTTGAGGGCCTTGTGGGCTTTGCGGCCCGTGGAGGTTCAAGTCCTCTCCAGCGCATCAGGGCCCCGGAAGGGGCCTTTCGCATTCCTTGACGGCGTCCGGCCGCCTCGCTACCGTGATCGAACACATGTTCGCGAGAGGAGGCACCCAGTGACCGAGCGGCAGCGCGCGATCCTCGAGTTTCTGCACGACTACGTCGACGAGCACGGCTATCCGCCCACCGTCCGAGAGATCGGCGAGGCCGTCGGCCTGCGGTCGCCCTCGACGGTGCACGCGCACCTCGCCCAGCTCGAGCGGGCCGGAGCGCTGCGGCGCGATCCGACGAAGCCGCGCGCGATCGAGCTCACCGATCGCCGCCGGCCAGGGCAGCCGGATGAGGTAGAGGTGCGACGTCTTCCTCTCGTCGGTCAGATCGCGGCGGGCGGGCCGCTGCTCGCGGAGGAGAACGTCGAGGAAGAGCTCGGGGTGCCCGAACCACTGTCCGCGGGCGCCGACTTCCTCCTGCGCGTGAAGGGCGACTCGATGATCGAGGCCGGGATCCTCGACGGCGACATCGTGGTCGTGCAGCGGCGGGAGGACGCACGCAACGGCGAGATCGTGGTCGCGCTCGCCGGTGAGGACGAGTCGGCAGACGAGGCGACCGTCAAGCGGTTTTTCCGCGAGGACGGACGAGTCCGGCTGCAGCCCGAGAACAGCGCGCTGGAGCCGATCTACGCGCCCTATGTCCGAGTGCTCGGCCGGGTCGTGGGGGTGTTCAGGAGGGTCTGATGGAGCCCGTCCGGTCGTTCAACCGCACGCTCGACCAGGAGCTCGTCGCGCTCATGCGCGGGGTGAGCCTCGAATGCGTGCTGTGCGGCGAGTTCGTCCTGCGTTCGGCCGGGACCGTGTGCTGTCCCGAGTGCGGCTTCAGGCTCCGGGACGAACGCGTGCAGAAGGACGGTCTGCAGCTCGGCCGCCGAGCCGGCTGAGGCGGACGATCAGGGCTTGCGCCCAACGAAGATCGCCCAAGCCAAGAGCCCGCGCCGCCACTGGAGATACCGCTCGCGGTAGTGGCGGCCACGCTCTCGAAACTCGTCGGCGTCGGGGTCGTCGGGATTCTCGCGCAGCCAGTTCTCGAGTGTCAGCCAGTGCAGAGACTCGTACCGGTCCCAGTCGTGGTCGGACGAGGCGATGACACCGACGGGCGCGAGGCCCGCATTCTCCAGCGTCTCGACGGTCTCGGTGAGGGTCAGGAAGTCCTCGCCGGGCTCGTTTTCGAATTCTGACGGAAGCGGCCAACGACGCCAGTACGGCTCGCCAACCGCGACGTATCCGCCGGGTCGTGCCCACTGGGTCATCCCGGCCAGCGCTCCGGCGAATCCGTCCCAGACGAAGGACGCTCCCAGGCAGAGGACCGCCTCGTAGGCCTCGTGCTCAGCTGCAAAGTCTCGAGCATCGGACTCAACGACCTCGATCAGGCGCTCCAGGCCCGCGTCAGCGATTCGCGCCCTGGCTGCCGACGCGAACTCGGCGGCTCGCTCGACGCAGGTGATCCGGCAGCCGTAGGACGATGCGAGGATCAGCGCGGGGCCGCCGCGGCCAGCCGCGAGATCGAGCACGCGTGAGCTCGGGCCTAGCTCGAGGTACCTGCCGAGGAGCCGGATCTTCTCTGGGCTGGTCGGGTTCTGGAGCTCATGCCGACTCTCGATGACGGCGTACCACCAGGGCATGCGGCACACACCTTAGGCCGGTTCCGGCGCCGAGCAGCCAGAAGAAGCCGGGCTACAATTCGACGTGCAGGCCGGGTGACCGCGGGCCGGCTTCGAGCCGGTCCGAGGAAAGTCCGGACACCGCAGGGCAGGACGCTGGGGAAATCCCAGACGGCGAAAGCCGATGGAAAGTGGCACAGAAAGGAAACCGCCAGAGGCGAGAACAACTCTCCGGAGACGCCTAGGGTAAGGGTGAAAAGGTTGGGGTAAGAGCCCACCAGCATCGCGGTGACGCGATGGCTAGCCAAACCCCGTCCGGTGCAAGGCGAAGCAGGCTCCGTCGACGCTGCCCGCCGAGGAGCCGGGTGCGCCGCTCGAGCCGTCGGGAAACCGCCGGCCTAGAGAGATGGTCATCCAAGACAGAATCCGGCTTACAGGCCTGCTACAGAGAGAGCCCCCCGGGGGCTCTCTCCATTTCTGTAGCCTCGCTCGTCCCGCATGACGGCCCTCCTTTTCTACGGCGACACCGAGCGTTCACCCGCCATGCGCCACGAGCTCCCGGTCACGATCGGAGACCCATTTTTGCTCGGGATCGTGGACGGTCGGCTCCACGTCATGACCAGCGGCCTCGAACGGACACGGATCGAGGCAGCGGTGCCCAACGCAGTCCTCTACGACTACGACGAGCTCGGCTTTCGCGAGCTCCTCGAGTCCGGCATCAGCCGGCACGAGCTCGAGTTGGAGCTTGCCTCGCGTGCGGCTGCCGCGATGGGGATTCGCGTGGCGACCGCCGACCCGGACATGCCCGTTGCAGTTGCCGACCGGCTGCGAGCCGACGGCATCGTCCTCCATCTGGACGACGAGGCAATCGCCGCCAGGCGCCGGGTGAAGTCCGCGCTGGAGCTGGCCGGCACGCGGCGGGCGCAGATCGCGGCCGAGGCAGGGATGAGCGCCGCGGCGGCGCTGCTACGGCGGTCGGAGCGCGACGGCGACCGGCTCAAGCTCGACGGAGCGGTCCTGACGGCCGAGGCCGTTCGCGCGGCGGTCCGCGACGCCTGCCAAGCACACGCCGCGCCGGCGCCGCCGGACATCATCGTCTCCTCGCCGTGGAGCGGGTTCGGTCACGACCCCGGCTCCGGCCCGCTGCCCGCCGACCTCCCGATCGTGATCGACCTCTGGCCCCGCGACGAGATGTCGGGGTGCTGGGCGGACATGACGCGGACGTTCGTCGTCGGGGAGATCAGCGAGCAGGTGCGCTCGATGGAGGCTCTCGTGCTCGAGGCGATCGAGCGGACGAGGGAGGCGGTGGCGCCGGGGATCACCGGCCGTGAACTGCACGACCTGGTATGCGATGTGTTCGAGCCGGCCGGGTATCGCACTCAGCGAAACGGCCCGGGCGAGGATCCGAAGGAGGGCTTCCAGTTCTCGCTTGGCCACGGCGTCGGCCTCGCTGTTCACGAGCCTCCAGGTCTGGGCCGGACGGGCCACGGCCCGCTGGTCGCCGGAGACGTCATCGCGATCGAGCCGGGCCTGTGGGTGCGCGAGATCGGTGAGGTGCGGTTCGAGGACCTGCTCCTCGTGAACGAGGACGGAGGCGAGACACTCACGCAGTACCCGTACGACCTCAGTCCCTAGTCCCTCACGAGCGTCTCATCCGGCCGCTGATGATCGCCGCCGCCAAGGGCGTCGGCCCGGTCCGCGCGCTCGGGCTCTCGGGTGGCGTGAAGCGAGAGGAGTTGATCCGCTTACGCGGGGCGTGATTGGGCAGGCGGACGCCGGAGCGGACGGCGACGGCCTACCGCTTGGGGATCGAAAGCCAGATATCCGCCCTGTCGCGCGCGGCCTGCGCCGAGCCTCCGTGCGCCTCCGCGATCGAGGAGGCCAGGGCGAGACCGAGTCCCGCGCCGCCGCTTGTCCTCGCGGGGTCCCCGCGGCTGAAGCGCTCGAACGCATGCGGGAGAAAGTCGGGAGGCAGGCCGGGGCCCTCGTCATGCACATGCAAGTCGACGGCGCCGTCGCGCTCGACGGCCTCGAGCCGGATCACGCCGGTGCCATAACGAAGCGCGTTGTCCACGAGGTTTCCGAGCGCCTGCTCCAGGCGAAGCCGGTCGGCGTCGAGGAGCACGGCGTGCGCGTTCTCCGCCTCGATCGAGCGCCCGGCAGCCTCCGCGCGGGTCCGGAACGCCTCGCGAACCGCGTTGAGCAGCGCGTCGGCGCGAACGGGCTCGCGGCGCAGCGGCAAGCGCCCGTCATCTGCCTGCGCGAGAACGAGGAGATCCTCGGCGAGACGGACGAGCCGCTCGGTCTCCGTGCTGGCCGACCGGACCATCTCTTCCAGCTCCGGCCCCGTTCGCGGCTTGCGCAGCGCGAGCTCGAGCTCGGTCTGGAGCAGCGCCAGCGGCGTGCGCAGCTCGTGGCTCGCGTCCGCGACGAAGCTCCGCTCGCGCTCGATAGCCCGCTCGAGGCGCCTGAGCATCTCGTTCAGCGTGGCCGCGAGGCTGGAGATCTCGTCCTTCGCCTGCCCTTCGGGGAGCCGGCGCCCCGGCTCCGAGCCCGAGATCGCGGCGGCCTCGGAGCGCATCGCCTCCACCGGTCGGAGCGCAGCGCCGGCGAGCCAGTATCCGAGCAGCGAAGTGAGCAGAAGCGCGATCGGCCCGACGATGAGCAGCTGCGTCAGCAGCTCGGAGAGCGCCTCGTCGCGGTCTGCGAGCGAGGCTCCGACCAGCACCGTGCGTCTGCCGAGGTCGATCTCGACAGTCGTGCCTCTTGTCCTCGTCCCACCCTCGATGCGGTCGCGCGGCACGGCCGAGCTCCTTCCGGCGACAATCGTCGTGAACCCCTCCTCGTCGGCGCGACGGCCGGTCTCGCCTGTCCGCGCGAGCGCCACGGCGTCGGCAAGACGCGCGTCGAGCGCCTCCTCGATCCCTTCGTCGAGCGACGACTGGAGGCGGAAGTAGACGAATGCACCGGTTGCGGCGAGGACAACGGCCATCGCGACGGCGAAGGCCAGCGTGAGGCGCGCGCGGATCGGGAGACCGCTCATTCGTCCCGGAGCCGGTAGCCCGACCCGCGGACGGTTTCGAGCGACTTCCGCCCGAAGGGGCGGTCCACCTTCTCGCGGAGGTAGCGGACGTACACGTCCACGACGTTCGAGCGGTTCTCGTAGGCGTAGTCCCAGCAGTGCTCGAGCAGGTAGAGGCGGGAGAGAACCTGGCCCGGCCGGCGCATGAATGTCTCGAGCATCCGGAACTCCTTCGTCGAGAGCTGGAGCTCGGTGTCCCCTCGCCAGGCCTGCTGCGTCGCGGGATCGAGGCGCAGGTCTCCGACCTCGAACACGGCCGGACGCTCCACAGCGGGTCGGCGCGCAAGCGCCCGAAGGCGCGCCAGCAGCTCCGCGAACGAGAACGGCTTCCTCAGGTAGTCGTCGGCGCCCGCATCCAGTCCGGAGACGCGGTCCTCGACGGAGTCGCGCGCGGTGAGCATCAGGACCGGTGACCAGGTCCCCGCCTTCCGAAGCTCTCGGCAGACGTCGAAGCCGTTCCGACCGGGGAGCAGGACGTCGAGGACGATTGCGTCGTACTCGACCGCCTGTGCCATCCAGAGCGCGTCGTCTCCCGTCGCAGCGACGTCGGCGCTGTAGCCCTCCTCCGAGAGGCCGCGGCGGATCAGCCCTGCCATCTTGGGCTCGTCCTCCACGACCAGCACCCGCATGGACAAAATGGTCGCAGGGCAGAGATGAGAGCGGGATGAGATGCCGCTCTCATCACTATTTCACGTCACCTCGCTACCTTCGGGCCATGAACAGGAACAGGACATTGCCCGCGATCGGAGTTGTCCTCGCGGCTGTCGCATTCGGCGGAGGCGCGTATGCCTGGGCCGGCGGTGGCGACGACGGCGACGGGAAAGCGACCGGGCCGGGCGCCGACCGTGCCCGCCGCGCCGCCGTTGCCCATCTCGGGGGCGGAACCGCCAACGAGGTCGAGCGCGGCGACGAAGAAGGGGCCTGGGAGGTCGAAGTGACGAAGGCGAATGGGGAGACCGTCGACGTCCACCTCGACACGAGCTACAAGTTCCTCTCCGTCGAGGACGACAGCGAGGACGAGAGCGGCGACGCCGACTAGCCCTACGCGCGCAGGACGACCTCGACCGCCGTTCCGCGCCCGGGCGCTGAGAAGAACCCGAAGGCACCGCCGATGGACGCGGCGCGGGTCCTCATGTTCTTCAGCCCCTGGCCACCGGCGTCAACACCGACCTGGAAGCCTGTCCCGTCGTCGCGGATCCGCACGAGCCTCTTCGTGCCGTCGAGTCCGATCCAGACCTCCGCCTGCGTGGCGCCCGCATGCTTGCGCACATTGGCGAGCCCCTCCTGGACGATGCGGAAGACCTCGATCTGCTCGTCCGGGGCGAGGACGACCCCGGGATCCACGTCAAGCTCCACGTCCAGCTCCCCGTCTGCCGTCAGCACGTCGAGATAGCGGCGAAGAGCGGTGTCGAACGGGGCGTTTCCGCTCGCCGAGGACAGCGCGAGGATTGCGAACCTCGCCTCCTGCTGGGCCAGCACGGCTGCCGACTTGAGCCGGCCGACTGTCCCATCGGGCGCAGAGCCGCGCTCCAGCATTGCGGCATGGGTCGAGATCGTGAACAGGTATTGGGCGAGGCCGTCGTGGATCTCACGCGCGACCCGAGCGCGCTCCTCGGCGACGGCGCGGCCGAACTCGGCGAAGCGAATAGCGCGCCAGACACCCGCCAGGAGCAGGCCGTAGGACAGGAGCCGCAGGAAGTCTCCCTGCGAGACGATGCCGCCGACTACGACGGGCGTGAAGATGTAGTGGAGATCGGCTGAGAGCATCAGCGTCCCGGCGAGGGCGAGCCAGCGGTCGAGATCTTCTCCGTAGCGGCGGTAGCGGAGCCCGAAGCCGCAGACGGCTACCAGGCTCAGGAGACCCTGGAATGCGAGGGCGACGATCATCAGGGCGGGGAGATCCGCGCCCGGGTCGAGACTCGGGAGCGCGCTGCCAAGGCTGCGCGCAAGGAGCCAGATCCCGCCAAGCGCAATCGCGACGAACGCAAGCCCGAGGCGGAGAGCCCAGCGGGCCCCCACAACCCGGCCCCGCACTAACGACGCGGCCGCGATCAGGCCGAGCGCGAGGATCCGCCCCGCGACACCAGCCCAGGCCTCCGGCGTCTGGATCGGCTCGCCGCCGAGCACCGGGCAGACGGCGAAGAAGAGCGCGGTTCCGGCAGCGGTGGCAAAGCCGGCACAGAGCAGGAGATCCAGCCGGCGTCCCTCGACGGAGAACCGGGTGCCGGCGAGGACGGCAACGATGGTCGCCGCGAGGACGATGCCCGTGTCGAGGGCCAGGCGGAGATTGGGCAGCTCGTAGCTGGTGCGCAGATCGGGATTGGCGAGGAATAGCGCCAGGGCAGCACCGAGCAAGCCGACGAGCAGGAGCTCGCCCACGAGCCAGGCCTGGTAGGCATCGCGATCGTCGCGCCGCATTTCACTCTTGTCGGCAGGCGTGCCCCTGCCGATAAGGGGCGGGATGGAGCCGCGCATGCTGATCGTCGACGACCACCCGCTGACCCGGGACGGGCTCGCCGCCCTGCTCGCGGGTCACGGCTTCGACATCGTCGGCGAGGCCTCCGGCGGCCACGAGGCGATCGAGCGGGCGCGGGAGCTCCAGCCCGACGTCGTCCTGCTCGACCTCTCCATGCCGGATCTCGACGGCCTGAGCGCGCTTCCGCTCCTGCGGACCGCGGCGCCGGACTGCGAGGTCGTGGTCCTGACCGCGTCCGGTGACGAAGCCAATCTGCTGGCTGCGATCCGGGGCGGTGCGGCCGGCTACCTGATGAAGACTGAGCCCCCCGAGCGGCTCGTGGACTTCTTGCACGGCGCGGCCCGGGGTGAGGCGGCCCTTTCCGGAGCCGTGGCCCGGCGGCTGCTCGACCAGGTCCGCAACGGCGGGCCGACCGACGCCGGCGTCCCGGACTCGGTGGCGCAGCGGCTGAGCGCGCGCGAGCTCGAGGTGCTGCTTCTGTTGGACGAGCATCTGGGCACCGACCAGATCGCCAAACGCCTGTTCATCTCCGAGCACACCGTCCGCTCGCACGTGAAGAGCCTGCTGCGGAAGCTCCAGGTCTCGTCGCGCCGCGAGGCGCTCGAGCTGCTCGCCTCGGCACGGTCTCAGGCTGCGTAGGAGGGCTCCAAGCCCTCCTAGATCACCCAAGTTGGGTGAGCCAGGATCGCCTGCGGCGGGCGACGACGGGCCGCTGCTCCCGGCGGATACTGAGACAGTCCTCTCGCGAGACCGCGGTGAGGGCGGTGGCTCTTCCTCCTTTGAATGAACCGAACGGCCGGCGAGAGCCGGTCGTTGCGTTCAGGCTCTGAATCCTTCGAGGGCGGCGCGAACGAGGGTCGGCAGCGTGGCGATGTTGTACCCACCCTCGAGCACGGCCGCCGTTCTCGGCGCGAGGCCGACCGAGCGTCGCGCCAGCTCGCGAAACCCGGCCTCCGTGACGAGCATCTGCGCGATCGGATCCTCCTCGTGGGCGTCGAAGCCTGCCGAGACCAGCACGAGGTCGGGCTCGAATGCCTGCACGGCAGACTCCACGCGCTCGTCCCACGCTCGGAAATACTCCTCGTCCGTGGAGCCGGCGGGCAGCGGCACGTTCATCAGCGTCTCGTCCTGATCCTCCGGCCCACCGGTGCCGGGGTAGAACGGCCACTGGTGCAGAGAGACGAAGAGCACCGTCGGGTCGCTTCGAAAGATGTCCTCGGTGCCGTTTCCGTGATGGACGTCCCAGTCGACGATCGCGATCCTTCCGACGCCGAGCTCCGCCCGCGCGTATCTGGCCGCGACCGCGACGTTGTCGAAGAAGCAGAAGCCCATCGCCCGGTCCGGTGTCGCGTGGTGTCCCGGCGGCCGTACGAGGGCGAACCCGTTGCTGCGGACCGCTTCGATCGCGGCGCCGGCCGCTAGCATCGCCGCCTCGTATGTCGTGTCCGAAGCAACCGTGTCCGGGTCGATGAAGGTCGGCCGGGTGATTCCGCGGACGGCCTCGAGCAGCTCCGAAGTGTGGCAGCGAAGGATGTCCTCCTCGGAGGCCGACTCCGCCTCGCGGAACTCGAATTGCTCCTGCAGGACGCGAAGCCGCTCCTGCCGTTCGGGGTAGTCGCCCGTCGGGTGGAGTCGGGCCATGTCGCGGTGGCTCACGAGCTCCATGGGACCTCCACGACGTCGGGAAGCTCGAGGCTGCCCCAGAGCTCGTACGTCTCCCGGCCGATCCGGGGTGCGGCGTAGAGGCTGAGCACCGTTCCGTGCGTGACGACGACGGCCGGCTCCGGCAATCCCGCGACCGCCGCCTCAAATCGAACCAGGGCTGCCGCAGCGCTCTCCTCGCCGAAGACGACCTCACCCGGCCGCTCGAAGAGCTCCAGAATCCCCCGGTCGAGGTCCTCGCGCGCCAGCCAGCCGACGGTCCGGCGCGCCGTCTCGCGCAAGCCGTCCGAGACCTGCATCTCCAGCCGGAGCACCGGCGCGACAAGCTCGGCGGTCTCACGCGCCTTCGGCTCGCTGCTGGCGAGCAGGACGCGCGGCTCGTACCGGGCAAGCCGCTCGGCGAGCGGCCCACAGCGCCGCCGCCCCTTCTCGCTCAGCCGCCATTCCTCGGACGGAACGGACGGATCGAGCTCCGGCGCGCTATGCCGAACGAGCAGCAATTCGTCCAGCGAGGTTGCCTAGGCCCCAGGAATCGAGGACGGAGGACGCCTCCGCCCACGCAGGGGACTGATCCTTCAGGGGAGGGAGAGGAGCGGAGGCGTCGAGTGTGGCAATTCGCCTGTAGAGCTCCAATTCCTCCCGGAGGTTGGGAAAGCGGCCGGCGTCGAGCGCCGCGTCGAGCGAGCCGTACTGCTTGAGGATCGACGCGGCCGTCTTGGGGCCGACGCCCGGCGCGCCCGGAATCTTGTCGGAGGGGTCGCCGCGGAGCGCGATGAAGTCGGGAACCTCCGCGGGCTCGACCCCGTACCGCTCCCGAACCTCTTTGGGCCCGATCCGCGTGAGCTCGGAGACGCCGCGAACGGGCGTGACGATGGTGGTCTGCTCGCTGGCGAGCTGGAAGGAGTCGCGGTCGGAGGTTGCGACGACCGCCGTGCCGCCACGCTTCTCCTCGTAGCGGACGGCGGCGCCGAGGAAATCGTCCGCCTCGTACCCGTCCTCCTTCGCGGCGGCGAAGCCGAGCGCGCGAACCAGCTCCGGCAGCATGTCGAGCTGCTCGAGCAGGCTCTTGTCGAAGACGCGTCCCGCCTGGTACCCCGCGAGCGCCTCGTGTCGGTACGTCGGAACCGTGAGCGTGTCCCACCCGACGAGGACGGCGCGTGGCTCCTCGGACTCCCAGAGCCGGACGAGCATGTTGGTGAAGCCGACGACGGCGTTGAACCTGATCGACTTGGGGAGCCCGTGGTAGGCGCGGTGCGCGAGCGAGTCTCCGTCGACGACGAGGAGCGGGCGGCTCAAAGCGTCTTTTCGAGCGCGTAGATGGCTTCCATCAGGCGCTCGGTCGCGATCTTCGAGCTGCGGCGGACGTCATCTCCGTCCAGGTCGGAGAGGTCGATCGGCGGACCGTACGCGACCCGCAGCGGGCCGAGCTTCATCAGGCTCTCGGTGCCACCGATCGCCGCCGGCACGAGCGGGACGCCGGCGAGCAGGGCGACCCGAGCGGCACCACTGCGCGGCCGCGCGACGCGCTTCTTGACGCCCTTGTTGCGCCGCGTCCCCTCCGGGAAGATCGCCACGACCTCGCCGGCCTTGGCGAGCTCGACAGCCTTGCGAATCGCTTCCTCGTCGCCCATCCCACGGCGAACCGGAAAAGCTCCCGCCGCCTTCAGGATCGGCTTGAACGGGAAGGTGTACATCTCGGACTTGGCCATGAACCGCAGCTGGCGTTCCGGATAGAGCGGGAGGCCCAGCGGCCACGGGTCGATGTTCGACTGGTGGTTCGCAGAGAGGACGTAGCCACCGTTCCGTGGAAGGTGCTCCTCGCCCTTGCTCCGGAACCTGAACAAGCGCCGTATCGGACCCCCCGAAACGGCCCCGATGAAGTGGTACATGCGCGATTTCACGGCGGCGCAGTATCCCTCTCCCGAGCAGGGCGTGGTTGACACCCTTCGCTACGGTGTTCCGCGATGAAGACCCTGATCATCGCGGAAAAGCCCTCCGTTGCGCGCGACATCGTCGGTGCGCTGCCGGGTTCGTTCGACGAGCACAAGAACTTCTACGAGTCGGACGACTATGTGGTCACGTTTGCGGTCGGGCACTTGCTCGAGCTCTCCGATCCGGAGGACTACGACCCTGCCTGGAAGTCCTGGAAGCTCGACAACCTTCCGATCATCCCGGACGAGTTCAAGGTGCGGCCGCGTGACAAGAAGTCGGCCACGCAGCTGAACCTGATCCACAAGCTCTTGAAGCGGAAGGACGTCGACCGCGTCGTCAACGCCTGCGACGCCGGGCGCGAGGGCGAGCTGATCTTCACGCACATCTACGAGACCTCCGAGACCGGCAAGCCGGTCGATCGGCTCTGGATCAACTCGATGACGAAGGCGGCGATCCGCGACGGCTTCGAGAAGCTCCGGCCCGCCGGCCAACTCGAGCCGCTCCGAGACGCTGCCCGGTCGCGGTCGGAGGCGGATTGGCTGGTAGGCATGAACGCGACCCGCGCAGCGACGACGCGCCGCGGCTGGGGCGCAGGCGTCGTCTCGCTCGGTCGGGTCCAGACCCCGACGCTCGCGATGATGGTCAAGCGCGAGCGCGAGATCCAGGCGTTTACCCCGGAGCCGTACTGGCTCGTCCACGCCACGTTCGACCCGCGCTACAACGGCCTCTGGTTCGAGGGGGACGAGACGAGGCTTAAGGACGGCAAGCGCGCCGACGAGATCGTCGAAAACGTCATCGGCAAGACGGGCCGGGTCGAGTCGGTCGAGCGCAAGGAGCAGTCTGAGCGAGCGCCGCTCCTCTACGACCTCACCGCGCTCCAGCGGGACGCGAACCGGCGGTTCGGCTTCTCCGCCCGCCGCACGCTGAGCGCCGCGCAGTCGCTGTACGAGGGCAAGAAGGCGATCACCTATCCACGGACGAACTCGCGCTGGCTCTCCGGCGACCTCGTTCCGCAGCTGAAGCCGACCGCCGAGACGCTGGTGCCGATCCCCGACTACGAGCGGGGCGCGCGCTTCGTGCTCGGTCTCGACCAGCTGCCGCTCGCCCGAGTCGTCAACGACACGAAGGTCGACGACCACCACGCGATCATCCCGACGGACATCGCCCACGACGTCTCCGCCTTCACGCCCGACGAGCGGCGAATCTTCGACCTCGTCGCCCGGCGGTTCCTCGCGGTCTTCCACCCGCCGGCCCGCTATGCGCGCACGACGGTCGTCACCGAGGTGGAGGGCGAGCGCTTCCGCACTCGCGGCAAGGTCACGCTCGAGGCCGGCTGGCGCCGCGTCTACGGCGTCGAGGTCGCCGACCCGGCGAAGCAGGACGAGGACGCCGAGGGCGAGGGTGAGCTCCCCGAGCTCAAGCAGGGCCAGGAGGTCCGCTGCGCCCAGGCGGAGGCCGAGGCGAAAGAGACGAAGCCGCCGCCGCGCTACACCGAGGCGACGCTCCTCTCCAGCATGGAGACCGCCGGCAAGCTCGTCGACGACGAAGAGTTGCGCGAAGCGATGAAGGAGCGCGGGCTTGGCACTCCCGCCACACGCGCCGAGATCATCGAGACGCTGATCCGCCGCGAGTACATCGAGCGCGCCGGCAAGGACCTCCAGCCGACCCCCAAGGGCATGAGCGTCGTGACCATGCTCGAGGAGCACCCGATCACCTCAGCCGAGCTGACCGGCGACTGGGAGAAGCAACTCTCGGACATCGAGCACGGGAACGGCGCCCGCTCAGCGTTCATGGACGGCATCGCGGGCTTCGCCAAGACGACCGTCGAGCAGATCGCGAGCCTTCCCGACGACAAGATCAAGGTCGAGCGCGTCGAGCTCGGCCTCTGCCCCAAGTGCGGCGCCGAGACCGGCGAGATCCTCAAGGAGAACTCCCGCGCCTACGGCTGCACGAGCTGGAAGAGCCGTGAGGAGCCGGGGTGCGGCTTCGTGATCTGGAAGCGCGTCGCCGGCCGAACGCTCACGCCCGAGATCGCGCGCCAGCTGCTGGCAGACGGGAGGACGACGGAGGTGCTCTCTGGCTTCCGCTCCCGAGCGGGGAAGCCGTTCCGCGCCAGGCTCCTGCTGAAGGAGGACGGCAAGGTCGAGTTCGAGTTCCCGGTCAGCAAAAGGCGACAACAGGAGCAGGAGGCCGAAGAGGGCCAGGTGGAGCGGGAAGAACAGCGGGCCGCGGCCGAGTGAAATTTCGGTTAAAAGCCTGCGACAAACCTTTTCAGAAGCGCCGCGTCTCCCTAGGGTAGAAGCCGTCTACGCGTTCGGTTCGAACGAACCGAACGCGCGCTCGTCCGGAATACGAGGAAAAGAGGTCACGTTTCCCTAGACGTGGGCCGCAAACCGGCCCCGTAGGCCTGGAAAAACGAGGAAAAGCGCCATACAGTCAGAAAGCTTGAGGTCCGACCGGCCTCTTAGAGTAAGCAGGTTGTCGCGACAGTCGAAAGGACGTACAGAACCGCTTTGACACAGCATCAGCTTCAGGAACTGTTGGAGAGCGAGCAGGCTCGTCCGTTCATCGAGCAGGGCGAGGAGCGCGGCCACATCGAGCCCGTCGAGCTGGAGGCGTTCGCCGTCGAGCACGACCTCGGTGAGGAAGACGTGGAGGCCCTGACGCGCGAGCTCGAGGCGATCGGCCTCGAGATCCGCGAGGCCGCCGCGGAGGAGGCCGCGCAGGCCAAGGAGCAGAAGCCGAAGCAGCCGGACCCGGACGCCGTCGTCGGGTCGGCGGACAGCCTTCAGCTCTTCCTGGCCGACGTGGGCCGCCACAAGCTGCTGACGGCCGCCGAGGAGATCGCGCTCGCGAAGCGCATCGAGCGCGGCGACCTGATCGCGAAGCGCCACATGATCGAGTCGAACCTCCGGCTCGTCGTCTCGATCGCGAAGGGCTATAGAGGCCTGGGTGTCCCGTTCCTGGACCTCATCCAGGAGGGAACGCTGGGCCTCAACCGTGCCGTCGAAAAGTTCGACTGGCGGCGCGGGTTCAAGTTCTCGACCTACGCGACCTGGTGGATCCGCCAGTCGGTGCAGCGCGCCGTGGCGAATCACGCGCGGACGATCCGTGTGCCGGTCCACGTCGTCGAGCGGCAGCAGAAGCTGTCGCGGGCGGCGCGCCGGCTCGAGGTCGAGCTGGGCCGCGAGGCGACGAAGGAGGAGCTCGCCGAGGCGACGGGCCTGCCCATGCAGCACGTCGACGAGGCGCTCGGAGCCGCGCACGCGTCGGTCTCGCTGAACCAGACGGTCGGCGCGGACGACGAGGGTGAGCTCGGCGACCTCTTCGCCGACCGCGAAGCCGCGGATCCGTTCGACGAAGCCGAGGAGTCGCTGCGCAAGCAGGGCGTCCGGCGCGCGCTCGATGCGCTGCCGGAGCGCGAGCGGCGGATCCTCGAGCTCCGGTTCGGGTTCGAGGGCGAGCCATGGACGCTCGAGGCGATCGGCCACGAGCTGGATCTGACGCGCGAGCGCGTGCGTCAGCTCGAGGCGCAGGCGCTGGCCAGGCTGGCCGCGCTCCGCGACCTCGCCGCGGTCTC
>DATFOC010000008.1:0-95437 GCA_035265935.1 Gaiellaceae bacterium
TCCGGGCGAGGTCCGCCCGGCCACGGCGGCGGAGCTCAGCACGGATCCGGGCCCGCAGCTCTCCGGCAGCCCGCTTGGTGTAGGTGATGACGAGGATCGACTCCACGTCGAGCCCGCGCTCGCACACCGCCTCGACGAAGCACTCGACGAGGACAGCGGTCTTGCCGGTCCCCGCGCCGGCGGAGACGAAGACCCGTCCGCGCGCATCGATCGCCGCACGCTGCTCCTCGTTCGGCGTCCAGCTCATGCCCGCCTCACCCGGCACATCGTCCAGAGCTCGCACCACGCGGGACACTCGCCGCCCTTGGGATCGTGGACGACGTCGCCCTCCCGGATCCGGCCGGCGAAGCGCCGCGCCGTCTCCTTTGCCCCCTCGACCTGCCTCCAGAAAGCCTCCTCGTCGAGGTAGTCCGCCTTCGCGAACCCGGGGAGCGCGTCGTCCTTCGCCTCCGCCCGGAGCAGGCCGCGCGGGCCGCGGTCTCCCGACAGGGGCCGGTACACCCCACCGAGCGGCTCGATCCCCACGAGGTCGCGAAGCACGAGCATGTAGAGCGGAATCTGGAGCCGCAGCTCCTTGTCGATGTCACGCGCGGACGGGGCGCTCTTGCCCGACTTGTAGTCCTGGACGATCCCTCGGGCGCTGAACGGGTCGACGTCGATCCGGTCGATCTTCCCGGAGAGGACGATGCCGTCGCCGAGCTCGAGCCCGCGCTGCAGCTCCGGCACCGAGCGCTCGGAGCCGAACGCGACCTCGAACTTGCTCGGCTGGAGCGGCAGTTCCGTCTCGGCCTCGGCACGCACGAGGCGCTCGAGATCGCGGGCGAGCGTCTGCTGGAGCTCGCGCCGCTGCAGCTCGGTCATCTCCACCCGAACGCCGGCCAGCGCCTGCTCGAGGCAGCTGCGCATGAAGCGCACGGCGTCCTCGACCCGCTCGGGGACGACGTGGTCGGTGCCGAGCTCCTTCGGCAGCCCCTTGAAGAAGCGGAAGAGCGCGGAGTGCGCGACCGAGCCGCGCAGCCGCGCGTCGACCTCCTGGTCGATCGTCTTCGGGTCGATCACGCGGTCGAAGAACCAGGCGCTGGAGCAGTCAGCGAAGCGCTCCAGCTCCGTGACGTTGAAGACGGAGCGCGCGCGCAGCTCTGCAAGGACGAGCGGATGAGTAATGCGCGTGTGGCGGGCGAACGCGCGGCGCGCGCGCTCCAGCCGTCTGGACCAGCCGTTGGCGCTTGCGAGCCCCTCCGCGTCGTCGCGGCGCGCGTCGTCCGCCCAGAGCCCGGCGATCGCGCGAAGCCGCTCGCGCTCCGTCGGCGCTGCCTCGAGGCTCCACGTCAGGGCAGACAGCGGGCGCCGAGTCGTCCAGCGGTTGACGTCCTCCGCCGGGAACAGGGCGACGACCTCCTCCCAGAACGGGCTCGCCTCTCGTGGGCTTCCCTCGTCCGAGGCAGCCTCGCGGACCAGATAGAGGCGCTCGGTCGGGCGCGTGCAGGCCGTGTAGAAGAGGTATCGATCGCGGGCAACGGCGTCGCCCCGTCGAAGCCTGCCGCCGATCCGGCGCCGCTCCTCGTCGCCGAGAAACGGCGTCGCCGGTGCACGGCGCGGAAGGCTCCCTTCCTCGAGGCCGATCACGAAGACGTGCTCGAAGCGCCTCGTCCTGGCCCGAGTCAGATCGAGGATGGGAACACGGCCGGGCTCAGTGGCACCGGGGGCCCGGACAGCGGCCCGCTCCAGTGCCGCCAGCACGTCCTCCCGGGATACCGGTGCCGCGAACCGCTCCCAGCCCTCGAGGTCCTTGAGCACCCGGCGGCAGCCTTCGTACGCGCGCAGGTCGTCCCGCGAAGGCTCACCGACGGGCGGCTGCTCCACGCCGTAGGCGTTGCGGATCATCGAGCCCGCGAGCTCCCGCACGGCCTCGACCGGAGACTGGGCGGAGCGCACGGCGTCGAGTGCGGGGAGCCTGGCCTCGCGCAAGGCCTCCAGCTCCTCCTCGACCCTGTCGGCCTCCTCGATCGCCCGCCCGCGGAGGCGCCCCTCCACGAAGTCGACGCTCCCACGGCGCAGCCCCGAGTACGGCGACCGGAGGTAGCGGAACAGCTCCGGCCGGTCGGCTCCCGACCAGGCGAACCGGAGCAGCGCCAGCAGCGCCTGGCCGAACGGCGTCTGGGGCAGGCGCGCAGGGGCGTCGATCGCGTAGGAGATCCCGAGCGTGGAGAACGCGGTCTCAAGCGGCGCGCGCCACCGCTCGTGCGAGGGGACGATGACGCCGATCTGGTCCGGCGCGGCGCCGTCTCGGAGCAGCTGGAGGATCTCCTCGCCGACGAGCTCGAGGGCGCCGCGTGTCCCGGCGCCCTCGAAGAACCGGATCGCTCCCTCGAGCGCGGGCGGATCGTCGACAGCACTTCCGAAGAGGCCGCGCTCGAGATAGGCGAGCGCGGGGTGCGCCACCTCGGCGTAGCGGGGACCAAGCTCGCTGAGGGAGCCGTCTGCAAGGCCCGCCAGCGCCGTGGCGGTCTCGCCCAGCCACTCGAATGCAGGTCGGCCCGGCTCGTAGGGCAGCGACACCATGACCTCGGAGCGCCCCGCGAGCGCGCGGATCAGCGCCCACTCCGTCTCGGTCAGATCTTCGAAGCCGTAGGCGAAGATCGGATGCCCGTCCCACGCGTCGAGCTCGTTTGCAAGGCGGTGGGCAGCGGCCGCCCGGAGCTGGTGGCGGTCCCAGAGGCGCAGGCCCTCGAGGTCCTCGCGGTACGAGGCGTAGAGGCGCGCGAGCGGGCCTTCGAGCTCCTCGGGGTCGACGAGGCCGGACTCGACCTCGCCGATCGCGTCGCGGAGCGCGTCGGCGAAGCCGGCGGAGCGGGCCGATTCCCCGAGCCCGTTGAGCGGCGTCTTCGCGACGGCCGCCCTGAGCGCGAGCGTCTGTTGGACGTCGGCGGCAACCGGCCTTGTATCGGCGGCCCCGGCCGCGATGCGCTCGAAGACGCCGTCGAACGTCGTGATCGAGCCGCCGAGTAGCGCCGGCGAGCGGCGCAGGAGCTCCCGCTCGGCCCAGTCGACGTCCGGGCGGTTCGGCACGATGAGGACCGGGTCCTGGTCGAGCGCGGCCAGGTACCGATCGAGCAGCAACTCGACTTTGCCCGCGTTCGCCGGCCCGGCGAGCAGCGTCAGCCCCATCGACCTATCGTAGACCTGCCCTAAGACGGCTCCTTCGAGCCTGTGGATAAGCCGAGGGCGGGTGTTCCCCGCCCTCGTGAAGCGCTACGCCGCGGCTGCGGACTTCGGCCGCCGGCCCCTTCGCGCCGCCGCCCTGCCCGGCATCTTGCCCGAGCAGTCGTCGCAAAGATCGGCCTGCTTCGCGCCTCGGCGCGCGTCCGAATAGGTCAGGCGCATCGTTGCGCCCTTGCCCTCGCCGACTTCCTTCCCACAATCGTCACACACGAGCACGGTTTTGCGAGCCACAGTTGACAGCCTCCTTTACACGTCCGGATTCGAGGATCGTAATCGAAACGCGACGAAGAATTCTAGGCTGCCGCTCTCGACCTTCGTATCCGCCAGGAACGCAACAGCGAGACGAGCGCCTGTTCCTCCTGGTCCAACTCGATATCCCGCGCGCCGACGACGCGCAAATGCCGTGGACGAAAGTCGTTGATCGTGCGCCCGTCGAGATACTGCTCGACGACAGCCGGGCTGACGTACGAGGAGCGCGCAACGGCCGCCGTGTTTCCGAGCCGATCGCCGACGATGCGCATGACCGCGGCGACGCGACGCTTTGCCTCGGTCTCACTGTGGGGGAGATCGCTTTCGGCGAAAGCGACGGCGGCGACCAGGGTCCCGCCCCAGGTACGAAAGTCCTTCGCCGTGAATTCCTCCCCCATGTGCTCGCGAATGTACTCGTTCAGCTTGCGGTTGCTCAGGTTGCAGTACGTGCCGTCCGGAAGCTCGTAGCGGAAGAGCCGACGGCCTCCCTCGAGCGACCGGAGCGCCTTCATCGCCTCGGCCAGCTTTGGGTCCACGACCGCGGTGTGAACCAGCACCTTGTGCTTCCCGCGGTACTTGAACGAGACCCGGGTCCCACGGACGCTCACGTGACTCTTGTTCAGCGTCGTGATTCCGAAGGTCCGGTGCCGCTTCGTGTACCGGTCGGCGCCTACGCGGAACCAGCCGAGATTGATCAACTTGACGGCCAGAGCGCACGTCCATTCAGGCGTGAACTCCTCCCGCTCGAGGTCCTTCGACATCGCCTTCCGGATGTCGGGCAGATGCTCGGCGAAGCGCACGAGCTTGTCGTACTTGGCCTGCTCCTGCTGGGCTCGGTATTCGGGGTGGTAGAGGTACTGCCGCCGGCCGGCTGCGTCGATGCCGGTTGCCTGGAGCTTGGCGTTGGGTCGCGGTGAGATCCAGACGTCGCGCCACGCCGGCGGAATCACGAGCTCCTCGATACGCCGGATCTTGTCCTCGTCGGTGATCGGGTTGCCGCGCGAATCTTCATAGCGGAATCGCCGTCGCGACCCCACTCGTCGCCATCCTCCTCGTCTCGCCATCGTCCAGCTTCTCTCTCCACCCACCGCCACTTTGAATCCCGCGTAGCATCCCGCGCCCATGGACGTCCACACGATCGTCGTGCTCGAAGGGGACGAGACGGGACAGGAGCTGCTCGAGGAATCGCTCCGCGTGCTCGCTCCCGACGTGATCGGGTTCGAGGTCGACCTCCCTCGCTACGACCTCTCGCTCGAGTCGAGACGAGACACGCAGAACGGGATCGTTCACGAAGCGGCCGCTGCAATCAGAGAGCACGGCCTGGGACTGAAGGCGGCGACGATCACGCCGGAGGGCAAGGACGACGTCGGCTCGCCGAACCGGCTCATCCGCGAGGAGATCGGCGGCAAGGTGATCGTGCGAACCGGCCGGCGCATCCCCGGCGTCGTGCCGCTCGGCGGCGTCCATGCGCCGATCTCGGTGGTGCGCATGGCGGTGGGCGACGCCTACGGCGCAAAGGAGTGGCGCGAAGGCGACGGCGAGGAGGAGGTCGCGTTCCGGACCGAGCGCATCGAGCGGCGCATCTGCCGATCGGTCGCGGAGTTCGCGTTCCGGCTTGCCGAGCGCACGAGCGCCAAGGTCTTCGGCGGCCCGAAGTACACCGTCAGCCCGGTCTACGAGGGGATGCTGAAGGAGGAGATGGACGCGGCGGCCGAGCGGCACCCCGAGGTGCCGTACGACCCGCAGCTGATCGACGCGACCTTCGCCTATCTCGTCACGTCCAGTGGCGCGCCGCTCGTGATACCGACGCTGAACCGGGACGGCGACGTCCTCTCTGACCTCGTGCTGCCACTGTTCGGATCGATCGCGGGCGCCGAATCGCTGCTCGTGGCCTTCGACGACGACTACGTGCCCGACGCGGTCATGGCCGAGGCGGCGCACGGGACCGCGCCGGCCCTCCACGGCAAGAACGTCGCGAACCCGATGGCGATGATCCTCGCCGCCGCGGCGCTCCTCGGATACGGCGAGGAAGGGGCCCAGGAAGCGGGCCGGGCAATCCGCGAGGGCGCGCTCGAGGCGGTGGCCGACGGGATCAGGACAGCCGATCTGAGCGGCCACTCGTCGACGAGCGAGTTCACGGACGAGGTGATCCGCCGCGCGAAGCAGAAGCTCGACGTCTGGTCGAGCCTCTAATCGGCCGGGAGAAGACGCGGCGGCTCGTGACCGCGCAACACGAGCACCCGGCCGGCATGCGATTCATCCGCGACGAAGTCGATCACGGCGTCCGCGACCTCGTGCGGATCGAGTGCAGGGTCTCGTAGCGCCTGCGGAAGCCGCCCGCCTCGCTCGCCGGCCTCGCGGATCGCTGCGAGCACCGCGGGCGTCGCGACCGTGTGGGGGCAAACGCAGTTCACACGGACGCCGCGCTCCGCCAGCGGAGCAAGGCACGCGGTCAGCCGAATGACGCCCGCCTTGGCGACCGCGTACTCGGGTGCCCCCTCGTACGGCGCCAGGCCGAGGCCGGCGGACGATGCGATGTTCACGATCGCGCCGCCGCCGCGCCGTTCCAGCACAGGGATCGCGGCCTGGATCACGACCATGGCTGCATGCAGGTTCAGGTCGAGTGCCTTGCTCCAGTGCTCCAAAGGAGCCTCGGGAAACACCGGCTCCTCGTAGCCACCGGCATTGTTGACGAGGATGTCGAGTCCCCCGTGCTCGGCTTCGGCGCGAGTGATCACCCGCGCGACGTCAGCAGGGTTGGTGACGTCCGCTTCTTCGATATCGACCGGAACGACCGTGCCACCCGCCTGAACCAGCCGATCGACGAGCACCCGCCCGATTCCTCCCGCAGCACCGGTCACGAGCGCGACCTTGCCGTCGAGCATCGGCGCTACGCCGCGCGGATCTCGTCGAAATTGCCCTCGGCCCAGGCGGCGAAGAACGCCCTGACGACGGCGGGATCGAATTGCGTCCCGGCGCACTCGCGGACTTCGGCCAGGGCGCGGTGGAGGGGCATCGCGTGGCGGTACGGCCTGTGGGAGATCAT
Organism: Gaiellaceae bacterium; assembly: GCA_035265935.1. Classification (GTDB taxonomy): domain Bacteria; phylum Actinomycetota; class Thermoleophilia; order Gaiellales; family Gaiellaceae; genus JACDAN01. The sequence continues at coordinate 6,518 of DATFOC010000008.1, forward strand.
CGCGTCGAAGGCGTCGGCAACCGCCAGGATCCTGGCGCCGGACGGAATCTGCTCGTGCGCCCTTCCGCTCGGATAGCCGGTGCCATCCCAGCGCTCGTGGTGGAAGAGGACGTACGGCAGCGCCGGGTGGAGAGCCGTGAACGGCCGGATCAGCCGCGCGCCGGCGAGCGGATGCCCGCGCACGTGTATGCGCTCTCGCTCGTCGAGAGGCCCGGCCTTGTGGAGCACTGCGCTGTCCAGGTTGAGCTTGCCGACGTCATGCAGTTGGCCGCCCAGCCGGAGCGCCTCGAGCCGGGAGCTCCGCCAGCCCAGCCTGCGCGCGATCACTTCCGCGATCGCGCTCACCCGGGCCGAATGGCCGCGCGTGAAGGGGTCCCTCGCCTCGATGGCGTGCGACAGCGCCGTCAGCACCACGCGTGCCTGGTTCAAGAGCGCGCTTAGGATTCCTCCGCCAATGAGGGTCGCCGTTCCGAAAGAGATCGCGACGGGGGAGCGCCGTGTGGCGCTCGTCCCCGAGATCGTCGAGAAGCTCGCAGCGGGCGGGTTCGACGTCGCGGTCGAGCATGGAGCAGGCGAGGCGGCGGCCTTTTCGGATGCGGAGTACCGCGACGCGGGGGCGCAGGTGGTCGCGCTGGGCGAGCTCTTCACCGACGCGGAGGGCGTCATGAAGGTGCAGAAGCCCTCGGCCGAGGAGGTCGAGAGGCTGCCGGAAGGCTCGATCCTGATCGCCTTCCTCCAACCGCTGACAGATCCGGACGGCATCCAGCGGCTGACACGGCGCGGCGTCACCGGCTTCGCGCTCGAGTCGGTCCCGCGGATCACCCGGGCCCAGCCCATGGACGCGCTCTCCTCGCAGGCCACCGTGTCGGGCTACAAGGCAGTGCTGCTCGCCGCCGACCGGCTGCCGAGGTTCTTCCCCATGCTGATGACCGCGGCGGGGACGGTCCCGCCCGCCAAGGTGCTCGTGCTGGGCGCGGGCGTCGCCGGCCTCCAGGCGATCGCGACCGCGCGGCGGCTGGGAGCGGTCGTGTCTGGATACGACGTGCGCCCCGTGGTACGCGAGCAGGTCGAGAGCCTCGGCGCGAGCTTTCTCGATCTCGGCGTCGTCGGCGAGGAGACCTCGGGTGGATACGCGCGCGAGCTGAGCGACGAAGAGCAGCGCCGGCAGCAGGCCGAGCTTGAAGGGCGCATGGCCGATTTCGACGTCGTCGTGACCACCGCCCTGATCCCCGGGCGGCCCGCCCCGAAGCTGATCCCGGCCTCGGCGGTCGAAGCGATGCGCGACGGGTCGGTGATCGTCGACCTCGCCGCCGAGGCGGGCGGGAACTGCGAGCTCACGGAGCCGGGCCAGGAAGTGGAGCGCAAGGGCGTCACGATCGTGGGGCACACGAACCTCCCCAGCACGGTTCCAGTGCACGCAAGCCGACTGTTCGCGCGAAACGTCCAGGCGCTGCTGACGCACCTCGCGCCCGACGGAGAGCTCACTCTCGACTGGGACGACGAGATCACCTCAGGCGCCTGCGTCACGCGCCGTGAGGAGGTGCCGGCGTGAGCACGCAGCTCGTCGCCGAGCTGACGATCTTCGCGCTCGCGGTCTTCCTCGGCTTCGAGCTGATCGCGAAGGTGCCGACGATGCTGCACACGCCGCTCATGTCCGGCACGAACGCAATCCACGGGATTGTCCTGATCGGCGCGATGCTGATCGTGGGCACCGCCGACTCGACGCTCGAGCAGGTGTTCGGATTCATCGCCGTCGTGTTCGGCACCATCAACATCGTCGGCGGCTTCCTCGTGACCGACCGGATGCTGGAGATGTTCAAGCGGCGGCCCGGCGAGGACACGGAGCAGCGTGAGTAGGACCTGGATCGACGTCGCCTATCTCGTGGCGGCGATCTGCCTCATCATCGGGATCAAGCGGCTCTCGCATCCGCGGACGGCACGGTCGGGGAACCTCGTCGCAGCCGCGGGGATGGCGATCGCAGTCGGCTTCACGTTCGCGATCGAGGGGCTCGAGCGCTACTGGCTGATCGTTGCGGGAATGGCGGTCGGAACCGTCATCGGCGTCGTCTCGGCGCGGGCTGTGCGAATGACCGCGATGCCGCAGATGGTGGCGCTCTTCAACGGCGTCGGCGGCGGGGCGGCGGCGCTGATCGCGGCTGCCGAGTACCACAGCCGCGCGGGCGACCCAGGGCGGCTTCCGGGCGAGCTGCTGATCGGGATCCTGTTCTCGGCGGTCGTCGGCTCCGTCAGCTTCTGGGGAAGCCTCGTCGCGTTCGGGAAGCTGCAGGAGCTCGTTCCCGGCCGGCCGATCCTCGCGCCGGCGCAGAACCTCACCGTCGCGCTGCTGGCACTGACGCTGCTGGCCGCGATCGCGCTCACAGCAGTCACCGAGGAAGGGATCTGGCTCGCCCTGCTCATGCTCGGCGCGATGACCTTCGGGTTCCTCTTCGTGCTGCCGATCGGGGGCGCGGACATGCCAGTCGTGATCTCGCTGCTCAACGCGTTCACCGGGTTGGCGGCCGCCTCCACGGGCTTCGTGCTCAACAACACGGCGCTGATCATTGGCGGAACACTCGTCGGCGCCTCGGGAACACTGCTGACGATCCTCATGGGCAAGGCGATGGGTCGGCCGCTGCGGCTCACGCTGTTCGGTGCATTCGGCGCGGCTCCCGAGGGCGCCGGCGCGGCGGTGGCAGCCGTCGATGGCGACGGGTCGGTCCGAACGGCGTCGGCCGACGACATCGCGTTCATGCTTGCCTACGCGCGGCGCGTCGTCTTCGTGCCGGGATACGGGTTGGCAGTCGCCCAGGCACAGCACGACGTGCGTAATCTCGGCGACCTGCTGGAGGACAAGGGCGTGGACGTCCGGTACGCGATCCATCCGGTCGCCGGACGGATGCCCGGGCACATGAACGTGCTGCTTGCCGAGGCGAATGTCCCCTACGACGAGCTCTTCGAGATGGACGAGATCAACCCCGAGTTCCCCCAGACGGACGTCGTCGTCATCGTCGGCGCCAACGACGTCGTCAACCCCGCGGCGCGGAACCAGCCGGGGAACCCGATCTACGGGATGCCGATCCTCGACGTCGACCGCGCTCACAACGTGGTGGTCATCAAGCGCAGCCTTTCCCCGGGATTCGCGGGCGTCGACAACCCGCTGTTCTACGACCCCAAGACCGTGATGCTCTTCGACGACGCGAAGGCCGCGCTCGAACGGCTCGTCGCGTCCCTGAAGGCCGTTTGACGCAGGTTCCGGTGTTCGGCGCTGCGGTCGTCGAGGGCGCCGTGCCGCCCGAGCGCGCGGTCGAGGTCGTCCGAGAGGCCTTCGTGGCGTACGCGCGCGGCGAGTGGTCGATGCCGCCCAAGGTGTATGTGCCGGCGTATCCGGCCGGGGACTTCCGCGCCATGCCCGCACTCGGTCGCGGGCACGCGCTTCTGAAATGGGTGACGTCTTTTCCGCGCAATCCCGAGATCGGCTTGCCGACCGTGTCGGGACTCGTCTTGCTCTCGGACGCGTCGAACGGCATGCCCGTCGCCGTGCTGGAGGCGGGGGCAGTGACGGCGCTGCGGACCGGCGCCGCCGCGGTGCTCGCGGCGGAGGTTCTCGGCCGACCGGACGCGGATGCCGCCTCGGTGATCGGCGCGGGCGTGAACGGCCGGGCGGTGGCGCGGACGTTCGTCGCCCGTGGCCGCGACGTGATGGTGTGGGACGTGGACGCTGGGCGGGCCGAGCGGACTGCCCAGGAGGTCGGCGGGCGGGTCGCTCGGAGCCGAGACGAAGCGCTCGGCGCCGACCTCGTGGTGACGGTGACGCCGGGGCATGCGGTCGTCTTCGGGCTGGGGAGCTTGCGCCCGGGCCAGCACGCGAGCCTGATGGGCGCAGACGGGCCAGGCAAGTCCGAGATCGCGGTCGAGGAGCTGGCCCGCGTCCGGATCTTCTGCGACGACTGGGAGCAGGCGAGCCACAACGGCGACCTCGCGCACGCGGTCGAGGCTTCTGCAATCACCGAGAACGACGCGACTCAGCTCGGCGACGTGCTCGCCGAGAGGGCGCCAGGCCGTCAGTCGAAGGAGGACATCACGGTCTTCGACTCCACCGGGTTGGCGATCCAGGACCTCGCGATCGCACTGGCGGTGATGGAGCGCGTAGGTGGCCTGGCCGCGCCGAAAATCGACCTCTAGGTCGACTCCCGAATCTTCCAGAACGAGTCTTTGCGAACGATCTTCCCGTCCTGGTCGAAGGTCCAGAGGTCGCACCCACGTACCTCGATGCTCTGGCCCCCTACCGTCGTGCCGCTGATCGTCCACTCCGACACGCCACGGTTACCGCAGGCGAAGTGCTCGTCGCCGCCATAGTGAACGTCCGGAATCCCCTCGAAGCGGGCAGCGAGGCCGCGGCCGACCTCTTCCTTGCCGACGAACCGATGTCCCCACATGTCTGGGCCTCTGGGCGATTCGAAGACACAGTCCTCTGCGAAGTGCGACATGATCGAGTCGAGGTCGTGCTGGTTGAACGCGAGCAGCACCTCGCGGAGAGCCTCGACCTTGGCTTCGTCGCTCATGAGCACCTCCCGCGCTTGCGACTTCGCTGGTCAGCCAAACAGGCGCCCCTCGCCACGTCAACCACCCATGCGATCGGTATGGAGGTGGTGAAGCGCTTTCGCTCCGGAGCTAACGGGGGTAGCTTCCCGGACGTCCAGGAATCGATATCGGCAGAGGGCCAGAAGGAGGACGGATGAGCAAGGTCGTGCATTTCGAGATTCCCGCCGACGACACCGCCCGCGCGAAGAAGTTCTGGGCGGGCTTGTTCGGCGTTGACTGGCAGAGCTACGACGGGCCCGTCGAGTACTACATGTTCTCGAACGAGGATCAGCAGTCCGGCGGCGGCCTCATGCCACGGGAGGGCCAGAACGGACTCGTCATCTACTTTCCCGTTGAGGATCTCGACGCGGCACGCGAGAAGGTGCAGGAGCTAGGCGGCTCGGTCGAGGAGAAGACTCCGGTCCCCGGCATGGGCTGGTTCGCGCACGCGAAGGACACCGAGGGCAACGCATTCTCGATGTGGCAGAACGACGAGAAGGCGCCGACGCCCGAACAGGGCTAGGAGCGACTGGCGGAATAGCGCTCGTTGCCAGGCTGTGCTGTTCGTTCCCAGGCAAGGACGCAGGGAGCGCCCGTATCGAATGAGATACGGGCCCGACTGAGGACGCAGACCTGGGGGCGAGCAGCGCGGCCTGGCGGCATAGCCGGTATTCGCCAGACCCTTCTACAGCAGGCGCGCAGGATCGAACAGTTCGAGCTCGGGCTCGCGCCGGCCAAGGATCGCCTTCGCGACCAGATCGCCGGCAGCGAGCCCGAGCACGTTTCCGTGCCCCGAGTAGCCCCCGGAGACCCAGACGCCCTCACGCTCGGGGACCGGGCCCACGAGCGGCAGGTCATCGGGAGACGTTCCGAAGATCCCGGACCAGCGATGGGTGATCGCGGGCAGGTACCCGACGAGGCCCTGTAGCAGCGCCTCGAGCGCACGCTGGACAGGCCTGGTCGTCGCCTCATCCGCGGTGAACTCCGCCTCGAGCGTGACGTCCCGCCTGCCACCGGCGACGAGCCGGCCGTCGGGAAGCTGCTGCCAGTAGTCGAACCCCCGCCGCGTGTAGTGCGGCCGCTCGTAGAGGAGGTCGGGCAGCGGCTCCGTGGCAACGACCTGACCTCTGGTCGGCCGCACGACTCGTCGAGCTCCTCGACGAGGCCGCTCGGGTAGCCGTCCGAGGCGATCACGACATGCTCGGCATCGAGCTCGTTCAGCGACGTCACGCGCGCGCCTTCACGGATCTCCGCTCCCGCCTCGGCGGCCCTGGACGCCAGACGACGGACCCAGCGCGCGGGGTGGAGCGCGCCATCTTCCGGGTGGAGGATCGCCGCGTGATAGGTGCCGGCGAGAGGCTCGGGCAGCTCGTCGATCCATTCCACCCCGAAACCGTCCGTGAGCAACGCGTCGTGCTCGGCTCGGACCTCGTCCCTCTCTTGTTCGTCTACGGCCAGCCGGAGGCTGCCGACACGCCGGAGCGCGTCGCCGGCGAGCTCGGCCATCCGATCGAGCGCGCGCTCGGTCATATGCCAGAACGCAGCTGCACGTTCAGGCAGGCCCGAACCTCGCCCGGGCGACGTCGTAATGCATGGCGCCGCCACGGAGGGCAAAGCCGCCGTTCCGCCCGCTCGCGCCGGAGGCGATCGTGCGCGCCTCGTACAGACGAACCCGTATCCTGGCGTCGGCCAGCGTGTGCGCGCAGGAACAGCCGGTGACGCCCCCACCGATGATCGCCACGTCGATGGGACTCTCGATGCGCCCTCCGCCCAGGGTCTCAGCAGGCTCGTCCAGCCAGAAAGGCGTCTCCACGCGCCGATCGTAGACACCGTCACCGCACCGCCCGGTACACCCCATCGGCCGCCGCGACGAGGCCTGCAAGCTCCAGCTCCGTCAGCGCCGCGCCGACCGCACCGGCCTTGACCGAGGCCTTGGCGACCAGTTCGTCCGCCCCCGCCGGAGTGTCTCGAATCAACCCCAGAATTCGCCTGGCCTCCTCGGAGACGTCCGGATCCGCGACCGCCTCATCCCGCTCGATCCCGAGCGCCTCGAGGACGTCGCCTGATCCGGTCAGCGGCGTAGCCCCGAGCCGCAGAAGCGCATTCGACCCGACCGAGAGTGCGCTCGTGATCTCGCCCGGCACGGCAAACACCTCCCTCCCCTCCTCGAGAGCGAAGTCTGCGGTGATCAACGCGCCGCTCCGCTCGCGGGCCTCGATGACCACGACTGCTTCGCAGAGGCCGGCGATGATCCGATTCCTCGCGGGGAATCGCCATGGCGCAGGCTCGACTCCGGCCTCGTACTCGGAGACGACGAGCCCGCCGTCCTCCATTCGCCGTGAGAGCGATGCGTTGGCGGCCGGGTAGTCGCGGTCGATCCCACAGCCGAGCACTCCGACGGTCGGTCCGCCGCTCTCGAGTGCGCCGCGATGCGCCTCTCCGTCGATCCCCCGGGCCAACCCGCTGACAACCACGAGCCCGGCAGCGGCCAGCTCGCGCCCGAGCATGCGCGCAACCTGGGCGCCGTATGGCGAGCACGAACGTGCTCCGACCACGCCGACTGCTCGCCGCCCGAGCAGCTCCGGCTCCCCTGAGCCACGGAGGTAGAGCGACCGCGGAGGATCGAAGATCGCCTTCAGCCGCGGCGGGAATCGCGCGTCGGAGCATGCGAGCTTCACTGCGCGAGCTCTCGCGGCGATCGGTAGGCCAGCGCCTCGGCCACATGCTCCTCGGTGACGGCCTCGGCGTCCGCAAGCGCCGCAATTGTCCGCGCCACGCGCGCCACCCTCGCGCGACCGCGGCCTGAGAGTGGCAGCCGCTCGACCGCTCTGTCGAGAAGCGCGGTCGCCGCATCTGTTCGCTCCAGTGGGCGACCCGCAAGGCGGCGCCGGGCCGCAGCGACGCGACCGGCGACGGCGCTCGAAGGCTCCCCCGCCCCACTGCCGAGCTCGGCAGCACGAGGTCGAGGCAGCGCGACGACGAGGTCGAAGCGGTCGAGCAACGCTCGCGAGAGCTTCTCCCGAAAGGCCGCCAGCCGCTGAGCTGAGCACTGGCAATCCGCGCCGGCGTCGCCGCGCCCGCCGCAGGGACACATGTTCATGCTGGCGACGAGCTGGAACCGAGCCGGAAAGACCGCCCTCCCTCCCACTCGGGCCACGGCGATCTCGCCGTCCTCGAGCGGCTGGCGCAGCGCCTCGAGCACTGGTCGCTGGAACTCCGGCAGCTCGTCGAGGAAGAGCACGCCGCGATGCGCGAGCGTGGCCTCACCCGGCCTCGGGCCCGAGCCACCGCCGACGATGGCGGCCACCGACGCGCTGTGATGGGGTGACCGAAACGGGCGCGTGTCGATCAGCGGCCGCTCGCGCGACAGGAGACCGACCACGGAGTGGATGCGTGTGACCTCGAGCGCCTCGTCCCTCGTCATCGCCGGCAGCACTCCCGGTAAGCGGCGCGCGAGCATCGACTTGCCGATGCCAGGGGGCCCGGCGAGCAGGAGGTTGTGGCCGCCCGCAGCAGCCAGCTCGAGCGCTCTCCGCGCGCGTTCCTGCCCTCGCACGTCCGTCAGGTCCGGCACCTCGGGTCTTCGAGAGCCGTTGGACGGCGCCTCGAGCGGGGGCGGCTGATGCTCGCCACGCAGGTATCCGACGACCTCGGCCAGGTGGCGCGCCGCGATCGGCTCCACCCCTGCCAGCGCAGCCTCGGCCGCCGACTCGGCCGCACAGAGCAAGTGCCCGAGCCCTGCCTTGCGCGCACCCTCGGCGGCGGCGAGCACCCCTGTCACCGGTCGCAGCCGCCCGTCGAGTGCCAGCTCTCCGATCGCCGCATGACCGGAGAGCCGGTCCGGTGGGAACTGCCGCGACGCGGCGAGGATCGCGAGCGCGATCGGCAGGTCGAATCCCGAGCCCTCCTTTCGCAGCGCCGCGGGTGCGAGATTCACCGTGATCCTGCGCGTCGGCCACTCGAGCTCGGCGGACGCAATCCCGCTCCGAACCCGATGCTTGGCCTCCTGGCAAGCCCGGTCTGCGAGCCCTACGATCGCGAGCCCGGGAACCCCGTTCTGGAGGTGGGCCTCCACCTCCACCTTGCGCGCCTCGAGCCCTACCAGGGCATGGGTAACCGTCCGTCCGAGCACATCCGCCGACGCTACGGGTCAAACACGCACGCGACTGTGCCGATTACGCGCCGAAAGAGGCGCTAGCGGGCGATCAGGATGTCCTCGAAGAACTCTCCGGCCCGCCGGCCGGTCCTGCGGTTCACGTGCCGCCGGAGCCGGTCCTCGAGCCGTAGGCCCGCCAGATCGAGGATACGGGGGAAAAGCTCGCGCCGGTCGTGGACGACGACGACCACCGGTGCACGGGCGCGCAGCGACTTCCGAGCGTGCTCCAGCACGGACGCGACCCCCTCGACGTACTCCGTGAGCGCCGGGGCACTCGTGCCGCGAGCCGCCGCGCCGACCTCGACCGCGCGCTTGTCCTCGAGGCCCAGAAGCTCGTAGGCGTACCGATGCTGCTCGTGGTAATCGATCAGCCCCGGGTACGGCGGCGAGGTCAGGACCGCGTCGAACCGACCGCCGTAGACAACCTCCCGAGCGTCCCCGTGGAGCACCTCCGCGTCCCGCCCGTGCCCACGCACGCGCGAGAACTCCTTGATCCGGGCAAGCGTGTCGATCGTGTACCGGCGGAGAAAGTGCTCGGCCCGGTCGACCGGCCGGCAGATCCGCTTGTGCTTGTGGCACCAGTAGGGGTCGGCCTGCGGCGCGCGCGGGAAGTCCAGGTCGAAATGCGTGGTGCGGCGCGCCGACCGGGCGGCGCGAGCCAGCACGACCCGAAGGACGTCCCGGTGCTCGTAATCGCCGATCAGCTCCCGGAACGCGAGCAGCTCGCCGGCTGCCCGCGGCGCGTACCACTCGGCGGCATACCCGGAGGCAGCGGGCACGTCCCCGTCGAATGCCCCGACCCGACGAACCACGTCCCGGAGCTCGGACTCGAGCGCGAAGAGGTCGTAGCGCTGCGTCTTGACCTCCATGAGGAGGCAGTTGAACGCCGCGATGTCGACACCTACCGCGTCCCGACCGCTCTCGAGCGATTGCACGAGCGTCGTCCCCGATCCGGCGAACGGATCCAGCACCCGCCCGCGCTCGGGGACGTACCGCCCGAGCAGCGCCTCGACGAGCTGCGGGATGAACTTGCCGAGGTACGGATGGAGACGATGGACGTGCTTCGTCCGCTCCCGCTCGGGCAGCTCACGCTCCGACCAGGAGAGCTCGAGGTCGATCTCGGCGTAGAGGGCGTCCTGCGTCGGGGCCACGAGGAACCCCCTTCGCCGGTCGGCGGGTGAGTCCTAGAACGCGTTCGCGATGCGCTGGACGCCGCGCGGCGTCACCGCCAGCACGTCGAAGCGCACCTCCCACTCCGCCGATTCGGGATGCGCCGCAAGCCACGCCTCGGCCGCGCGCCGCAGGCGCTCCTGTTTCGACCGCCTCACCATCTCGCCCGGCTCGCCGTACCGCGACCCCAGCTTCGCCTTCACCTCGCAGAACACCACTCGCCGACCGCGACGCAGGACGAGGTCGACCTCCACCCGCCCGGGCCGCGAGTTCGCCTCCAGGACGCGGTAGCCGCGAACGAGATAGAAGAGGCGCGCCCGCCGCTCGGCCCGCGCGCCCGTCCGGTTCATTCCTCCTCGAGCCTCGCCGCCAACTCCTCGGGCGACAGGTAACACAGCGCCTGGAACGACCGCCGGTGGATCGACGACGGGCCCCGCTCCCGCACGACCGCCGAGTGCCGCGGTGTGATGTACCCGACGTGCGACGAGAACCCGTAGGCGGGGAACAGCGCGTCCATTCGCCGCATCGCTCGATCCCGAACCACCTTGGCGATGATCGACGCCGCGGCGATCGCCGCAGACCGTTCGTCGCCGTCAACGACCGCGGTATGGGCCGGCGCCGAGGGCCCAAGCCGGAACCCATCGACCAGGCAGGCCTCCGCGGGCGGCGCCAGCTCGCGCAGGCACGAGCGCATCCCCTCGAGGTTCGAGCGATGGAGCCCGTTCCGGTCGATCTCGGACGACGAGACGACCCGCACCGCGAACGCCTTCGCGCACGCCACGACGCCGTGGAAAAGCTCCTCGCGCTCGTCCGGCGTGAGCTGCTTCGAGTCGTTCAGTCCTGCGAGCGGCCGGCAGCGGTGATCGCGCAGGAGCTCGTAGTCGAAGAGGACGCCGGCGACCACGAGCGGCCCGGCCAGCGACCCACGGCCTGCTTCGTCCACGCCCGCGACGAACCGCCGCCCGAAGCGGCGGTCGAACTCGAGGAGGCGCCTACCCCTCTTCGGTGCTTTCCGGCGCGGGCTCTCCGGCGGGCTGCTCGACCTCGGGCTCCGAGACCTCTTCCGGCTCGGAATCTTCAGCGGGAGGCTGCTCGGCGGGAACTGCTGCGGCACCGGCCGAGGATAGCCGCACCCCATCACGGCGCTCGCGGACGCGCGCCTTCTTGCCCACTTTCCCGCGCAAGTAGTAGAGCTTCGCGCGGTTCACGTCGCCGATCGCCATCACCTCGATCCGCTCGATCTTCGGCGAGTGGAGCGGGAACGTCCGCTCGACACCGACGCCGAAGGACTGCTTTCGCACGGTGAACGTCTCACGGGAGCCGGAGCCCTGCCGCTTGAGGACGATGCCCTCGAAGACCTGGATGCGGCGGCGCTGTCCCTCGATGACCTGGAAGTGGACGCGCACGGTGTCCCCGGCCTTGAATTCCGGCCGGTCGGGGCGCAGCTGTTTGCGCTCGAGTGTCTCGATGGCTCTCGACATGGCAAAGGGTCAGGCGGCGGCCCGACCGCGGGATGCTAGCGCAAGCCGATTCGTCTCGGCGGGAAATAGATCGCGAAAACCTTGCCGATCAGGTTGTCCCGCGCGAGCGGACCCCAGACGCGGGAATCGCACGACTGCGCCCGGTTGTCCCCCATCACGAAGTACTGGCCCGGTGGAATCTTCTCCGGCGGCCTGGTGTCGACGTCGCGCCGGTCCTCCTTCACGTAGGGCTCCTCGAGGCGCTTGCGGTTGATGTAGACGAAGCCGTTCCGCATCTCCCAGGTCTCCCCGGGGAGCCCGACGATCCGCTTGACGAACGTCCCGCCCGCGCCGCAGTCCTTCCGGGCTCGCTCTGGTGTCGTGAAGACGACGATGTCGCCCCGCTCCGGATCGGTGAAGTGGTAGATGAAGCGGTTCGCCAGCACACGGTCGGAGAAGCGGGAGGTGCAGCCGAGCCCGGAGCCGGCGCAGTGGAGCGTGGGCTCCATGGACGACGACGGGATCCTGTACGGATTCACGACCCACTGCTTGATCGCCAGCACGATCGCGACCGCACCGACGATCGTGACCACCCAGTCGATCGCGACTCTCCACGGCCGCGGCAGGCGGTGCGTCAGACGATCGACGGGGTTTCTCATGGTCGGTCCGCAGTGCGGGCGCGGCTCTGCTCACGGCGCCAGTCCGCGATTCGGGCATGGTCCCCCGACAGCAGCACGTCGGGCACCGTCCAGGCCCGGAACTCCGCGGGCCGAGTGTAGTGCGGGTACTCGAGCCCTCCCTCGAGGCCCGCGGAGAAGCTCTCTTCGGACCCCGAGCCCTCGCTCAGCGCGCCGGGAAGCCGCCGGGCCACGGCGTCGGCAACGACCATCGCCGGAAGCTCGCCGCCGGAGAGGACGTAGGGCCCGATCGAGAGAGCGTCGCTCGCGAGGTGTTGCAGGATGCGCTCGTCGAAGCCCTCGAACCGGGCCGAGAGCAGGGTCAGGTGCTCCTCGCCCGCGAGCTCGTCGACGCCCCCCTGGTCGAGCTGCCGGCCCTGCGGGGTCAGCGCGACCACCCGGTGTTCGGGAAGGCCTCCGTAGACGCCCTCGAGCGCCGCGGCGACGACGTCCACCCGCAGGACCATGCCCGGGCCGCCGCCGTACGGCTCGTCGTCGACATCGCCGCCCGAAGCCCAGTCCCGGTAGTTGAAGAGGCGCAGGTCGAGCTCCCCTCCGAGGACGGAGGCGACTGGGCGTTGTTCGGAGACAGCAGCGAAGACATGGGGTACGAGCGTGAAGACGTCGAGGCGCAGGGCTTGAGCAGGTTAGTTATCGGGCGGCGCAAAACCGGGCGCCACCAGGATTCGACGCCCGTCGAGGTCGACCTGTCGGACACAGGCCTCGACGAGCGGGAGCAGGATAGCCGTGTCGAGCTCCAGCGCGTCATTGGCAGGGCCTGGAACGACGTCGGTGACGACACCGAGTTTCCGGCCCCCCTCCTCCTCCACCTCGAGGCCGACGAGCTCGAAGACGTAGTACTCGCCGGGCGCCGCGGTCGGGAGGTCGGCCCGAGGAATCTCGAGCCGTGTCCCGCGCGGAACCGGCCGGTCGAGCCGGATCACGAGGCGGCCGCCCGAGTGCTTGCGCTCCTCGACCCGGACCTCCTCGCCGCCCGCGCGCAGGACGGCGCCCGGCTCGAAGCGCTTCGGGTCCTCGCTCGCCTGCTCGACCACGATCGAGCCGTCCAGGCCGTGCGGCTTGCCGACACGGCCGACCTGAACGAATTCCTCGTCGCTAATCGGCGATCTCGAGGACCAGACGCCGCCGTTGGCGCGCGCCGCCCGCCCGGACAACCGCCCGCAGCGCCCGCGCGATTCGTCCCTGGCGGCCGATCACCTTGCCGACGTCGTCCTTCGCGACATGGAGCCGGAGGACGAGCGCGTCCTCGCTGTCCACCTCCTCGACCCTGACGGCGTCGGGGTCGTCCACCAGCTGGCGCGCGAGATACGCCAGCAGCTCAGCCAATGTTCTTGGCCTTGAGCAGGCGCGACACCGTGCTCGACGGCTGGGCTCCCTTGCCGAGCCACTCGCGAACCCTCTCCTCGTCGAACTCGATCGTCGACGGGTCGGTCTGCGGGTTGTAGCGCCCGACGATCTCGATGAACCTGCCGTCCCGCGGCGAGCGCTGGTCGGCCACCACGACGCGGTAGATCGGGTTCTTCTTCGACCCGACCCGCGTCAATCTCATGCGAACTGCCATTTCACCTCCTAGGCATGGGGGAACCCCTGGTTCCCCATTGACCCCGTCCTTGGGGACGGGATCGTTTTTCGATGGTGGACAGAGGGGGCCGAGCGCCTGCCTCGCCCACCGTTCAGGTCTAGCTTCATCGGCGTTGTGCCTTCATCAGCTCAGGTGGGAGCCCGGGCATCTTGCCCTTCCCCATCTGCTTCATCATCTTCTGCATCTGCTTCCGAGCCGAGAGCAGCTTGTTCACCTGCTGGATGTTGGTGCCGCTGCCTGCGGCGATCCGCTTCCGCCGCGACCCGTCGATCAGGTGCGGCATCCGGCGCTCCTGCGGCGTCATCGAGAGCACGATCGCCTCCACCCGCGAGAGCTCGCCCTCGTCCACGTCGAGCCCCTTCAACTGGTTCCCGAGGCCCGGAATCATCCCGAGGACGCCCTTGAGCGGGCCCATCTTCCGCAGCATCCGGTAACTCGTCAGGAAGTCGTCGAAGCTGAACTCGCCGGCGCGCATGCGTGCCTCCATCGCGGCCTGGTCCTCCTCCGACGCAGCCTCCTCGGCCCGCTCGATCAGGGTCAGGACGTCGCCCATCCCGAGGATCCGCGAGGCCATGCGGTCGGGGTAGAAGTACTCGAGCTGGTCGAGCTTCTCGCCGACCGAGGCGAGCTTCACCGGCTTTCCGGTCACGGCCTTCACGGAAAGCGCGGCGCCGCCGCGCGCGTCGCCGTCGAGCTTGGTGAGCACGACGCCGTCGAACGCGACCCTCTCCTGGAAAGCCTCGGCGACGGAGACGGCCTCCTGGCCGGTCATGGCGTCGAGCACGAGCAGGACGTTCGTCGGCTTGACGGCGTCCTTGATCCTGCCGAGCTCCGCCATCAGGTCCTCGTCGATCTGGAGACGACCGGCGGTGTCGACGATCACGACGTCCCGGCCCTGAGCGCTTGCCTGTTGGATCCCCACCGTCGCCGCCTGAACGGGATCGCTTCCCGTGAAGACCGGGATCTGGATCTGGCGTCCGAGCTGCTGGAGCTGATCGACGGCGGCCGGCCGCTGAAGATCCGCGGCGACGAGCGCCGGCGCGCGGTCCTCCTTGCGGAGCAGCAGCGCCAGCTTGGCGGCGGCGGTCGTCTTGCCCGAGCCCTGGAGGCCGGCGAGCAGGATCACAGTCGGACCCTTGCTCGCGAAGACGAGCTTCGAGTCCCCGGTGCCCATCAGCGTCGCCAGCTCCTCGTGGACGATCTTCACGACCTGCTGGCCGGGAGTGAGGCTGCGGGCGACGTCCTGGCCGAGCGCGCGCTCCTTGACGCGCGCCACGAAGTCCTTGACGACGCGGAAGTTGACGTCGGCCTCGAGCAGAGCCAGACGGATCTCACGCATCGAGCGCGAAATCACCTCTTCGTCGAGCTTTCCGCGGCTCCGAAGCGGGCCGAGGGCGGCATTGAGCTTGTCGCCGAGGGTGTCGAACATCGGCCGAACAGTGTAGAGACGCAGCGTTTGCAGGCCTAAAGTGGACGAAATGGCTGCCCGCAAGACCGTCACAGTCGTCTTCTGCGACATCGCGAACTACACGCCGCTCGGTGAGACGCTCGACCCCGAGGTACTCAGGAATGTGATGGAGCAGTACTTCTACGCCGTTCGCCGTGAGCTCGAGCGGCACGGCGGCACCGTCGAGAAGTTCATCGGCGACGCGGCCATGGCCGTCTTCGGTATCCCCGTCGTCCGGGACGACGACGCACTGCGCGCCGTCCGGGCTGCGATCGACATGCGGACCGCGCTCGGCGGCCTGAACCGGGAGTTGGAGGAGACCCACGGCGTGCGCCTGGCGATTCGGACCGGCATCAACACCGGGGAGGTCGTCGCAGGCGATCCCAGTGACCGGCAGTCCTTCGCGACGGGAACCGCGGTGGCGACGGCGCAGCGCCTCGAGGCCGCGGCCCGGTCCGGGGAGATCCTCCTCGGCGACTCGACGTACCGGCTCGTCTCAAACGCCGTGGTCGTCGAGCCGATGGATCCGTTGACGCTGAAGGGCAAGGCCCAGCCCGTCGCGGCGTGGCGCCTGCTCGCCGTCGTCGAGGGCGCGCCACCCTTCCCGCGCCGGCTCGATGTCCCGATGGTCGGCCGCGAGAGCCAGCTCGCTGCGCTCGAGGGTGAGCTTGAGGCCGCCATGCGCGAGCGACGCTGCCGGCTCGCCACAATCGTCGGCCCCGCCGGGATCGGCAAGTCCCGGCTCGGTAATGAACTGTTCTCGCTGACCCGCGCGCGTGCGACGACAGTGGTTGGGCGCTGCCTCGCGTACGGAGACGGGATCACCTACTGGCCGCTGCGCGGGATCGTCCTCTCGGCGACCGGCAGCCTCAAGCGCAGCGGGATCGCGGAGTTCCTCGCGGGGGCAGAGGACGCGGACCGCGTCGCCGAGCGTCTCGCGAGCGCCGTCGGCACCGAGGAGGTGGCGCCAGGCGGCGAGGAGACCTTCTGGGCGGTCCGTCGGTTCCTAGAGCATCTGGCGCACGACGGGCCGGTCATCGTCGCGATCGACGAGCTCCAGTGGGCCGAACCGACCTTCCTCGATCTCCTCGAATACCTCGTCGGCTGGACAGCGGACGCGCCGATCCTCCTCGTCGGGCTCGCCCGCCCAGAGCTGCTCGAGGAACGCCCGACCTGGACGACGACGAGCGCACGCCTGATCGTGCTAGGCCCGCTTTCGAGCGCCGAATCCACGCGGCTGGTCGGTGCGCTCGGCGGCCAGGCGCTCGACGCGGAGGAGCGAAGGCGCATCCTCGAGAGCGCCGAGGGCAACCCACTGTTCGTCGAGCAGATGCTCGCTCTCGCCGTCGAAGAAGACTCTCGGGAACAGATCCCGCCGTCGATCCAGGCGCTGCTCGCCGCGCGCCTCGATCGGCTGAGCGCCTCCGAGCGGGACGTCATGGAACGCGCCGCCGTCATCGGGCGGGAGTTCACAGCCGGCGCCGTCGCGTGGCTCGCCGGCGAGGAACCCGTCTCCTCAACCCTCCTCGCTCTCGTCCGCCGGGATCTGATCGAGCCGGAGCGTTCGCTAATTCCGGGCGACGACGGCTTCCGGTTCCGCCACATCCTCATCCGTGATGCCGCGTACATGGGCGTCTCCAAGGAGAGCCGGGGGCAACTGCACGAGCGCTACGCCGATTGGCTGGAGCGAGCGGCTCCCGACCTTGACGAGATTGTCGGCTATCACCTGGAGCAGGCGTTCCGGTACCGGCAGGAGCTGGGCCAGGCGGACACGGCGGTTGCAGTCCGCGCAGGTGAACGCCTCGGCCGTGCGGGTCGACGGGCAGTCGCGCGCGACGATCTGCCCGCGGCGGTGACCCTGCTTACCCGTGCGGCCGCGCTCTTACCGGACTCGCACGGGGAGCGCCGCGAGCTTCTGCTGCTACTCGGCACGCCGCTCATCAGGACCGGTGATTTCGCGCGCGCCGAGAACGTCCTCAACGACGCACTCGATGCGGCACGGGCGGCGGACGACAAGCGGCTCGAGCTTCGGACGCTGATCGAGCGAGAGCTGTTTCGCTCCTTCACGCGCGAAGAGGAGTCCGTCGATGACATCGTCGCCGTCACGGACCACGCCATCCCGCTGCTCGAGGAGCTAGGTGACGACCTCGGCCTGGCCAAGGCGTGGTGGCTGAAAAGCGAGGTTCACGTTCACGCATGTCGCTGGCGAGCACGGGCGGAGAACCTCGAACGTGCGCTTGAGTATGCCCGGGCAGCCGGGGAGCGGAGCGAGCAGTCGACGCTTGCGTCACAGCTTGCCGTCGCGTTGTACTGCGGTCCGACGCCTGTGGACGAGGCGATCGAGCGGTGTGAAAGCCTGCTTGCCGAGCTGCCGGAGGACCGATCGCTGCGGGCGTCGGTGACGGCGTCCATTGCAGGCCTCCGAGCTATGCAAGGCGAGTTCGATGAAGCGCGACGGCTCCAGAGCGTCGCCCGCGCCCTCTACGAAGAGCTCGGCCACCGCTTCCGGATCGCAACGAGATCCTTGATCCCAGCCGAGATCGAGACGCTCGCAGGACGGTCGGACGAGGCGACGGCGATCCTCCAGTGGGCGTTCGGCGAGCTTGAGGAGATGGGGGCGTCGAGCGTGATGTCGACGGTGGCCGCGTTCCTTGCCGACGCGTTGGCCACGGAAGGCGCAGTCGCCGACGCCATCCGTTTCTCCGAGATTAGCGAGCAGCATGCCGCCGGCCTCGACGTGGCGACACAGGTGATGTGGCGCGTTGCGCGCGCAAACGCGACGGGTGAGATTGCGCTCGCGCGCGAGGCGGTCGCGCTCGCCGCGCCGACTGACTACGTCGACATCAGAGCGCGGGCGCTTCTGGCCGTCGGCAACACCGAAGGAGCCGCCCGGGAATACGAGCGAAAAGGCAACACCGCAGGAATGAGACGCGTTGTAGCCACCTCGTTGCGATCGTCGTAGGATCAGGCCACACGACGAGGGAGGTGTGCACATGGACGAGTACCCGTCCCGGGAGGAGCAGCACAGGATCACCGACGCGGACTTCGCGCAAGGCTGGCGTTACCGCTTGAGAGAGGCCATCGACGCGGCCCTCGCGGAGTACCCCGATGGCACCGAGGCGCAGATCGAAGAAATCTGGGTGAAGAAGCGAGGCGACCGTTCGTTCCACGATCACAAGGTCACGCTCAGAACCTAAATCTGTAACGGAAGGAGCACGGATGGCAGACATCGCCAAGGTCATCACGGTCATCGGCCAGTCGCCGGAGAGCTTCGCCAAGGCCGCCGACGCGGCGGTTCAGGAGGCGGCGAATACCGTGCGCGGAATCCATGGAGTCGACGTGATCTCCATGAGTGCGCTCGTGGACAACGACCGGATCAGCATGTACCGAACGACCGTGAACATCGCCTTCGCGGTGGAACGCTAGGAAAGCAGCGCGTTCGCGTAGTCGCGGGCGTCGAACGGCCGCAGGTCGTCGAGCCCTTCTCCGACGCCCACGAGCTTGACCGGGAGGCCGAGCTCGTGGGCGATCGCGAGCGCGACACCGCCTTTCGCCGAGCCGTCCAGCTTGGTCAGGGCGACACCGGTCACGTCCACGGCCGCGCCGAAGAGCCGCGCCTGCTGGAGGCCGTTCTGGCCTGTGGTGGCATCGACGACGAGCAGTGTCTCGTGCGGCGCGCCCGCTAGACGCCGCTCGATCACCCTGCGGACCTTCGCGAGCTCCTCCA
This sequence comes from Gaiellaceae bacterium, assembly GCA_035265935.1. GTDB lineage: Bacteria > Actinomycetota > Thermoleophilia > Gaiellales > Gaiellaceae > JACDAN01. The sequence continues at coordinate 25,339 of DATFOC010000008.1, forward strand.
TCAGGTTCGTCTGGGTGTGCAGCCGTCCGGCGGTGTCGACGATTACGACGTCGCGGCCGCGTGCCGTCGCGGCCTCGATCGCATCGTAGGCGACCGCGGCCGGGTCTCCCCCGCGCTCGGACCCGACGAAGTCCGCGCCCGCGCGCCCCGCCCAGATCTCCAGCTGCTCCTCGGCCGCGGCGCGGAAGGTGTCTGCGGCGGCCAGGAGGACGGAATGGTCGTGCTCGCGGAGCTTCTGCGCCAGCTTGCCGATCGTCGTCGTCTTCCCGGTCCCGTTGACGCCGACGACGAGAATCACGGTCGGCTCGGCGCTCAGGTCGAGGCGCGGCGGGCCGCCCAGGAGCTCGGCGGCCTCGTCGCTGAGCGCGGCGCCCAGCTCGCCGGCGACCTCGCGCGCCTCGAGCCGCTGGACGAGCTCGGCCGTCGTCGGGACACCGACGTCGGCGGCGATCAGCGCCTCCTCGAGCCGCTCCCAGGCCTCGTCGTCGCCCGGGTCGAACGCCGCCGCCGCGATCTGCTCGGTCAGCGCCCGGCGGCTCTTCCCGAGCGAGTCGCGCAGGCGGGAGATGAAGCCGGTCTGCTCCTCCGGTGTCTCGTCCGACGCGTTTGTGTCGCCGAGAAACTCGCCCCAGCTCCTGGCCATCGCGGCAGGCTAGCCCGAGCGGTTACGCGGCGGCTTCGGCGCTTGCCTCGCGCGGCAGGCGTCGCGATACGACCTGGGAGACCCCATCGCCCCCCATCGTCACGCCGTAGAGCACGTCCGCCGCCTCCATCGTCTTCTTCTGGTGGGTGATGACGATGAACTGCGCGCGGTCGGAGAAGCGCCGCAGCAGCTCGACGAAGCGGCCGATGTTCGCGTCGTCAAGCGCCGCTTCGACCTCGTCGAGGAGGTAGAACGGGCACGGGCGGGCGAGGAAGAGCGCGAAGAGAAACGAGATCGCGCCAAGTGCCTTCTCGCCGCCTGAGAGCAGCGACAGCCGCGTCACGCGCTTGCCGGCCGGGCGGAGCTCGACCTCGATCCCCGGCGCTGCCTCCTCGTCGTCGCCCTGGCTCTCGCCGGTCAGCCTGAGCCGACCGTGGCCTCCCGGGAATAGCGTCGACGCGACCTCCTCGAAATGCTCGCTGACGGCGTCGAAGGTCTCGGTGAAGCGGCGCTCGACGGTGCGGTCGAGGTCCTCGCGTAGCTTGGCGAGCTCGTCGAGGCTGCGCTCGAGATCCTCTCGCTGCGCGGTCAGCTCCGCGAGGGATTCCTTCTCGCGCTCGTACTCCTCGGCGGCGAGCGGATTGACGCGCCCGAGCTCCTCGCGTCGACGTCTTAGGCGCTCGAGCCTCTCGGCGATCGCGTCGCGGTCGTCGCCCTCCGCCGGCTCCCCGCCCGCAGCCTCGAGTCGCCGATGAGCCTCTTCCCGCTCGGCCTGGAGCCGGGCGAGCTCGACGTCGATCGCGCCGGCAGCCGTTGCGGCCTCGCCTGCCTCGCGGCGAAACTCGGCCTCCGCGCCACCCAGCCGGCGCAGTTCATCGGCGAGCCCGGCCGTCCGGGTGGTTCCCGCGTCTGCGCGCGCGCGAAGTGTCGGCTCCCACCGGTCGCTCTCCGATCCTGCTGCGGAAAGCGTGCGCACCAGGCGCTCCGCGGCGGCGATGTGCGGGCGGTAGCGACCGTCGTCGAGCGTCGTCTCGGCGGGCTCGTCCACGAGGGCCTCCGCCTGCCGCTCGAGCTCTTCGACCTCGGCGGCGACCGCGCGGCGGCGGGCCTCGAGCTCCAGCAGCACCGCTTCCGCAGCCTCGCCGAGGAACCACAGCTCCCCCGTCGCCGGGTCGTAGCCGACCCCCTCGCGGGTGACGGCAAGCGTCGACTGCCGCAGAAGCTCGTCGCGCTCGACGACGACGAATTCGTGGACGGTCTTGTCGATAACGACGTTGAGGCTCCCGAGGCCGCCGGCCCGAGCCTCGTCGACGAGCCGGAGCGCGGTCTGTTCGTCAGGCGCGACCACGGCGGCGCCGCGGCCGCGCAGGGCTGCGACGACAGCGCGCTCGTCACCAGGAGCCACCGCTAGCGTGGAGAGAAGCAGCTCGTGGCCCGCCTCGGCGAGGGCGCGGGCCGCCGGCGGAACGCCCTCACGCTCGGCGAGTGTCCGCTCGAGCGCAGCAAGCCGCTCGCGCGCGAGACCGGCCTCCTCGCGCAGCTTCAGGCGGCGCAGCTCAGCCGACGACGGGCCCGTCGGAAGCCGGGGCCTGGTCGCAGCATGGCGCAGCGACTCGACGAGCGCCGCCGCGCTCTCCCGGCGCAGCTCCAGCCGCTCGCCCGCGCTCTTGAGCCGGTAGAGCGCGGCAGTTGCCGCCTCGCGCTTGCCGGCGGCGTCGGCGAGCTCCTCCTCGGTGCGGTGCCGCTCGGCGAGCAGCGCGTCGAGCTTTGACTCCGTCCGCCGCTTCGCGTGATCGGCTGCCGCGCGCCGCTCCGACGCCTCGCCGATCCGCTCGTCGATCACTGCCAAGTCGATAGTCGCGAGTGCCGCCTCGAGGGAGGCGATCTCTCCGCCGAGCTTCTCCGCCCGCTGCGCTGCGCTCGCCTGGAGCGCGAGCGGTCGCAGCCGCTTCTTCACCTCTGCCTCGATGTCCCGCGCCCGCGCGACGTCCTGCCCCACCCGCGCGAGTTTCAGTTCCGCGCGGTGGCGGCGCCGCTTGAACTTCCCGAGACCTGCCGCCTCCTCCACGAGCGCGCGCCGCTCCTCGGGCTTCGAGGCGAGGATCTGCTCGACCTTGCCCTGCGAGATGACGGAGCCCGCGGCGCCGCCGAGGCCGACGTCCGCCAGCAGCTCGACGAGGTCGGTGCGCCGAACGGCCGTCCCATTGATCAGGTACTGGCCCTCGCCGCCCCTGTGCAGGCGACGCATGACGGAGACTTCCGCCGGCAGGGCGGCCAGCGTGTCGTCCTCGTTGTCGAGCACGAGCTCCACCAGGCAGTAGGGCGCCGGCTGGCGGGCTCCCGACCCTGAGAACAGCACGTCGTCGGGCTTTTCCGCGCGGAGCTCATTGGGGCTCAGACTCCCCGACGCCCAGAGCAGCGCGTCGGCGACATTGGACTTCCCAGACCCGTTCGGACCGACGACCACGGCGACGCCGGGCTCGAGGCGAACCTCGACCGGTTCCGGGAAGGACTTGAAGCCGCAGATGCGGATGGCGCGGAGATGCACGCCGCCGGAAGGCTAGTGACGCGAGCGGATAGCGCTAGCTAGGCGACGCGCACCTTCTCGAGCGCCTGCTTGGCCGCTTCCTGCTCCGCGGCCTTCTTCGAGGAGCCGACGCCGACGCCGGCCTGGTCGCCGTCGATCACCGCGGCCGACGTGAACTTGCGGTCGTGCGGCGGGCCTTCAACCTCGAGCACGGAGTAGCTGACCTGCCGGCCCAGCGCGGCCAGCTGCTCCTGAAGCTCCGTCTTGTAGTCGACGTGCGTCGTCGCGGCGTAGTCGATGCGGCCCGCGAACGCCTCGACAATCGCCTCCTCGATGGGCTCGAAGCCGTGCTCGAGGAAGAGGGCCGCAAGCGCGGCCTCGAGAAGCGCGGCGAGGACATTGCGGTTGCGCGAGAGCCGGTCGAGCTCCTCGGGCGGAACGATCCGCTCGCCGTTCTCCATGAGCCGGGATCCGAGACCGAGCTCGCGGGAAACGACCGCGCAGCTCGCGCGCGAAACGACGTGCGAGCGGATCTTCGCCAGCCGCCCTTCCTGGAGGTCGGGGAAACGCTCGTACAGCGCACGGGCGACCGCGAGCTCGAGAACGCTGTCCCCGAGAAACTCCAGCCGCTCGTACGAGGACGCCCTGTCGGGGGCCCACGAAGGATGGGTGAATGCGTTCTCCGCCCGCTTGGCGGGCAGCTCGTCGATCAGCCGCGCAAGAAGGCCCGGCTCGGCGTGCTGTGCCTGGCTACTGGTGCGACGTGACGTATTCGACAGCCTGACCGACCGTCTGGATCTGCTGGGCGTCCTCATCCGGGATCTTGATCCCGAACTGATCCTCGAGCTCCATGATCATCTCGACGAGGTCGAGCGAGTCGGCGCCGAGATCCTCCTGGAAGTTCGCCTCTTCCGTGATGTCCGCTTCCTCCACGGACAAGCGCTCTGCCAGGACTTCCCTGACGCGCTCGTAGACTTCGTCGCGGGACGCTGCCATGTGACCTCGCTTACGTTTCGGTGGACTGAGAGCGCGCCGATTCTACGGGACCGGCGCACGCAGTGGCTCGACTTCGCGTCCGCGGTACGTCTTGCAGGTCGGGCACATCTGGTGCGGCCGCTTGGGCCGATGGCAGACCGGGCACTCGTTGACCCGCGGGGCATCGAGCTTGTGGGTTGCACGGCGCTTGTCGCGGCGCGCTTTCGACGTTTTTCTCTTGGGGACTGCCATCGCAGCGGGGCACTATAGCTATCGTTCCGCTCGAGCCTCTGGCTCGCTCTATGCGCGTTTGCTGATCGACCACATCCTCGTTTTTGCCCCCAACCGGGGCGTCCCGTCGATCAGGAGGACCCATGCGCGACCGCAGCGGCACCCTTGCCGCGTCGAACATCACGAAGAGCTACGGCGCCGAGACGATTCTCGACGGCGTGTCGCTGCTCGTCCGCCCGCAAGCTCGGATCGGCGTGGTCGGGCCCAACGGGAGCGGAAAGACGACCCTCCTGCGCGTGCTCGCCGGGCTGGACGAGCCCGACGAGGGCTCGCTCGAACGCCGTCCGCCGACCCTGACAGTCGGGCATCTTGCCCAGGAGGTCGACGCGCGGCCGTACGAGACGCTGCGCGAATACCTCGAGCGGAGCACGGGCGTTGGTGCCGCCGCGAGGCAGCTCGACGTCCTGGCGGCACGCCTCGCCGGCGAGCCCGAGGCCGTGCAGGAGCACGCCGACGCCCTCGAGCGGTTCCTCTCGCTCGGCGCCGACGACTTCCAGGCACGTGCCCGCGAGGCTGCGGGCCGGATCGGGCTCGATCGCCTCGACCGCACGCTCGGGAGACTCTCGGGAGGCGAGGCGGCGCGCGCCAAGCTGGCTGCGATCCTTGTCTCCCGCTTCGACGTCCTCCTCCTCGACGAGCCGACGAACGACCTCGATTTCGACGGCCTCGAACTGTTGGACCGCTTCGTGACCTCGACGCCGAGCGCGCTCGTCCTCGTCTCTCACGACCGGGCGTTTCTCGAGCAGACGGTCGAGCGGGTCATCGAGTTCGAGGCAGAGACGAGGCGGATCCGCGAGTTTGCCGGCGGCTGGTCCGAGTACGAGCGGCTCCGCGAGGTCGGCCGGCTGGGCGACGAGGGAGCATACGAGCGGTACGTGGGCAAGCGGTCGCGGTTCGAGGAGCTGTTGCGTAGGCGCCGGGGCGAGGCGCGGACCGCGGGCAAGATGGCGGACCGGCGCGGTACACACGCGCTGACGTCCAAGGTGCGCTCCGCCGAAAAGCGGCTCGAGCGGCTCGAGCAGGCGGAGAAGCCGTGGAGGCCCTGGCGCCTCGAGCTCTCGCTCGAATCGCAGCGGGGCGGCGAGGTCGTCGCCCGGCTGGAAGAGGCGGTCGTCGAGCGGGACGGCTTCCGGCTTGGACCGGTCGACCTCGAGCTTCGACACGGCGACCGCCTCGCGATCGCCGGCCCAAACGGCTCTGGAAAGTCGACGCTGATCGCCGCGCTCGTCGGTGCTCTGCCCCTTGCGAGCGGCCGGCGCTTCGTCGGGCCTGGCATCCGCTTCGGCGAGCTCGAGCAGGACCGCGCGTGGCTCGACTCCGAGCGACCCCTGGTCGACCTCTTCGTCGACCGCGTGGAGCTCGCGACCGGCGAAGCGCGAACGCTGCTCGCGAAGTTCGCGCTCCGCGGCGCGCAGGTGACGAGACCCGCCTCCTCGCTTTCTCCGGGAGAGCGAACCCGCGCCGTCCTCGCGCTGCTCTCCGCGCAACGCGCGAACGCGCTGATCCTGGACGAGCCGACGAACCACCTCGATCTCGAGGCGATCGAGCAGCTCGAGCTGGCGCTGGAGGACTACGCGGGCACGCTTGTCCTCGTCACGCACGACCGACGCTTCCTGGAGCGGGTGGCGCCGATGACCGAGCTTCGGCTTTAGGAGGGCTTGGCGAAACGTCGGCTGAGCATCAGGAGCACGCTGCTCGCCCCGAGGACTGCGTCCTCAGTCGCGCCCGTATCTCATCGATACGAGCGCTCCCTGCGTCCTTGCCTCGGAACGACCATCGCACTCCTGCGACGAGCGACGTTCCACCAATCCCTCCTAGAGCTTCTCTTTCAGGACTTCGAGCGCGGCCCAGCGGGGGTCGCTGCGCTCCTCGACGTGCTCGTGCGGGTTCTCATTGAGGTCCTCGCCGCAGACCGGGCAGAGGCCAGCGCAGTCCTCACGGCACAGGATCTGGTCCGGCAGCTCGAGCGCGACGGCGTCGCGCGCCCAGGCGGACAGGTCGAGCCGGTTCTCGGTCAGGTACTGCGTGCGTAGCTCCTCGGCGTCGCCGGGGTTCGTCGCCTGGTACTCGCTAGCGTAGACGGGCAGGTCGACTACGGCGTCCTTCAAGCATCGGACACACGGCCCGTGGAGCCTGGTGCGGAAGCGCAGGTCGAACGTCGTCCCGCTCGAGCCGCGGTTGATCACGAGCTCCGCGGGCACCCTCTCGGGCACGGGCAGATAGCGCTGGCCGCCGAGGTCGAACGGCGCCAGCTCGATCTCCTGCTCGTCACGGTACTCCTCGCCGGGGCGGAGCTTGGCCTGTCTGAGGTCGAACGTGGTCACTGCGAGCCAGGGTAGCGCGGGCGCTTCTTCGGGCGATGTCGCCCAGTCTCTGACGCGCGAAAAGCCGCGCTTTGCAACCGTCAGAGACCGGCGTTCATCGTCCCGAGGAGCGCTCGGCCCACTGCTGCCTGGCCATGTCCTCGAAGAAGCTCAGCGCCTCTTCCTCACTCGGGACCGTACGAATGTTTTCGGCAGCGATCTCGGCTGCTTTCGGCCATCCACCAGCCTCGACCCGCGCCGCGGCCGCCTCGGTGTCGTAGAGGGTTCGCCGGTGCTCGACGTTCGGCCCGAGAAGCACCCAGTGAGCCCCCGGCGCTCCGTACGCAAGCCCGACGCTGCCTGCGTTCACAACGCGTTTTCCGTCGACCGTGCGGTCGAACTGCATGTGCGTGTGGCCGCAGACGATCACATCCGCTTCCACGCCCCGCAGCATGTCACGAAGCCATTCTTCGGGCGTCGTCTTGAGGATCATCTCCTCGTCGCTCCTCGGCGAGCCGTGGCAGAAAAGGACGCGTCCGAGGCCGTCGACGTCGAGCTCGATCGTCTCCGGGAGGTTCGCGAGATAGTCCCGGTGCCGCTCCTCGAGCTCGTCGGCTACCCACTTGTCGGCCAACCCTTCGCCGGGAGCCTCGAGCAGCGCCCGGTCCGCGTTGCCGCGAATGGCCAAGGCGTCCAACCCCATGATCAGGTCGAGTGTCTCGACTGGAAGCGGACCGGCCGCGAGGTCGCCTCCGAAGACGAGCGTGGCGTCGCCCGCCTCCTCCAGGACGGCCTCGAGCGCCCCGGGATTCCCGTGGACGTCGTAGAGCGCCGCTACAAGCGAGCTACTGGTAGGGCTGATCGTCGTTGGAACCTGGGGCGGCGATGCCGGCCACGACGGTCTCCTGCGAGCGCTCGTGCAGTCGCTCGCGGCCGCGCTTGACGGCCCCGAGGAACTTGTCGAGGTTCACCTCGAGCGTCGAGAGGATGCTGTCGGCCCAGTCCTCCATCTCGAGCCGCGTCTCTCGGGCTGACCGTCGCGCCTCGTCGATGATCTCCTGCGCCTGCCGCTCGGCGAGCTTGACGATCTCGGTTTGCGAGGCCTCACGGACGGCCTGCTCCCGGGCCTCGCCCAGGATCCGGTCGCACTCGCGCTTCGCCTCGGCGAGCATCTCCTGCCGCTCCTTGACGATCCACCGGGCCTGCTTGATCTCCTCGGGGATCGTCGCCCGCATCTGGTCGAGGATCTCGTAGATCTCCTCGCGGTCGATGCGGACCTGGTCGGTCAGGGGCACGGCCTTCGCGTTGTGAACGAGGTCGTCGAGCTTGTCGATGAGAACGAGGACGTCCATAGGGCGGAAAGTGTACTTGGCTATTCAGACGGGCTGACAGGCGCGCCTGGGCGGCCGTCGCCGTACAACTCGCGCAGCCTAGCGGCCACTGCCTCGGGCACGAGCGCGTCCACGACGCCGCCGTAGGCCGCGATCTCCTTGACGCCGCTGGAGGAGACGAAGCTGACCTCCGGACTGGCCATGACGTAGACGGTCTCGATGTCGGGCGCGAGCGTCCTATTCAGCTGGTTCATCTGGAGCTCCCACTCGAAGTCGGAGATCACGCGCAGGCCCTTGACGATCACCTTGGCCTCCCACCTCCGCGCGAAGTCCACGACGAGCTCCTTGAAGACGTCGACCTCGACGTTGCCGATGTCCGAGAGCGCGTCCTCGAGGAAAGCGACCCGCTCCTCGACCTTGAACATCGGCTGCTTGTGCGCCGGGCTCCCGACGACGCCGACGACGACGCGATCGAAGATCTCCGCCGCACGCCGGATCACGTCCACGTGCCCGTTCGTCACAGGGTCGTACGTGCCCGGGTAGATGGCGGTGATCACAGCTCGAAGAGGGTCAGACGGGCGGAGCCGTATTTCCGGCTCGTGCGTTTCGCGAGCGGAAGCTCGGGCTCCTCCTTCGCATGGGTCTCGACCACGGCGAGGCCGTCCTGCGCGAGCACGGCTGGAAGGTAGAGCGCGATGCGGTCTTGCAGCGAGGAGAACATCCGGTACGGCGGGTCGAGCAGCACGAGATCGTAACGCCTGCCTGCCGCCGCTTCCTCGGCGAGGACCTGGATCGCGTCCCGGTGAAGGATTGTCGCCGCGGTCAGGCCGAGCTTCTGGACGTTCTGGCGGATCGAGTTGTAGGCGGCTCTGTCGGCCTCGGCGAAGACGGCGCTGGCGGCGCCGCGGGAGAGCGCCTCGAGCCCGTAGGCTCCCGAACCAGCGAAGAGGTCGAGCACGGATGCGCCGTCCACCGGCCCGATCAGGTTGAACGCGGCCTCGCGGACGCGGTCGCCGGTGGGACGAACGTCGTGCCCCTTCGGCGCGAAGATCTTCGCGCCCCGCTTCTCTCCAGCGATGATTCGCAACGGAAAGTTAATGCGATGTCGTAGTAAAGTCCTACGACTTCGTAGTGTTCTCCCGAGCCGACAGCCTCCTCAACACCTCCTGGAGCTCGACGAAGCCATCGATGACGCCCTCCCGCCTGGCACCGAGCGCTTCCTCGACCTCGTCGAGCAGCCGCCTGAAGATCGGCTGCGCGTCGTCGATCGCCGAGCGCCCGGCCGATGTGACCTCCAGGAGCGCGGAGCGACCGTCGTCGGGATTCACCGTGCGGGTGATCTGCCGCCGGGCACCCAGCCGGCGAATCCAGGTCGAGACCGTCGTCGGCGGCATCCCCAACAGCCGCGAGAGGTCCGTCGGCGTGATCGGCCCGATCGAGCTGATCACGCTCAGCACGGCGAAGTGGTCGGGCGAGAGGCCCGTCCCACGGAGCTCCCGTCCCAAGAGCTCGCCAGACAGTTCTCCGACGATGAACACCTGCAGGAGCACGTTTGTGCGAATCGCCGGGTCGCCGAGCGCCTGCTCTGACATCCACCCGAACGCTAAAGGAGGCTCCTCGTGAGAGCTCGGCCTGCCCTCGCCATCGCCTTGACGGCGACGTCGCTCGTCGCGTGCGTCCACGCCGGCGCGTCGCCGTCCACGACCGCACGGATGCGCGTGACGGCCAAGGTCGGAGTCGGGTTCGGCTCCTGCGGGATCGCCTATGCGTTCGGGAAGCTCTGGACGGCGACGAACGGCGACAACCGGCTCGTCCGCATCGACCTTCGCACGCGGAAAGTCCTCAAGCGGGTCATGAGGCGCGGCCCGTGCGGCGTGGCGGCCGGCGCCGGAAGCATCTGGGTGGACGGGTACGGCTCGAGCGTCGTCGAGCGCGTGAATCCGCGGACCGTCAGGGTGACGCGCCGCTTCCGTACGGAGCCGGCGCCGTGGGACGTGGCCTTCTTCGACGGGGCCGTCTGGACGACGCACTCCGGGCTGCTCATGCGGATCGACCCGGCCAGCGGGCGGACCGTTCGCAGATTCGAGCTGGCCGGCGACCTCTCGAACATGGACGTCGGGTTTGACTCGCTCTGGGTCGGCGCCAACGACGGGACGGTGGCGTACCGAGTCCATCCTGACGGCCGGGTCGACGCGCTCCAGGTCGACGCGCAGGGCCCGTCCTCGTTCGCCGTCGGCCGCGATGCAGTGTGGGTGACGGCCCGGCCGGGCGACGTCGTGCGCCGGATCGACCCGGCGACGAACGAGCTCGGACCGTCGATCGCGGTCGGCTCGAACCCGACGATGGGCGCCGAGGCCGCGGACGGGTCGATCGTTGTCCCGATCACCGGCGACGGAACGCTTGTGAGGATCGATCCGGCGCGGAACGCCGTTGTCGAGACGATCCGAGTCGGCCCACGGCCGATCAAGGTCGTCCGCGTCGGCGGCGCACTCTGGGTGACGCATCTCGGTGGAAACGCCGTCTGGCGCGTGAACCTCGTGCCCTAAGCGGCCGGTTCGCGGTCGGCGAAGAGCCGGTCGACCTCGTCGTTCAGCGGACCGTCGTAGTCGATGAGCTCGTCGGCCAGCTCGCGCGCCCGCTCGAGCAGGTCACGGTCGGCGCGAAGGCGCGTGAAACGGAACTCCGAGAGACCCGCCTGGCGGGTGCCGAGCAGCTGTCCCTCTCCGCGCAGCTCGAGGTCGACCTCGGCGAGCTCGAAGCCGTCCGTCGTCCGCACCAGCGCCTCGAGCCGCGCCTGCGCGGCGTCCGTCAGCTCCTCCTTCGCACGTGAGATCAGCAGGCAGTACGACTGCTCCGCCCCGCGCCCGACCCGCCCTCGCAGCTGGTGGAGCTGAGCGAGGCCGAACCGGTCTGCTTCCTGGACGATCATGATCGTCGCGTTCGGGACGTCGACGCCGACCTCGATCACCGTCGTCGCCACGAGCACGTCCAGCTCCTGCGCCTTGAACCGCGCCATCAGGTCGCGCCGCTCGTCCGGGCGCAGCCGGCCGTGGAGGAGCCCGACGCGATAGTCGCGTAGCTCGCCTTTCCGGAGGCGCTCGGCCTCCCGCTCGGCGGCCCGCGCCACACTTGTCTCCGACTCCTCGATCAGCGGGCAGACGACGTACGCCTGCCGACCGGCGTCTAGGTGCTTGCGCAGCCGCTGGTAGGCGGCGCTCGACCGCGCCTCGGTCACCCAGGCGGTCTCGATCGGCTTCCGGTTCGCCGGCGGCTTCGCGATCTCGGTCACGGAGAGGTCGCCGTAGACGGTCAGCGCGAGCGTGCGCGGAATCGGCGTGGCGGTCATGTGCAGGACGTGCGGGCGCCGGCCGGTCGTCAGCGCCGCTCGCTGTTCGACGCCGAAGCGGTGCTGTTCGTCCACGACCGCGACCCCGAGGTCGCCGAGGTCGACGCCCTCCTGGATCAGCGCATGGGTCCCGACGACGACCTGCGCCGCCCCCACGTCGTGCCTGACGGAGCGGGTCAGCAGCGCGATCGGAACGCCGAGCTGCGCGCAGATCGGGTCGACCGTCAGGAAGTGCTGCTCGGCCAGCGTCTCGGTCGGCGCCATGAGCGCCCCTCGCCTACCGGCCTCGACGGCACGCAGGAGGGCGTAGAGCGCGACGACCGTCTTCCCGGAGCCGACGTCGCCCTGGAGGAGGCGTTCCATCGGCCGCTCGCCCGAGAGGTCTCCGTCGATCTCCGCGATCGCGCTCTCCTGGCTCGGCGTCAGCTCGAACGGGAGGACTTCGCGGTAGCGCGCCACGAGCTCGCCGGGCTGGCCGAGCGCCGGCGCCCGCTCCTCTTCTCGTCCCTCCCTGCGCCGCGCGAGCCCGACCTGGAGCGCGAGCAGCTCGTCGAAGGCAAGCCGCTTCCGCGCCTGCTCGCCCTGCTCCTCCCTCCCCGGACGGTGAAGCGCGACGAGCGCGTCGGAGCGGCCGGGGAGACCCTCGCGCGCCTTGAGCGCGGCGGGCAGTGGATCGACCACGTCTCCTGCGTACTCGAGCGCCTTTCCGACAACGTCGCGCAGCTTCTTGACGGTGATCTCCTCGCTCGCGGGGTAGACGGGCGCGAAATCTGCGGTCGCGGCGACGCCGTCCACGTCGTAGGAACGAACCGTGAACTCACTGCCCTTCAGGTTGCCGCGCAAGCGGACCCGCGTGCCGGGCTGGAGCCGGTCTTTGAGCCAGGCCTGGTTGAACCAGACGGCGGTGATCTCGCCGGACCCGTCGGCGACGCGCGCCTTCACGAGCTGGAGCCTCCGCGCCCGCTGGACGCGGACGCTCAGCACCTCGCCGGCGATCGCCGCCTCGTCTTCACCGAACAGGTCGGAGATCGCCAGCTCAGGAGCGGCGGGCTCGTAGCGACGCGGCCGGTACTCGAGCGCATCCCGGATCGTCCGCAGCCCGAGCGCCGCGAGCCGTTTGTTGACGGTCGGCCCGACGCCGTCCAGTGTCTCGAGCCCGAGCTCGAGCCGCTCGGGCAGCGGCGAGCCGGGGAGGCGCGGCCATTCCGGAGGCGCCTCTGCACCCGCGAAGCCGCGCAGAGCGGTCAGACGGCCTCCGGCGAGGGCTCCTCCTCGGGAAGGAACTCCACCTGGAGCTTCTCGATGCGAGTGCCCTCCACCTCGATCACGTTGAACTTCAGGCCGTTCCACGACACCTCGTCCCCCGCCTCGGGTGCGCGTCCGAGCTGGCCGAAAACGAAGCCCGCGAGGGTGTGGTAGTCGTCGTCGGGCATCGCGACCTCGAACCGCTCGTTGAAGTCGTCGATGGGGAATGTGCCGTCGACGCGGATCGTGGTGTCGTCGAGGCGCTCCAGGGACTCGTCCGGAAGGTCGTACTCGTCCTCGATCTCGCCGACGATCTCCTCGAGGACGTCCTCGAGGGTGACGATCCCCTGCATCGAGCCATACTCGTCGACGACGATCGCCATGTGCTGGTTCTGCGAGCGGAACTCGGCGAGGAGCGCCGCGAGATCCTTGGTCTCAGGGACGATGTACGGCTTCCTGAGCAGGTCCGCAATGACGACGTTGTCGATGCCCTTCTCGTACAGCGCCGAGAAGAGGTCTCGGACGTGGAGGATCCCGTCGATCTGGTCGAGCGAGGCCCGGTACGCGGGGTAGCGCGTGTATGGCGAGTTCACGACGGCCGCGAGACACTCGCGAGGCGGCAATTCGACCGAGATCGCGACCACCTCGGGCTTGTGGACCATCACGTCGTGCACTTCCTTCTCCGCGAACTTGAAGGCGGCGTAGAGGACCTCCTGCTCGACGCCTTCGACCACCCCGCTCTCGCTCGCCTCGGCGACGAACGCCCTCACGTCCTCGCGCGTCTGCACCACGACACCGGCGGGCGCCGGTTCGATCCCGAACAGTCGAACGACCGCGTTCGAGGAGGTCTGGAGGAGCCAGACGAGCGGGTGCGTGATGCGGCCGAGGAGGTCGATCGGCCAGGCCAGCGCGATCGCGAGCCGCTCCGCGCGCTGGAGCGCGATCGCCTTCGGCACGAGCTCACCAAGGGAGACGCTGAGATAGGTCAGGAAGAAGAACGCGATCAGGAACGCAACGGTGTCGGACTGGACGAAGCCGAACCAATCCTGGACGAGCGGCTGGCCGATCGCGCCCATCGCGATCCCGGCGATCGTGATCCCCACCTGCACCGTGCTGATGAAGCGGACGGGGGTGTCCATCAGCTGCAGCGCGTGGCGCGCTCCATGCCTGCCCTGGTCGGCGAGCTCCTGCAGGCGGGTGCGACGCGCGGTCACGAGCGCGTATTCGGCTGCGACGAAGATCGCGTTCCCCAGCACGAGCAAGAGAACCACGACGATTCGGAGGAGATCGCTCACGTGCCCGCGGTTTTCTGGGGCGGCGCTGGCAAAGGAGGCAAGCCCTCAGCGCGCAGGACAGTGCAAAGACGCACGGACAAGCGGCGAGGGCGCAGCATCCTGCCGCCCAGCGTCGTCAAGCACGGCCAGAAGCCGGCTCTGCCGGCTGGCTGTCGTGCTGGCCAGGAAAGTGCGGGGGCCCGGCTTCCCCGGGCCTGAGTACTGGGCGGTCGGTCGTCGTCCAAGGAAGTCTTCGGATTATAGGAACGAGGCGGACGGAACCGTCCGGAGGTCGAACGTGTGTTCTACACTCTCGGCCATGGGCGTGGATTACCGCGAGGAGCCTTGCCGGAGCGCGCTGAACCGGGTCAAGGGCATGGCGTTCTCCTGGTCGCTGAACCCCTACATGGGCTGCGTCCACCGCTGCACGTTCTGCTATGTCCGGGCGTTCGAGCGGCGGGCGGACAGGCCTTCCGACGATCGCTACGGCACCTCGATCCGGGTGAAGGTCAATATCGCGGACGTGCTTCGGCGGGAGCTCGCCCGGCCGTCATGGGAGAGCGAGTCCGTGGCGATCGGGGCCGCGACCGACCCCTACCAGCCGGCCGAGGGGCGCTACCGGCTGACCCGCGGCTGCCTCCAGGCGTTGGCGGAGTTCTCGAACCCGTTCCAGCTGATCACACGAGGGCCGATGATCGTGCGCGACGTCGACGTCCTCGCGGAGGCGGCGAAGCGCGCCAAGGTCGCGATCACGTTCTCGATCCCGACGCTCGACGAGAACGTGTGGCGCAAGACGGAGCCGAGCACGGCGCATCCGCGCCAGCGTCTGCGCGCCCTCAAGGAGCTCGTCGACGCGGGGATCAAGGTCGGCGTCGGCATGGCGCCGATCCTGCCGGGGGTCTCGGACCGGCCGGAGCAGCTCCGCGAGGTCGTCCAGGCGGCGCGCGAGGCCGGAGCGACAGGCATCTGGACGAACCTTCTCAACCTCGGGCCCGGCACGAGGGAGCACTTCCTGGAGCATCTGGCCGAGGACTTCCCCGAGCAGTTACCCCACTACCTGGAGCTCTATCGGGGCGGACGGGCCTACCTGCCGAGCTCGGAGACCAAGCCCGTGCGCGAGCAAGTCGGTGCCTTCGCGAGGGAGCTCGGCGTGCGGGACCGGCGCCGCGTTCGCCTGGACGGGGCGCAGCACGACGAGCAGCTAAGCCTTGCCGTCTAGGCCGTCGGACGCTGCGCCGGGAATGTGGCTCAGCGCTCATTTCGGGCGCGGCGTCCAACAGGACTTCCTGCCGGCGGCCTAGAATTCCACGCCCGTGGCTGACGAGCAAAGCGAGGACGGCCGTCCCGAGATCACCTGCCTGATCGTCGACGACCACGAGGTCGTCCGCGAAGGGCTGCGCCTGTCGCTGTCGCGCGCACCGCACATCCGCGTCATCGGCGAGGCATCGGACGGCGCATCCGCGGTCTCCCTGGCCGAGCGGCGCAGGCCCCACGTCGTGATCATGGACGTGCGCATGCCGGGCATGGACGGCCTGGAGGCGACGAAGCACCTCACCGAGCGTGTTCCAGAGATCGCCGTCCTGATCTTCACCGCCTACAGCGAGCGCAGCCTGCTCAGCCGCGGCCTCGAGTCCGGCGCGAAAGGCTACATCCTCAAAGAGGCGCCGCATGCGAGCCTCGTGAAAGCGATCGAGAAGGTCTCGGCCGGCGACGGCTACGTCGATCCGGCGCTGATGCCAGCCTTCCTGCCGGGCAAGGGGGACGACATGCTCACGGGCCGCGAGCGGGAGATCCTCCAGCTCCTGGCCGACGGCATGTCCAACGCAGACGTGGCCGCCCGGCTCTTCATCAGCCAGGAGACGGTGAAGAGCCACGTGCGCCACATCCTCACGAAGCTCGAGGCGGACACGCGGACGCACGCGGTGGCGATTGCGCTTCGCGAAGCGATCATCGACTAGAGCAGCCGTTCTCGTCGCTGTGGTCGCGGCCGCCGCGCTCCTCGCGCTGGCCGGCGCAGCGGCGGGAGCGGACTGGCTCGTCTACCTCGGCTTCGGCGTCGCTGTGCTCGCCGCGGCGGCGCTCGCGATCACCCTCCTTCGGACGCGGCAGGAAGAGGCCGAGCGGTCACGACATGCGGATCAGCTGATCGCGGCCGAGCAGGACGAGCGCCGTCGGCTCGCGCTGTTCCTCCACGACGTGCCGGTTCAGTCCATGTCCGGAATCGCCCTGATGCTCGACGGCGTGATCGATGCGATCGATCACGGACGCGTCGACGACGCGAAGGAGATCCTCGGCAAGGCGGTCAGCCGCCAGCGCGAGACGATCCGCGAGCTGCGCGACCTGTCGTTCGCCCTCGAGCCGGTCGTGCTCCGCGACCAGGGCTTCGGGCCGGCCGTGCAGGCGCTCGCCGACCAGGTCGAGTTTTCGCAGGGCATCGTCGTCGACCTCGACGTCGAGGCCGCCGACGCGCTGGCGAGCCGGGCCCAGATCGTCCTCTACCAGATCATCCGAGAGTCCCTCGACGCGGCTCTGCGGCGAGGGCCGCCGACCCGAATCTCCGTGGCCATCGGCGAGGTGAACGGGGGATCGGTCGAGACGCTGATCACCGACGACGGGTCGGGCGAGCGCCGGCGGCGGGTCTTCGAGGCGCTAGCCGAGCGGGCGCGGACGCTCGGCGGCACCGTGGACGTCGACCGCAGCTCGGACGAGGGCGGCACAGCCGTGCGCATCACGCTGCCGCCCTACACGGCCCGCGGTTAGAGTCGGGCCCGCATGGCGACCCCGGAGAAGCACCTGCTCTTCGTCTGGAAGGCGACCGGTTACGAGCTGCATGAGCGGGACGGCGAGCTGCCGTCCGTAGGCAGCGTGGTCGAGCTCGACGAGGGTGGCCGCCAGGAGGTCAATCGCCTGGCACCGTCGCCGCTCCCCGGCGACGACCGCCGCGCCGCCTATCTCCAACCTTTGCCGGGCTAGCCGAGCGCCGACTCGGCGGCGACCAGGCCGAGGACGAGGGCGGATGCGAGCCCGCTCGACCAGCCGCCCGTCGAGATCCCGCCGACGTCGGCACCCGCCGCGAAGAGCCCGTCTGCTGCCCGGGCCCGGTCGTCGACACGGATCCCGCCGAGCGTCTGCGTCACCCCGGCCCGCACGAGGACCCGAACACGACCGTGATCCTCCTCCACCCGTGCGCCCGCCTCCCGTGCCGCCTCGACCATCTCCCCGACCGACCGGTCGCGAACGCGCTCCTCGAGCGCGGATCGTTCGACGGTGAACCAGGCGCGGCCGCCAGGCCAGCATGCAACCTGCTGTGCGACGTCGATCTCCGACCAGCTCAGGTCGCCGGAGAATGTCCGGGAGCCGTCTTCGGACGTGATCGACGCGAACTTCGCGTAGAGCTGGCCGAGGCGGACGAAGTCGGCTTCCGCGACCGCATCCACCGCGGCCATCACGCGGCCGTAGAACTCGTCGAGGTCTCCGGCCGTCTGTGCGCCTCGAGAGCGAGCGAGATCGAGCCCATCGCCCTCGCTCCAAGGATTCGCGCGCAGCAAGAGGCCGCGTTCGCGGGCGAGCCGAACGGGGAAGCCGCCGGTCGCGAGGATCGTCGGGTCTTCCGTCGTCTCGCCGACACGGACGTCCTTCGCGAGGGTGTCGACAAGTTGCCGCGGGTCGAAGCGAGCTCCGACCGTCAGCGGATTCCCCGTCTCGTGTGTGAGCAGCCGGACTCCCTGAGTCTCGAGCCAGTCGAGCGCATCGTCGAAGCGCTCCAAAATCAGCCGCTGGAGCGTCGGATCTCCGCCGGGGCACTGCTCGCGGAAGACCTCCCAGCTGCGATAGCGCCAGGCGAAGCCGCTCGAGAGCAGCATCGAGCCGCCGGCACGCGTCCCCTTCTCATAGACGACCGGCTCGGCGCCGAGCTCGCGCGCCCTCGCGGCCGCCACGAGGCCGGCCATCCCGGCTCCGGCGATGTTGATCGCTATTGGAGCGCGAACGTCGGCTTGTGCTCGACGTACTCGAGCCGGACGCGCTCCGGGAGCCAGACGAACACGGCGAGCGTATTCGGGGCGTCAACGAAGTCCTGGACCTCGATGTCGCGCTCCTCCGCCGCCTTCTGGTGGTCTTCCGCCGAGTCGACGAGCAGCGCGAGGTGGTTCAGCAGGGGCGACTCGGGGTCGCCCGGCTCGCCCTCGTGGAACTCGACGTAGGCACCCGCGACCTCCACGCGAGGCGCGCCGTCCGCGCCGGGCTCCGCGGCCTGGAAGCCGTAGTCGCGATAACGCTGCGCTGTCGCCTCCGGATCGGTCGAGAACAGGGCCACGTGGTCGAGGTCGTACTCGGTCTCGGTCGGCGCCTCGACGAGGCCGAGGTTGATCCCGTCGCCGAGGTCGAAAAGGGCCGTGCCGTTCGTCCGGTCCACGACGACGCTGTCCGGGAGCTCCGTGAGCGCCGCGTCCAGGTCGTTCACACGGAGCGCGACATGCTTCAGCGCGCCGCGCTCGCGTGGCGCCTCGGCCTCGAAGAGCGTCAGCTTCCCCTTGCGAGCATCGGAGCCGACGAGCGTGAACTTGTCGGTCCGCTCGATCACATGCATGCCGAGATGCGTCGTGACGAAGTCGGCGACGCGATCCCGGTCGGCGAGCCAGTATGCGACGTGGTCGAGGGTCTTCGGTCGCACGGCGCGGCCAATATAGCCAGCGCCGTGCGACCTGCGGGAGCCGATCACTTCCTGCGATCGACCGCCCGCTGCAGCTGCTGCTTGTTCATCTTGGAGCGG
Source organism: Gaiellaceae bacterium (assembly GCA_035265935.1). GTDB lineage: Bacteria > Actinomycetota > Thermoleophilia > Gaiellales > Gaiellaceae > JACDAN01. Next base: position 44,045 of record DATFOC010000008.1, read on the forward strand.
CCGTCGATGCCCATCCGCTTGGCCTCGTTGTAGAGCTGCTCCTTCGTGCGGCCCTTCGGCCGGTTGGTGCCGGAGCGCTGGCCGCCCCGGCGGCCGGACGACATGTCCTGCCGAGACGTTCTCGACGACGTGCGGGCCTCGCCAGAACGGGCGCGCTCCTTGTTGACGGTGCGAGCCGCGATCTCCTTCGCTCTCTTGGTCGAGGCGCCCTGCTCCTTGGCGCTGTCCTTGATGTGCTCGTACTGCCGTTCGCGCTTGTTGCTCCACGCTTCCTGGGGCATACAGACCTCCTTTTTCGGAGGCCTACCCCGTCCGCGAAGGCTCTAACGCTCGTCGAGCGGCGGGTTCTGCACGTTGTGCGCGGTGGCGTACTCGTTCGTGAGGTTGTTCACGACGTCGGCGCCCTCGCCGTAGGCGTAGTTGATCTTCACGAAGGGCTCCCACTTGTCGGGCAGCGCATCCTCGGGGAAGATCGCCTCGACCGGACACTCGGGCTCGCAGGCACCGCAATCGATGCACTCCTCTGGGTCGATGATGAGAATCCGCTCGAACTCGTGGATGCAGTCGACGGGGCATACGTCCACGCAGGAGAGGTCTTTGATGTCGATGCAGGGCTCGGCGATGATGTACGTCACGCCTAGAGACTAACTAGGCCGTCAGCTCCTCGACGAGCTCAGGCGCGCGCTCCGTCAGCGCCGACTTCGCAACCACCTGATCGAAGCCCGCCTCGTGCGCCCGGCGCAGGCCCGCGGTGTCCTTGTGGTTCGAAAAGCCGAGGATCGGGACGTCGGGATAGGCGTCCGCCACCTCGTCCGGATCGGTTCGCCCGACGTCGGCGATCACCAGGTCCGGCGGATCGATCGAATCGTTCGTGACGAAGTGGTGGCCCTCGAGCAGCGCCTCGAGCTTGCCGCGGATGAAGAGGTCGACGCCTTCGAGCAGGATCGTCGCCACGACTCGTCGAGCGTAACACTCCCGCTTGTGACCGAGTGGCTGCGAAACGGTGTCGAGCTGATTCGGCGCGGCGAGTACTTCGAGGCGCACGAGGAGCTCGAGGAGGCCTGGCGGGCGGCCGACCCGGCGGAGAAGGACTTTTTTCAGGGTCTCGTCCACGTCGCGGTCGCCTGGCACCACGCGGGCCGCGGGAACCGCCCCGGGTGCGAGCGCCAGCTCGCCAAGGCGGCTCGGCGTCTCGAGCCGTTCGCGCCTGAGCACCGCGGGGTCGACGTCGCGGCTGTCCTCGCGTCGGTGGCTGCCGCGCAACGGGTGGTCGAGTCCGGCTCGCTGGAGCTGCCGAACCCGCTAGGTGCCTAGCCCGACGACGTCGAGCGCCCGGTCGAACCCGACGCGGATCCACCCGTCCCGGTGGAAGAAGAACGCCAGGCCGAGGAGGACGAGCAACGACCCGCTGACGATGCGGATCACGTCGTAATGGTCGCGCAGCCAGCGGAACGCCCCCATCGCCCGCACGAAGGCGACGGCTGCGAGCACGAACGCGAGTGCTAGCCCGGCGGAGTACGCGGCGAGGATCGCGGAGCCCTGAAGGATCTCCTCGGCGCTTCCCGCCAGCACGAGCACCGACGCGAGGACGGTCCCGATGCACGGCGCCGCGCACACGGCGAAGGCGGCGCCGAGCAGGACACCCGAGCCGCGCCGCCGCGCCTCGGTCAGGAGCCCCGGCGCGACGAGCCGCTCCGGCCAGGGCAGGAGTCCGAGGAACGCGAGCCCGAGGATGACGAGCACGAGGCCCGCGAGCTCGGCGCGCCGGTTCGCATCGAGGACGCCGCCGAGCGCCGCGGCTCCCGCGCCGAGGACGACGAACACCGTGGTGAAGCCGAGGATGAAGGGGATACTGGAGCGGGCCACCCGCCTCCCCACTCCAGCCTCGCCGAGCCGGTCGGCCTCGACCGCGGACACCGCCGACAGGTAGCCCGGCACGAGCGGCAGGACGCAGGGGGTGATGATCGACAGCAGCCCGGCGACGAACGCGAGCGGGAGTTCCTCAGCCATCGAAGCGCGAGAGCTCCCGGTCGAGCCTGCGCTCGAGCTCGGGATCGAGCGGCGGCCGGCCGTTCTCCGCCGCGACTGCCTCGGGAACTGGCCGGCTCCGGCTCCAACGCCAGACCAGGATCGAGATCACCACGGCGCCGCCGAGGAGTCCCATGAGCGGCAGGAGCCACGCCAGCCAGTGGAAGCCCTCACGCGGCGGCGCCGCCAGAACCGCCGGGCCGAACTGCGCGACGAGCTCGTCCTTGATCTGCCCTTCGGGCACACACGCGTCTGAACGTGTCTCGATGAAGCGCTTGATGTCGCGCGCGACAGGCGCGTCCGACTGGTCGAGCGTCGTCTTGCACTGCGGGCACATCACCTCACCCTCGAGATCGGCGAGTGTCGGGCAGGCCGCAGCCGCGGGGCCGGCGAGAGCCAGTGCGGCGACAACCACGAGGAGGAATCTCACGCCGCAAGCAACTCCTGCACGCAGTCGTCGTAGCGGTCCCGGTTCCGCTCGATGTGGACGCCGCCGAGGAGCCGCTCGCAGACGAGCTTCCCGTCCGGCGCGACGAAGAACGTCTCCGGCGCGGCCTCCACGCCGTAGTCGGTGATGGTCGCCCCCGGCCCGTCGTATGCAAGCGGATAGCTCATGTCGTTCTCGCGCGCGAAGCGTCTCGCCGCGCCCTTGAGATCGTGGAAGTCGACCCCGAGCACGATGAGGCCGCGATCCTTGTAGCGCCGCCAGGTCTCCTCCAGCACGGGCGCCTCCTCCTTGCACGGATCGCACCAGGAGCCCCAGAAGTTCACGACGACCGGCCGGCCGCGGTACTCGGCGAGGGAGATCTTCCCCTCGCCGTCGAGGCGATCGAGCCGGAAGTTCGGGGCACTGACGATCTCGCCCCGCCCCAGCTTGCTCGCTGCGCCCTCCTTCTGCGTCGCCACCTTCCAGACGAGAAGCGCGAAGAGACCGGCGACGAGCGCGACGGCAAGACCCTGGGCCGCGAGCTTCAAACGGCCGGACATGCCTACAACCTACGCCCGGACGATGAAGACCGGCGTCCCGACCCGAACGCGGCCGAACAGCCACTCGGCTTCCGGGATCCTCATTCGGACACAGCCGTGCGACGCGGAGTAGCCGATCGAAGCGGGGTCCGGCGTCCCGTGGATGCCGACGCCTGGCGCGCTGATGCCCATCCACCGCGTCCCCAGCGGGTTCCCCGGCCCCGGCGGGATCGGCTTCTCGTTCTCCGCCCAGTCCGAGTCCGGTGGGTACCACCAGGGATGCCGCTGCATCGTGACGATGTGGAAACGACCGATCGGGGTTGGGTACGAAGACTGCCCGGTCGCGACGCCGAGGCGCTTCCAGAGCCGCATCCCGCGGAAGACGTTGAGCACCTTCGACTCGCGCCGGATCACGATGATCGGCCCGAAGCGCGCGCGCGTCACCGAGGGCTCGACGCGCGCGGCACGGATCCGCAGCGCCGAGCGCCTGTGTGAACGCAGGTGGGCGACGATCGCGCGCACCGCGGGGCGCTGCTTGAGCACCCGCCCGGTCTGCTCCTTCGTGATCCTCGGCCGGGAGCCGCGCAGACCGACGAGCTCGGCGTTCCGCCCGTGCTTGTCGAAGCGCTTTCCAAGCGCTTTCACGTAGCGGGCGACACGGCCGCGGCGGAGTGTTACGAAGAGCGGAAGCTGCGTGCCGGGCGCAGCGCGGCGCGCCTGATCGATTGCGAGCTTCACGCGGGCGGTCGCGCCGAGCCGCTGAGCCGTGACGAAAATCCTCTTGCGGCCGAAGACGAGCGTGAGGGGCTCGTCGAACTCCGTCTGGACAAGCGCAGTCGCCCCGGCCGGCGTCAGCCCGCCGACCTCGACGCGGCCGACGGAGACGCCGTCGGGAATCAAAACGGCCTGCGGCGCCCGCGTCGTGGTCGCAACCGTCGTCGTCGGCGCGGTGGTGGTCGTGCCGGTGGTCGTCCCGGTCGTGATCGGAAGCTGCGAGAGGCCCGGCGAAGCGACGACGGCAGCGGCGAGCAGGCCCGCGGCTGCGCACGCGAGCGCACCAAGGATGATGGAGACCCCACGCCTCATCGGCGGCAGTGTAGAGAAAACCCCTGCTAACTCTTGCCATCGGGAGCCGTCGGGAGCGGATCCTCCTCGAACCGTCCGCCTCCGGCTGCGAACTCCACGATCATCCGGTCGGTGATCCATTCCACGGGCGCGCGGTCGTCCGTCCACGGGTCGCCCGACGGCCGAATCGGCCTCAGGTTCGCGCGCAGGTCCGCCACGAGAGGGTCGACCTCGGCCGGCGCCGGCCGCTCCCGGCCGGTCGTCTCTCCATCCTGGCCGATCACGATCTGGTTGAAGCGCAAGGGCTGCCACGCGAACGCTCTCGGCAGGACGGCCGCGAGCGTCCCGCCGATGTTGTCGGCGAGATCGTGGTTGTCCGGCGTCGTCGCGACGTTCAGGGCGACGATCCCTCCCGGCCTGAGCCGCTCGCGGACGAGCTCGAAGAACTCCTTTGTCGCGAGGTAGAACGGCACGTACGGCGGGCGATAGGCGTCCACGATGATCACGTCGTACGTCTGGTCGATCCTGCGCAGGAATGCACGAGCGTCCGCGTCGTGCACCGAAAGCGTCCCGATCTCCCTCATCCCGAAATACCGGCGTCCGGCGTCGCTCACGGCCGGGTCGAGCTCGACGCCGTCGACCTCTGCTCCCGGGTAGAAGCGCTCGTACGCCCGGGCCGCCGTGCCGGCGGCGTTTCCGAGCATCGCGACCTGCTCGGGCTGCCGCCCGAGCAGGTCGACGACGGCGACGTACGTGTCCCAGACGCCGCCGGTCAGCACGTCGTCCTCCCGCCAGACGGAGTGCGTTGCGAGCCCCTCGTCGAGGTAGAGCCGGCGGACGCCGTCTTCCTCCACGACCTGGATGAACTGGTAGCGCGACTCGTCCTCGAAGATCACCCCGCTCTGTCCCTTCACCGCCCCCGGCGGGATCAGAAGCAGGGCCGCGAGCCCGGCCGTCAGCAGGAGCCAGCGGCGCCCGAGCAGGACGGCGCCACTCGCACCGATCAGCGCTGCCGCCGCTAGCAGCGTGCGCTGCGTCCCGATCGCCGGGATCGCGACGAGTGCGGCAACGAACGTGCCCAGCAGGCTGCCGATCGTCGAGACTGCGTACAGCCGCCCGGCGACTGTCCCCGCGCTCTCGATGTCCCGGATTGCAAGCCGGATCGCGAACGGCGCCACCATTCCCATCAGGGTCACGGGCGGCACGAACAGGACGAGGACGCCGAAGAACGAGCCGATCGCGGCGCCCGCCGAAACCCGGTCGAGCCCCTCGACCGAAAAATCCAGGATCGGGCGGGCGACGAGCGTCGCGAACGCGACGAGACAGGCCGCGGCCGCGACGACGAGGCCGAGCGCCCTGGGCGTCGGGTACCGGTCTGCGAGTCGGCCGCCTAGCCAGTAGCCGACCGAGAGCGACGCGAGCGTGAGCCCGATCACGTTCGCCCAGACGATCGTGGAGTTCCCGAAGTACGGGGCGAGCAGTCGCGACGCAGCGATCTCTGTCGCCAGCGTCCCGACGCCGGCGGCGAAGACGACGCACGTCAGCGTCGCCTGGAAGGACAGCTTCAAGACGTCTTCTTGACGACGACCACGGCGGAGTCGTCCGCGAGCCCGCCGCCGGCGAATGCCCGCGAATCCTCCACGACGGCGCGTGCCAGCTGCTGCGCCCGCAGTGCGCGTTTCTCTCCCAGCAGGCGGTCGAGCCGCACCTTCCCGTAGAGCTCCGCCCCGACTCGGGACTCCACGACCCCGTCTGTGAACAGCACGACGGACGCGCCCGGCTCCAGCGTCGTCCTGGCCTCGGGATACTGCTGATCGGGCGCGATTCCGAGCGCGAGCCCGCGTGCCTCCAGCTCCTCCACGGCTCCGTCCGGCCGCACGACCCGCGGCTCGGGATGACCGGCGCCAGAGCAGGCGAGCTCGCCGGTCGCAGGGTCGAGGGTCAGGTAGAGCATGGTCACGAACTTGCCCTCCTCGACCTCGTCGAGCACGACCTGATTGGCGATCCGCATCAGCTCGGACGGCTCGGGATGCTCGCGGGCGAGCGACCGGAAGACGAACTTCGTCATCGCCATGTCCGCCGCCGCGTCGATCCCCTTCCCGGTCACGTCGCCGACCACGACGGCGAGGCGGCCGTCGGGCAGGACGGTGTAGTCGAAGACGTCGCCGCCGACGTCTAGGCGGGACGAGGACTCGTAGACGCTGCCGATCTCGATGCCGGCGATGTCCGGTGGCTCGTCCGGCAGGAGCGACCGCTGCATCGCGTCCGCGAAATGGACTTGCTGCTCGTACAGCCTTGCGTTCCCGATCGCGAGCGCCGCCTGGGCAGCGAGGGCGCGCGCGGCCTCGAGCACCTCGACGCCGATCGGCCGGGCGGGATCGAGCGAGATCAGCGTGAGCGCCGCCATCACTTCTCCCGCCGAGACGATCGGGACGAGCGACGCCGTCGAGCCGCGCTCCAGGAACGGGATCAGCAGCTCGTGGCCGCCGCCGAGTCGTTTCGCCCGTCTCCGGGTGAGGACGACCGGTGTCGCGGCCTCGATGTGGTCGAGCGGCTGCGGCCGGCGCAGGATCGGGTCGAGCGCGACGGCGAGCCGCGCATCGGGAACATGGATCGCACCCGGGACCAGGGAGTCACCGCGCTCGTCGGGCATTCGCAGGACGGCGGCGTCGACGTCGAGGAGCTCGACCGCCGTTCTGGCGATCGCGCCAACGGTCTCTTCCAGCGACAGGCTCTCGGAGAACGAGCGGGAGATCTCGTAGAACGCCTCGAGGCGCTTGGCCGCGAGGAGCTCCGCGTCGAGCGCCTCCTGGCGCTCCCGCGCGAGCCGCGCCGTGTCCTCGTGCAGGCCGGCGTTCTGAACTGCGACGGCGAGCTGCCCCGCAAGCGCCGCGAGCAGCATCGACTCGTTCTCGCCGAGCCGCCGCTTCGCGGGCAGATAGGCGACGAGCATGCCGATCAGCTCTCCGGCAGCGCGAAGCGGGACGACGACGGCCGCCTCGATCCCCGATTCCGAGACGGCGTCTCGGACCGACCCCAGGCGAGGGTCGCTCGTTGCGTCCTGGACCTCGACCACCGGCCTCGCGCGAAGACGTTTCAGGATCAGGTCGAGAAACCCCTCGGCGACACGGAGATGCGGCCCGGCGAGCCCGCGCTCGGCCGCGGCATCGAGCCCTCCCGCCTGTCGGAGGTAGACCGCGGCCCGGTCAGTCTCCAGCAGTTCGCCGACTCGGTCGACCGCCGTCTCGAGCGTGTGCGAGAGCGAGAGCTCGGCGATCGCCTGCCCGACCACGGCGAGCAGTGCCCGGCTGCGCTCGAGCTCCTGCGTCAGGTCGCTCATCCGTTCGCCCGCCCGCACCGCGTGGGCGGCGCGGGCGCCGAACCTCGCCAGCCTCGCGAGCTCGTCCGCGCTCGGCTCGTTCTCGGCATCGAACACGAGGCGCAGGCCGCCCACACACGGCTCGCCGAGCCGGATAAGCACGACGCCGCCCTCGAGCCCCACGCTTCCGTTCCCCGAGAGCAGCTCGTCCGCGTCTCGCACGGCCGCAGTGGCGTCGACGAGGTCGTTCGCGTGCCCGACAGACGCGATCGGCTCGGGCCGGCCGTTCAGGCGCCAGAGGATGCACGAGCGGGCCCCCGTCGTCTCGAGGGCGAGGCGAGCGATCCGTTCTCCGCTGCGCGACTCCTCCGCCACGACTGCTAGGGCGCGCCCGGCGAGCTCGATCGTCGCCTCGCGGCCGGTCGCAGGCGAGTGCCCCTCGATGGGCTCGACCGCCCGGACGAGCAGCGACGCGTGGCTTGCGATCATGCGTGCGAGCAGGACGTCGTGCTCCGAGAAGGACTCGCCGGCGCGCGCCAGCTCGAGGCTCACCAGCACTCGTCCTTCCGAGGAGACCGGGCAGATCAGGATGCGAGCTGCGCCCCAGCGGCGTGCGAGCCGGCGAACCGCCTCCGGCAGATCGTCGTTCTCGGTCAGCTCGTTGAGACCGATTTCCCCCTCCGCCATGCGCGAGCCTTCGAGTTCGGCGCGCAGCGCCGGTGACGCCGCCCACACCCCACGCGCCCGCAGGCCTGCGCCGCCGGGCTCGGCTACGCGGATGACTGCCAGCGTGGCACCGACACCCGAGGCCGCCGCTTCCGCCAGCACACCGATGGCGCCGTCCAGGTCCTCCGCGTCCACGAGATCCTGGCCAACGGCCGCGAGGCTCCTGAGAGCCGCCTGAGAGACCTCTTGTCCGGCCGGGATCACCCGACAAGTGTAGGAGGCTCCAACGCCACGAGACTTGAGTCGCCAGGGCACCCTCGGCGCCCGGATCCATCGTTCTCAGTCACACCCATATGAAGCTCATATGGGTGCTCCCTGCGTCCCGTGACTCCGGCCCCCGAGCGCACCCCGGCAACGAAACATCGCGACGTCGGAACTCTTATAGAGTGCGGCGATGGCCGAGCCCGCCCGGCGCCCCGATGCCGTGGAAGAGCCGCCGCTTCCCGATCCGATCGCGGTCGAGCGTGCGTACCGATTTCACAAGACCCGTCGGCGGATCCGGCAGGAGCGGAAGCAGGAGCGGGCTCTTGCGCGCCTGCGTTTCTTCGCCATCCTCCTTTCGCTCCTGGTTCTCGCGGCGTACCTGTCACTCGTCGTCTGGCGGCAGATCGAGCAACTGTTCGGCCTCTGACCGGCGCATCCCGGATACTTCCCGCCGTGGAATCACCCGAGACCTATCCGCCGGAGGCCTACGAGCCTGAGGAGAGCCCGGACCGCTTCGCGCCGGACGCGGCCTGGGTATGGGGCGCCGGCGAGCGCCTGACGTGGCTCGGAGGGATGGTGCTCGCGCTCTCGACCCTGATGGGCTGGTACGTCAACACCTCCGGCGACCTGACCGTCGCCGTGATCGGCTGGCATACCGGCGCGTTGGCGAAAGTCGTGCTGCTGATCGGCCTCGCCGTCGTCGCCCTGCACTTGCTCCATGCGGCCGGCATCGAGCTCCCCGCCACCGTTCCCGAGAGCCTGGTCGTGATCGTGCTCGGCTCGCTCGCGACGATCCTCGTCCTGCTCCGCGTGATCTCGATCCCGGACGACTTTCAGCCGGCAAGCCGCGGGATCGGGATCTGGATCTCGTTAATCGCGGCGGTCGCGGTGATCGTCGCCGGCTTGTTGCGAGCCTCGGAAGAGCTCTAGTCCGGCTACGCGCGTAGCAGTTCTTTTGTGCGCGCGATGAGGTCCTGAGGATTGAACGGCTTGCCCAGGAAGCCCTGCGCACCGCGTGCCTGCGCGTCGTCGTCGGAGCTCTCGACCTGGCCGCTGAACATGATCACCGGGATCGAGCCCATGCCGTGGCGCTCCTGCATGCGGCGGAGCATCTCCCAGCCGTCCACGCCGGGCATCATCACGTCGAGGAGGATGAGGTCGGGAGGCTGCTCCTCGAGTGCCGCGAGCCCTTCTTCGGCGCTGCCCGCCTCGCGAACCACGTACCCGTCCATCTCGAGGTTCACGCGGACGAACTCGCGGATCCGCGGGTCGTCGTCGACGATCAGGACGCGCGGCGTGCCGCGCGCACGGGGGCCGCTGGAGTCGGCCGAGCCCGACACGAAGGCGTCCAGGTCCCGCTGGCGGTACCGGCGATGGCCGCCCGGCGTGTAGAAGGCCGGCAGCCGACCCTGATCGGACCACTTCCGGATCGTGCTCTGGGCGACTCCGAGGTACTTCGCAGCCTGGCCGAGGGTCAACCAGTCGGCGCCGTCATTTCCCTGCGGCTGCCTGCGTGCCTTGCCCCCGACCTCGGCCACCCAGGAATCTAAGCAAAGCTGAACTTATTTCGCTGTTTGCGCGAAAGCCTACGGAGTGACGGTCACCGTTCGCGTCTCCGTGACGCGGTTCGTCTGCGTCCACGGCTGGATCGTTCGCACGCTCGTGACCGGCTTCGACGGCTCCGGGCGGTCCTCGAGCGCCTGGCCCACGGCTACGCCGACGGCGAAAACGATCACGGCGGCGGCGATTCGAATCACCCAGCCGAGGACACCGGCGCCGCGCTTGCGACGCCTGCGGACGGGGGCAGCGGTGCTCATGGCGCGTAGTCCGTCGCGCCCCGCGCGTAGCGATGGAATGCCGCATCCTGCGCGACCGACACCTTGGCGGTCCACCCGGGCCGGTCGGCTCGTTCGGCGACGGCCTCGTACACCCAGCCGTCATCGCCCCCGTAGACCTCGGCGAGCTGCGCGAGGGTGAAATGTTCCCCGATGCGTCTCCGGAGCGCCTCGGTGACAGCCTCGACCTGTGCCATGAGCGTCTCGTAGGCGTCCGAATCGGAGACTGACGCCCTCAGGCGGCGGTCGCCCTCCTCCCACTGGTGCCTCGCGGCGTCCAGATAGCTCGCCACAGTTCCGTCCTTACCCATGGGCGTCCAGGGTGCAGCAGCGACCAGGCCATTTCGGCTCGATCTCGGCGTAGATCCGTTCGCCAAGCTCGTATCCGGGGCGCGCGAGCGCGAACGCGACGTGGGCGTGCAGGCACTTCAGCCGTTGCGGATTGGCGGTGCCGCCGATGCCAAGATCGAGCGTGCCTCCCTGCTCGCGGCCCACCCGGCCGCGCGCCAGGTCACGGCGGATGACACGCTGCTCGGCCGTCGCCTCGTCGAGGCTCCGCGCGAGCCCTTCGTCGCCGGCGGCGAGCTCGCTCCAGCGCTCGATGCCCCCGGCGGCCTCGAGCCTGGCCACTGCCGCGACGAGGTGGCGACAGGTGAGGTAGAAGGTCGTCGGAAAGGGATCGCCGGCGCTGTCGTACGGTGCCTGAACGGTTACGGCCGGCGCGCCGAACGGGCAGCGGACGGCGACGCGCAGGAACGCGCGCGGCTCGCGGCCCAGCTGCCGCTCGACGATCGCCCGGTCATCCATCGTCTCCGATCCTAGTGCCGCTTCTGGTGATGCTCCCCCGTCGCAGGCGGGCGGTGACCAAGCCGGGACAGGACGCAGGGAGCCTCGATGCTAAGAAGCATCGAGGCGACTGAGGACGCAGCCCGGTGCCGTGTCACCGCCCGTCTGCGCCGATGGGTTCATCGCCAGGAGCGGCACCTACGCCGGGTTTCTGTCGGGCCCGCCACTCGTCGATTCCCTTGACGATGAAGAGCCGCTCGCCGGGCTTGACGAGGCCGAGCCGCCTGGCACGCCGGGCGAGAGCCTCCGGCGTGTCGGACTCGGCGACCTGGCGGGCGAGCTCGTCGCGTTCGGCGCGGAGCGACCGGACCTGGGCAGCGCGCTCCTCGAGCGACGCCTTCGTGTCGAGATAGCTCTTGAGCGGCCGGTAGTAGAGGAGCCCCACGACGAGGATCGTCGCGACTGCGAGCCAGCGCACGAGCGGCGGCCGGCGACGGACAGGGCGGCGAGGTCGCTTGCGCGGGGACCGGGACGGCATGGCCTCCGTCCGTTCGTGGGCGCGCATGCCGCTCCTGCCTCGAAAGGGCTACGCGTACGAGAGCTTGATCATGTCCGTGCTGCCGGGAAGGTTTACCGCCGTCCCAGCGGTCAGCACGACGAGATCGCCCTCGTCGAGCAGGCCGGACTCTCGGCCCACGTCAAGCGAGGACGCCCAGAGCTCCTCCACATCGGCAGCCTCGGGCATGTTCATCGGCACCACACCCCACTCGAGCGTCATGTGCTGGAGCGCGGCCTGGTGGTGGGAAAGCCCGATCACCGGTCGGCGGGGACGAAGCCTGGCGACGACGGATGCCGTCCGCCCGGTGTAGGTCGGCACGAGGATGGCCTTCGCGCCGAGCGTCTCGGCCAGGTCGCAGGCTGCGTTGGACATTGCCTGCCCGACCGTGGGCTCGTCGCCCGGCTGCGGGAACTGGTGCCGGTATTCGATGCTGGGCTCGATCGTGCGGGCGATGCGCTCCATCGTCCGCACGGCCTCGAGCGGGTAGCGGCCGATCGCCGTCTCCTCGGAGAGCATCACTGCCGAGGTCCCGTCGAGGAGGGCGTTCGCCACGTCGCTCGCCTCGGCGCGCGTGGGCTCTGCGTGGTTGACCATCGACTCGAGCATCTGGGTCGCGGTGATCACCGGCTTTCCCCGGTCGAGCGAGGCGAGGATGATCCGCTTCTGGAGCAGCGGCACGACCTCGACGCCGATCTCGACGCCCAGGTCCCCGCGGGCGACCATGATCGCGTCCGCCTCCTCGAGGATCGAGGGCAGCGCGTCGATCGCCTCCGCCTTCTCGATCTTCGCGATCACGTGCGCGTCGACGCCGGACTGCTTGATCAGCCCCTTGAGGTCGCGGACGTCGGCAGCGGAGCGCACGAACGAGAGCGCGACGAAATCGGCGCCCAGTTCCAGCGCGAACTCGAGGTCGTCGGTGTCCTTTCGGGTCAGGGCCGGAATGGGCACGGGAACGCCCGGAACGTTCACGCCCTTATGCGAGCTGACGGTCCCGCCGACGACGACTGCACAGCGGGCACGGCCGGCCTTGACCGCATCGACGCGAAGCCGGACCAGCCCGTCGTCGATCAGGACGTCGTGCCCGGGCTGGAGCACTTGGCCGATCACCGCCGGCAGGACCGGCAGCTCCCCGTCCAGGCTCTCGTCCTCGCCTCCCGTGACAACGACCTCGTCGCCGTCGGCGAGCAGCATCGGCGCCTCGAGCTCGCCGACGCGAAGCTTCGGCCCCTGCAGGTCGGCGATCAGCGCGATCGGCCGGCCCACCTCGTCCTGGGCCTTCCGAACCATTCGGGCGTACTCGGCGTGCTGGTCGTGCGTCCCGTGAGAGAAGTTGAGGCGGGCGCCGTTCATCCCGGCCTGCGCGAGCGCGATCACACGCTCCTCGGTCGCGCACGACGGGCCGAGCGTGACGACGATCTTCGTGCGGCGAGGGACCGCGGCCGCCATTTGCGTCAGCGTAGCGAGAGGGGGATCGACCGTTCGTTCGTGCGCGAGCCGTCTTCGGCCGAGATCTCGAACACGACCAGGCGACCCGGCCCGGACCCCTCATAGGGAACCGTGAACCGGAAGGTCCCGCGCGTGCCGCTACCAGAGGTCGCTGTCACGAAGTCCTTCTTCAGGATCTTGTCGTCCGCGTCGCGAAGCTCGTACTGGAACGTCGCCTCGAACGTGTTGGCCGTGCCGGTCGCCTCGAAGCCCGATTCGACCTCCTCGCCGGAGAGCGGAGACTCGACGATGATCGCCGGGGTCTCCTCCTCGAACGCGCCGCGTCCCACGGGCCGGTCACCGTTGAACGAGACGCGCTTTACCGAGTCGAACTGGGTCAGGGTGTAGGTGAGCTGGGCGAGCGCCTTGCGGTCCGTGACGGCCGGATCGAGCTCGATCGACGCAACGCCATCCTCGATCGCGAGGCTCCGCAGCCTCGTCTCGGGCGGAATCGCGGACGTCAGCTCGCTCTCGGTGCCTTCGAAGAGCTGGTGAACCGTGTTGGTCGCGATCGCCGGCCCCGTGATCAGCCCGCGCTGCTCTGGCCAGACCTTCTCGTCCTGGAGAAAGTAGAGCGCGACGAGCGTCGGCGCCTCGCTCGGGACAGACGACGCTGCGGTCTCGGTCACCGTCTCGCGGACGGTCACCGTCGTCGTGTCGTCGCCGCCGCCGCAGCCGGCGACAAGGAGGAGCCCGGCGAGCGCGCTAAGGACGAGCTTTGAACGCATCCCAGCCGGGGTATTCGGCGTCCGCGCCGAGCTCCCCTTCGATCCGCAGCAGCTGGTTGTACTTCGCCGTGCGATCCGAGCGCGAGGGCGCGCCGGTCTTGATCTGCCCGGCGTTCGTTGCAACGGCGAGATCGGCGATCGTCGTGTCCTCGGTCTCGCCGGAGCGATGCGAGATCACCGCCGTATAGCCGGCCGACCGGGCCAGCGCGATCGCCTCGAGCGACTCGGTGAGCGTGCCGATCTGGTTGACCTTGACGAGGATCGAGTTGGCGACGCCCTCCTCGATTCCGCGCCGCAGCCGTTCCACGTTCGTGACGAAGAGATCGTCGCCGACGAGCTGGACGCTTTCGCCGAACCGTTCGGTCAGCGCCTTCCATGCCGCCCAGTCCTCCTCCGCCGCGCCGTCTTCGATCGAGACGATCGGATAGCGCTCGATGAGCTCGGCCCAGAAGTCGGTCAGCTGCTCGGGTGTCGCCTCGCGGCCCTCGAAGCGGTAGCGCCCGTCGTCGCCGACGAGCTCGCTCATCGCGGGGTCGAGCGCGATTGCGATCCGCTCGCGATGGCCGGCGCGGTCGACCGCCTCGAGAATCGCGTCGATCGCGGCTTCGCTGGATTCGAAGTCCGGCGCGAACCCGCCTTCGTCCCCCACGGCGGTCGCGAGCCCGCGCTTGTCGAGGAGCTTCTTGAGCGTGTGGAACGTCTCGACCGCGATGCGGAGCGCGTCCGAGAAGGTCTCGGCTCCGCCCGGCACGATCATGAACTCCTGGAGGTCGAGCGAATTGTCTGCGTGCGCCCCGCCGTTGACGACGTTCAGCATCGGGACGGGGAGCACGTGCGCCTCGGGGCCGCCGATCCAGTTGTAGAGCGGTACGCCCGCTTCCGCGGCAGCCGCCTTGGCCACCGCGAGGGAGACCCCGAGGATCGCATTCGCGCCCAGCCGTCCCTTGTTATCGGTGCCGTCCAGCATGACGAGCGCCGAGTCCACGCCCGCCTGATCGGCCGGATCGAGGCCCCGAATGCCCTGTGCGATCTCGGTGATCACGTTCTCGACCGCCTGCGAGACGCCCTTGCCGAGCCATGCAGAAGGATCGCCGTCTCGAAGCTCGACCGCCTCGAACTGTCCGGTCGAGGCGCCCGAGGGGACCGCAGCGCGGCCGCGCGCTCCGGATTCGAGCACCACCTCGACCTCGACCGTGGGATTGCCCCGGGAGTCGAGGATGGTGCGCGCGTGGACGTCGTAGATCGGACTCAGCCGAATTCCTCCTTGGCGGCGTCGAAGTATCGGTCTTTCTCGTCGAGTGTGAGCGAGGTGAACGCCTTGCCTTCGGCTTCCGCGAGCTTGGCCGCCCGGTCGACGCGGTCCGCGAAGCGCCCGGCCGTCGCACGCAGCGCCAGCTCGGGGTCGACGTTCAGCCGCCGCGCGACGTTGACTGCGGCGAACAGGACGTCGCCGAGCTCTTCGAAGACCTGCGCGTGCGGCTCGGCCTCGGGCGCAGGCTCGCCCACGTCGGCGATCGCTTCGCGGAGCTCGCGCAGCTCGTCGTCGAGGTCGGCAAGCGCGCCGTCGACGTCCGGGTACTCGAAGTCGATTGCGGCAGCACGTCGTTGGAGCTTCCGGGCGTAGAGCAGCGCCGGAAGCGTCTCCGGCACGTGGTGGAAGACCCCCTCGCGGCCCTCCTGCTCGGCCTTGATCTCCTCCCAGTTCGCGCGAACCCGGCCGGGGGTCTCGGCATCGACCTCACCGAAGACGTGCGGGTGCCGGCGCACGAGCTTCCCCTCGACCCCGCGCGCGACCGACGCGAGGGAGCCGGTACCCCTTTCCTCGAGGAGCAGGGCGAGGAAATACGTCTGAAAGAGGAGGTCGCCGAGCTCGTCCTCGAGCTTTGCGTCGTCACCCGCGAGGGCCGCGTCGGCGACCTCGTACGCCTCCTCGACCGTGTGCGGGACGATCGTCCGCGCCGTCTGCTCGCGATCCCACGGGCAGTCGCGCCGGAGGCGCTCGGTCAGGCGTTGGAGATCGAGAAGGGCGTCGGCGAGAGGGTCGCGCTCAGCCAGTTGTGGCGGGTTCCTCCGCCTTCGGCTTGTAGCCGGTCTGGTACGTCGTCTCGCCCTCGAGGTCCTTGCGCATGTCGGCAACCCACTTCTCCATCTCCTTGTTGCGGTTCTCCTGGAGGAGCTGCTGCCGGATCGCTTCCTGGACCTGGGCAAACGGCGTCGACTGGCTCTTCTTCACCGGGCCGAGGGCCTGGATGATGTGCCAGCCGTACTGCGTCTTCACGGGCTTGGAGATCCCGTTGTCGCCGATCGTGAAGGCCGTCTGCTCGAACTCGGGGACGAGCTGGCCCTTCGTGGCGGTCATCTTCCCGCCCTGGTTCTTCGAGGCGGGATCCTGCGAATGCTTCTTGGCAATCGCATTCCAGTCGCCGCCGGCCTTGAGCTGGGCGTACAGGTCGTCCGCGAGCGCCTTCTCCTTGACGAGCACGTGGCGCACGGGCCGCGTCTCGGGCGTCCCGTACTGCGCCTTGTTCTTGTCGTAGTACGCCTTGACCTGCTCGTCGTTGACCTTCACGTCCTTCGTGACCTTGTTGAAGATCGCCTCCTGAACGAGGTTGGCGCGGATGATGTCTCGCGCCTGCTCGGGGCTCAGGCCCTGGGATTTGAGCTCGGCGTCGAACTTCTTCTTGTCGCCCTGGTGGCGCTCCTTGATGTACTGGTCGATCCGCTTGTCCACGGCCTCGTCGCTGACGTCGATGTCGAGCTCATCGGCCTTCACCTCGAACTGCGTGCGCTGCACGAGGAAGTTCATGGCCTGGTCGCGGAGCTGCACGTACTCGGGCGTACCGACCTTCGGGAACGGCCGCTTCTGCGCGTCGTAGCTGCGCTTCGCGTACGTGATCAGGTCGTCGAACTCGGACTTCGGGATCGACTGGTCGCCGACGACGGCAACCGAGTTCGTCGGCACCGCATCGGAGCCGCCGTCGTCGCTGCCGCAGCCCACCGCGAACACGGCGAGCCCGAGGGCGAGGAAGACTGTGAAGAAGACCCGTTTCATGAAAAACGCGCCGACCTATGCTGCGCGACGCGTGTCGAGGATAGCATCGACTAATCGCACCGCTCCCCGAAATACATCGTCTCTTAACGAGATTTCATTTCGGGCTGTCGTGTAGACCGCCGTGTCGATTCGGCTGCGCAGCTCGCGCAGCTCTCCCGACCCTAGAACAAGCGGCCCGACCGTCGCACGGCCGCCCCGGAAGACCAGATAGTCCGCGCCCAGCCGGGCGACCTTGATCCTGACTTCCTGTATTGCAAAGAGGTTCTCGACCGGTTCCGGCAGCGAGCCGAAGCGGTCGATGGTAGCGGCCTCGAGCTCGCGCAGCTCGTCCTCCGTCTCGGCGAGCGCGAGCCGGCGGTGCAGGTCGATCCGCATCGCCTCCGAGTCGACGTACGTATTCGGGACGTAGGCGTCGACGCGGGCGTCGACGCGCACGGGCCTGGCCGTCGGGCGCCGCTCGCCCGAGAGCTCGGCGACCGCCTCGCCAAGGAGCTCGACGTAGAGCTCGAACCCGAGCGCCGCGACATGACCGGACTGCTCGGCACCTAGGAGGTCGCCCGCGCCGCGGATCTCGAGGTCGCGCATCGCGATCGCGAAGCCGGCGCCGAGCTCGGTGTGGTCCGCGAGGGTGGCGAGCCGCGCGCGCGCCTCCGGCGTCAGCTCGGACGCGTCCGGATAGAACAGATACGAGTGGGCCAGCTGGTCGGAGCGGCCCACCCGCCCGCGGATCTGGTAGAGCTGGGCGAGCCCGAGGGCGTCGGCTCGCTCGACGATCAGCGTGTTCGCCTGCGGGATGTCGAGGCCCGATTCGATGATCGTCGTCGAGACGAGCACGTCGGGGTCGCCGCGCAGGAACGAGAGCATCCGATCTTCGAGCTCCTTCTCGCGCATCTGCCCGTGCGCGACGACCACGCGGAGGTCGGGGGCGAGCGCCTGGAGCCACGCAGCCCGCTCGTCGATCGTCTCCACCCGGTTGTGGAGGAAGAACGCCTGCCCTCCGCGCGCGACCTCCCGTTCGAGCGCCTGCTTGATCAGCTCCTCGTCGAACTCGCCGACGTGCGTCCTGATCGGGCGCCGGCCCTCGGGCGGTGTCTCGATGATCGAGATGTCCCGCAGGCCCGAGAGCGACATGTGAAGTGTGCGCGGGATCGGCGTGGCCGTCAGCGCGAGGACGTCGACCTCGAGGCGCAGCTGGCGCAACAGCTCCTTCTGCGCGACGCCGAAGCGCTGCTCCTCGTCGACGATCACGAGCCCGAGGTCCTTCGGGATCACGTCCCTCGAGAGCACCCGATGCGTCCCGATCAGCACGTCCACCTTGCCCTGCGCGAAGTCGGCGAGCACCTGCTTCGTCTCCTTGGCGCTGCGGAAGCGCGAGACCATCTCGACGCGCAGCGGGAAGTCGCGGTAGCGCTCGCGGAAGGTGTTCCAGTGCTGCTGGGCGAGCACGGTCGTCGGGACGAGCATCAGCGTCTGCTTGCCGTTCAGCGCGACTGCGAAGGCAGCGCGGACGGCGACCTCCGTCTTGCCGAACCCGACGTCGCCGCAGACGAGCCGGTCCATGGGCCGCGGCGTCTCCAGGTCTTCCTTGACGGCTTCGATCGCGACCCGCTGGTCGTCCGTCTCCTGGTAGGGGAAGCTCGCCTCGAGCTGCTCCAGGTATTCGTGCTCGAGGTCGTACGCGACTCCCGGCGCCTGTTGCCGCTCGGCGTAGAGGCGGAGGAGCTCGCCGGCGAGCTCGCGGATGCCTTCGCGCGCCCGGCTCTTGAGCAGCTGCCACGCCTTGCCGCCGAGCTTCGACAGCGCCGGCGCGCCCCCGTTCGCGCCGATGTAGCGGGAGACCTTCCCGAGTTGCTCGTGCGGGACGTAGAGCCTGTCGTCCCCCCGGAACGCGAGCAGGAGATAGTCGCGCGTGACGCCGGCGACCTCCTTCGTCTCGAACCCGAGCAGCCTCCCGACGCCATGGTCCTCGTGCACGACGTGATCTCCGGTACGGAGGTCGGCGAAGGATTGGAGCGCGCGGCCGACCCTGTGCTCGGCCCGGCGGGGCTTGCGGCGGAAAACTTGCGTGTCCGGCAGCAGCGCGAGACCGAGGTCGCGCGAGACGAAGCCGCGGCGGGCCGGCGACACCGCGTAGAGGAGCTCGGCTTCGGCGGGGAGCTCCTCTCCCTCGTCGATGAGACGTGCGTCGACCCGTCGGAGCAGGTTCTGATTGCGCAGCGCCTCTCCGCGGTGCGCGAAGGCGACGATCGTGCGCAGGCCGCCGCGGACGAGCGACGCGAGCTCCTGTTCGGCCTCCGAGAGCCCGCGGGCGGCGATGGCGGGCCGCTGCGCTTCGAACGAGATCGGCTGTCCGGTCGGGAAGGGGTCGAGCTCGGCGGCGCCCTCGAGCGGCTGCGGCGGAAGCTCTTCCTCTTCCCAGACCGAGCGGACCGCGTCCGGCTGCCAGACGAGCGCGGGCGCGCGGGCGAGCGGCGGGACGAGGTCGTCCGGGGCCGGCGCGTCGTCATCGCCGGGTAGCGTCGGCTCGGCCAGGTCCGCGACGCGCTCGCCGGCCGGGTAGATCACTGCACTCTCGACCGGATGCAGCGTGCGCTGCGTGAACGGCGAGTACGCGCGCATCGACTCGATCTCGTCGCCGAAGAGCTCGAGGCGAAGCGGCTCGCGGCCGGTGGTTGGGAAGACGTCGACGATCCCGCCGCGAACGGCGAACTGGCCTCGTTCCTCCGCTCGCTCGACCCGCTCGTAGCCCGCGAGCGCGAATCGCTCCGTCAGGTCCTCTTCGGCGTCCTCCGGGAGCCTGATCGGCTGCGGACGCTCCTCCGCAGGTGGAAGGCCCTCGGCGATCGCAGCCGCCGAGGCGGCGACGAGGCCGCCGGCCGCCAGGACATCGAGTGCTCTCGCCCGCTCGCCGACGAGGTGCGGCGCCGGCTCGAGCCCGGAGCCCCAGCGGACGCCGCGGCTCGGCAGGAGCGCGACGCGATCGTCGCCGAGGAACCAGGCGGCCGCCTCGGCCGCGTCGCGCGCGTCGGAGTCCTCGGGGAGCACGACCACGAGTCCCCGCTCGAGCTCGATGTGGAGTGAGGCGAGGAGGAGCGGCAGCGCCGGCTCGGAAACCCGCGCCCGCGGCCCCTTGCGGTCGGCGGCCTCGACGGCGAGGCTCCTGTGCACCTCCCTGATCTCGTTCGCGAACGCGTGAAGGCGCTCGCTCTCGACGAGCTCCTGCGCGACGACGTGTAGCACGGGGCGGTCCACGACGAACGCCGGAACGGTCAGGTTCCGGGGCGGTCAATGGTACGCGCGGGGACAATCGCGGGATGGGCCCGCTTTCGATCCGGGCGGCTCGGCCAGACGACGCCGAGACGCTGTTCGTGATCCACCGAGAGAGCGCGATGACGGCTCACGTAGAGGTCTTCCCTCCCGATCTCTACCGCTTCCCCGATGAGCAGATGCGGAAGGTCTGGGCGGAGGCGCAGCGAGGACACGTCCGTGCTGATCGCCGAGCGAGCCGGCAGTCCGGTCGGGTTCGCGACCGTCTCGCCGGGTTGGCTGCGGAACCTGTTCGTGCTGCCGGCCGAGTGGGGCCGCGGAGCCGGCGCTGCGCTCCACGACGAGGCCCTTGCGCTGCTGCGCCGCCACGGGGCGACCGCTCAGCTGTGGGTGCTCGAGGCGAACGAACGAGCGCGCCGCTTCTACGAAGCGCGGGGCTGGCGGGACGACGGCGGCCGGTCGAGGTCGGAGTTCCCGCCTCATCCGCTCGAGCTCAGGTACGCGCTCCGGCTCGGTGAGCGGCCGGGCGCACCGCCGGGTCGGACCCATCCCGAACCCCCGCCCACCCCCACCCACCCAAGGGGATGAGCTTCGAGGCTAGCGCCCGGATTAACGCGGGACTGTGACGATTTCGCGCCGAGACTGCACCAGGGTCATGGCGGGCCGTAGACGACTTGCTCCATCGGCTCCTCTGGCGGCTCGTCTGGCTCGCCGAGCTCGTCAGCCTCGTCACCGCCGCCGACCGCCGCGGGCCGGTCGACATAGGCACGCGCCTGCAGCGTGAAGAGCTCCGCATAGAGGCCGTCGCGCGCCATCAGCTCCTCGTGAGAGCCCTCCTCGACCACGCGCCCCTCGTGCAGCACGTAGATGCGATCCGCCGAGCGCACGCTCGAGAACCGGTGTGAGATCAGCACCACCGACCGGCCGTGCAGCAGCGCCCGCATTCGCTCGAAGAGGTTGCTCTCGGCCCGCGCGTCAAGCGACGCAGTCGGCTCGTCGAGGATCACGAACGGCGCGTCCCGGAAGAACGCTCGGGCGAGCGCCACGCGCTGCCACTGCCCGATCGAGAGGTCGAAGCCGCCGGAGAACTCGCGGCCGAGCATCGTCTCGTACCCTTCGGGGAGCGACTCGAGGAACTCGTGCGCGTCCGCCCGCGCGGCCGCCTCGAGGATCGCCTCGAGGTCGTCGATTCGCTCCTTCCGCCCCAGCCCGACGTTCTCGCGCGCGGGAAGCAGGTAACGCTCGAAGTCCTGGAAGATCACCGCGACGGCCCGACGAAGCTCATCGGCGTCCACATCCGCGAGGTCGAGGTCGTCCCAGCGGATCTTGCCGGTCTCGGGCCGGTACAACCCGGCGAGCATCTTCGCGAGCGTGGTCTTGCCCGACCCGTTCTCGCCGACGAGCGCGATGATCTCGCCCTTGCCGATCTCGAGCGAGACGCCGTCGACGGCGGCGCGATCCGACTCCGGGTACGTGAAGGAAACGTCTTCCACCGTCAGGTGATCGAACGACTTCGGCGCGGGGGTCCGGCCCTCGGCCTCCTCGACGGACGGCTCGAGCGTCAGGAAGGACGAGTAGTCGCGGATGAAGAGCGTGGCCTCGTACAGGGAGGTCGCGCTGATGTGCAGCCCGCGCAGCTGGTTCGCGAGCTGGTAGAGGCCGAAGACTGCCGCGCCGGCGGCCGCCAGCGACATGCGGTCGCTCGTGTACAGCCAGGCGAGCATCGCGATCGTCCCGACGGTGACAGCCGACGACGTGACCGAGCCGACCAGTGCACGGGCTGTCCTGCGCTTCGCCAGCTTGCGCAGCTCCGCGATCCGCTCGTCGTAGAGCGTGTCGTAGCGGCGGCGAAGGAACCCGGCCAGGTTGAAGGCACGCACCTCCTTGGCCGCGTTCCGGCCCATGAGCACGTTCTGGAGGTAGCCTCGCTGCCGGTCGTTCGGCGTCATGCCCCGCGTGTAGTGGTAGAGGTCGCGCGTGTTCAGCGAGGCCACGACCCAGAGCGGCAGGTAGCCGATAAGCACGAACGGCAGCAGCAGGGGCTGGAGCGCGGCGAGCGCGAAGACGATCGCAGTGGCCGTTACGAGTGATCCGACAATCCCCAGCAAACCGTTGACGGTCTGGAGCGCGCGGAACTGCCCCTGAGCACGGGCGCGCTGGAGCCGGTCGTAGAACTCCGGTGACTCGAAAGCGAGCAGGTCGATCCGGGTGGAGACGTCGAGCACGCGGTCGATCGCCTTGCGGCCGACCAGCTCACCGAGGACGCGGCCCTGTTCATCGCGGATCGCCCGGGCGAGATCGAGGGCGACCGTTACGGCGACGAGCGCGACGAGCGGTGGCCCGACATCCGCCAGCTCGGCCTTGCCGCCGGTCCCGAGGACCGCCTCGAAGACCGCCTTCGCGACGAAGAGCTGCACCGCCACGCCGACCGCAGCCAGAAGCTGCAGGCTGGACGTGAGCAGGAAGATTTTGCGGCCGGAGGTCCAGACCAGCCGCATCGAGTCGCCGAGGAGGCCGGGCAGGTCGCGCCAGGTTCCTTCCGAGCCCTCCGGGTGCATGACCTCCCACCACGTTCGCCCCTGGCGGGGACCGGGAGCGGCGCCCTGGCGCCTTCGGGCGCCGGCACCGTCACCTACGGAGACGAACACGCGGTCCATGCGTTTAGTTGTACCGGCGCTGCGCCTCTTCGAGCCCGTCGCGCGCCATCGTCTCGACGGCATCCGCTGATCGCCCGATCAGTGAGTCGACGTCGACTTCGGGCTCGAATCCGCCGAGGACGTAGTCGGCGACGCTGCGCCGGTCGCCGCGACCGGGGCGCCCGACCCCGATCCGCAGGCGCAGGAAGTCGTTCGTCCCGAGCGCCTGGGCGATCGAGCGCAGGCCGTTGTGCCCGGCGAGCCCGCCCCCGAAGCGCGCCTGGAGCCGTCCGGGCTCGAGGTCGACGTCGTCGTGCACGACCAGCACGTCGGCCGGGTCGACCTTGAAGAACTTGCGCGCGGCTCCGATCGATTGGCCGGAGACGTTCATGTAGGTCTCGGGCTTGAGCAGCGCGAGCTTCAGGTCGTCGAGGCGAGTCTCCGAAAGCTGACCGGAGAACTTGCTTCGGAACGAGCCGCCGTGCCTCCTGGCCAGCTCGTCCATGACCATCCAGCCGGCGTTGTGGCGGGTGCGCTCGTACTCGCGACCCGGGTTGCCCAGGCCCGCGACGAGAAGATCCAGCGTCGAGGCGCGCTCGCCCCGACGAAACAGGGGCAACTAGCCCTCGGTGGTCTCGGGCTCGCCGCCCTCGCCCGAATCGGCCTCGGCGGACGGCTCTTCGCCCTCGGCTGCGCCCTCCGGCGGCTCCTCGCCCTCGGCCAGCTCCTCGCCCTCCTCGAGCTCCTCTTCCTCGGGCTCGGGCTCGACGATCTGCGTCGGCACCGTCACCGTCGCGAGCACCGTCTCCTCTGGATCGTCGAGGAATGTCACGCCGTCTTGCCTGGAGACGTCCGCCAGGCGAAGCGTGTCTCCGATGTGCATCTCGGAGATGTCGACCTCGATCCGCTCGGGGATCTCCATCGGCAGCGCCTCGACGTTGATCTCGCGCGTGACCTGCGAGAGCACGCCGCCCTCCTTCGTACCGACGGACTCGCCGACGAGCTCGATCACGACCTGGGCCTGGATCGGCTGGTCGAGGCGGACCTCCTGGAGGTCGATGTGGGCGATGCGGCCGGTGATCACGTCCTGCTGGTAGTCCTTGAGGATCGACGCGTGGGTCGTCTTCTGGCCTTCGAGCACGACGTCGAGGATCGCGTGCAGGCCCGACGGACCGGTCAGGACGCGGCGAAGCTCGCGCTCGTGGACGCAGATCGCGTGCGGCGTCTTCCCGCGCCCGTAGAGGACGCCCGGGATCACCCCGCTGCGCCGTAGGCGCCGTGAATCGGAGGAACCGCGTCCTTCGCGCTCCGCTACCTCCAGCTTGATTCGTTCACCTGCCACGGCGCGGCAGTGTAGCTAGAGAGCGCGTCACGCAGGCCTCGTTCGACGAGCTCGTACCACCAGTCGAGCGCCGGTGGATGCGCGGCGTTCGCGATTGCGTCGGCGGCGGCGGCCAGGGCACGCCGCTTCTCGAGTGGCCCGCGAATCGTCACGACCTCCCATTCCCGTCGAGGCAGCGCAACACGAACCGCACGAATCGGCTCGTCTGCATGATCGAGCGCCCTCAGGATCTGGTCGCCGGGCCCCTGCGGGAGCGCGAGCGCCTCCTGGACGCTGCCTAGCTCGGCGAGAAACGGCGTCGCGTACGGAAAAAGCAGGTCGCCGGCGCCCCCCCGGACGTCGCCCGGCGTGGCTGTCGGGAGGAGGCCGAGCTCCCGCGGATCTCGGAGAGCGCTAGCCGGCGCCAGGGAGGCGCCGGCAATCACCGCTGCGACGACGACGAACCACACGCGCTCCGGCATCCAGCGGCGCAGCGAGGCCACCCCGACGCCGATCGCGGCCGCCCAGAGCGGCAGCCCGTAGAAGAGATGCCGGGGGGACAGGTCCGGATCAGAGCCCGTAGGGACGACAACGAAGAGCACAGGCGGCACGAAAACGACAGCGGCGAGGATCGCGACCGCAGGGCTCCGTGTGGCAAGAACGGCGATCCCCGCGATCCCCAACACGCTGAAGAACACGAGCGCCAGTCCCTCGCCGCCCGCGAACGACGACATGGCTGCCACGAGCTCGCCCCAGGCGTCGGCGGGCGAGGCCAGCGCGGAGCCGCCCTCCCCCACCTCCGACCGCTGAGCCAGCCGGAGGTCCGCGAGCATGAAGGGGATCGCGGCCAGGACCGCGACCGCGACGAGCAGCGCGTTGCGCAACGAGCGCCTCCGCCAGAGCAGGGCGGCGACCGCCAGTGCGACGAGCGCGGGGATCAGGCCGTAGGGATGAACTGCGGGGAGCAGCCAGAACGCCGCGGCCGCAGCGGCGACGGCGCCTGGAGTCCGCAACTCCAGCGCCCGGACGAACAGATCTGCGGCCAGCGCTGCGACGAGCACGTAGAGCGCATACATCCGCCCGAAGCTCCCGTAGACCGCCAGCGCGGTGGACGAAGCCGCGACCGCCGCCGCGACCAGCCCGGCCCCCTGCCCACCGAGCCGCCGGCCGAGGTCGAAGCACAGCGGTACCGACGCAACCGCGCACACGACCGACAGCCAGCGAAGCGCAACGGCGCTCGTGTCCAGGGCGAACACACCGTGAGTGAGCACGAAATGGAGCGGAGCGCCGCCGCGGTCGACCATCACGGTCTCGAGCACCTCGCCGAGCGGGCGCATGGAGATCAGGCCTGCGACTGCCTCGTCCTCGTACAGCGGCTTGCCGCCGACGTCGGGCGCGATCCGGTACAGCAGCAGGCCGCACAAGGCGGCGACGACTCCGCCGGCGAGCAGGCGGTCTAAAGGAGGGCTCGGCGAAACGTGGTCTGTGCCGCCGGACGCGCGCTGCTCGTCCCGAGGCTGCGTCCTCAGTCGCCCCCGTATCTCACTGATACGGAGGCTCCCTGCGTCGGTGCCTCAGAACGAGCATCGCGGTCCGACGACGAGCAACGTTCCGCCGAGCCCTCCTAGAAGAGCTGATTCGCGCCCTGGAAGACCGCCGACACGGATTCGTCGGCGAAGACGTTCATGATCGTGTCGGCCAAGAGCCCCGAGACCGGAAGCACGGTCAGCTTGTCCGGACGCTCGAGCGGGTCGAGCCGCACCGTGTCGGTGACGACGATCTCGGCGAGGTCGTCAGTCGCGAGCTTCTCGAGTGCGTCACCGACGAAGTGACCGTGGGTGGCGAAGACGTAGACCTCCTTCGCGCCCGCCTCCCGCAGAGCCTTCGCGCCGGCGAGCAGGGTGCCTCCGGTGAGGATCATGTCGTCCCCCATCAGCGCGGTCTTGCCCTCGACGTCGCCGATGACCTCGGTGATGGACGCCTGGTCGTGCGCCGGCCGGGTCTTGTTCATGATCGCGAGGTCGGCGTCGAGCATCTGCCCGAAGCGGCGCGCGAGCTTGGCCCGGCCGGCGTCTGGCGAGACCGAGACGACATCCTCGCCCGAGAGCCCCTTGTCCCGGAAGTACTGCGCGAAGAGCGGCAGTGCGGTCATGTGGTCGACAGGGATGGTGAAGAACCCCTGGATCTGGCCGGTATGAAGGTCCATCGTCAGCACGCGATCGACCCCGGCGGCCTTTTCCAAGGTGTCTGCGAGCAGGCGCGCCGAGATCGGCTCGCGCGGCGCCGACTTCTTGTCCTGCCGCGAGTACGGGAACCACGGCATCACGGCCGTGACCCGCTTGACCGAGGCCAGCTTCGCCGCGTTGATCATCTCGAGGAGCTCCCAGAGGTAGGCGTTGACCTTGCCCACGCCGGCGCACGACTGGACGATGAAGAGGTCGGCGCCGCGCACCGACTCCTCGTAGCGGCAATACACCTCGCCGTTCGCAAACGTCTTCAGCTCGACAGGACTGCAAGCGACACCGAGCTTCTTGCCGATGTCCTCGGCCAGGTCCGGATGCGAACGCCCTGACACGAGCATCAGCCGCTTCGACGGCCCGCGCTCGAGCCAGTTCTGCGGCTTCGGTGTCGACTGCGTCGCCGGCGCCTCGAGGCCGGGTAGCGGCGCGACCTCAGTCGTCGTCACTGGCTCCGTCGCTTTGGTCGGTTCCTCGGGCGGCATAGCCTTCCTTGTTCTCTTGCCGCGCGCGGGCGATGCCGAGCGCGCCCGGCGGGACGTCTCTCGTGATGACCGATCCCGCGCCAATCCAAGCACCGTCCCCAATCTCGACAGGGGCAATGAAGGCATTGTGGACACCGGTCCTGACGTTCCGGCCGATCGTCGTCCGGCCTTTGGGCTGACCGGGCTTGTGCGCGAAGTTCGCGGTGATGTTCCCCGCGCCGATGTTCACGCCTTCCGCGACGTCAGCGTCGCCGATGTAGGAGAGATGCGGCACCTTGGTGCCCTCGCCCACGCGAGAGTTCTTGATCTCCACGAATGTGCCCGCCTTCGCGCCCGCCTCGAGAACAGTGCCGGGGCGAAGGTAACAGAACGGACCAACGAGCACACGCGGGCCGATCGAGGCATCGACCGCGACCACGTGCGGGCCGACGCTGGCGCCTTCGCCGACGATCGTTCGGCCGTTCAGCACGGTGAACGGGCCGATCACGGCGTCGGGCTGGATCTCCACCGATGGCTCGATCCACGTCGTCGCCGGGTCGACGATCGTGACCCCCGCGAGCATGTGCGCGTCGTTGATCCGGTCGCGGAGTGCAGCGGCGGCCGCGGCGAGCTCGACCCGGGTGTTCACCCCTTCCGGCTCGGTCGGATCGTCGGCTTCGAATGCGAGGACGCGCTCGCCGCCGTCGACAAGGTGTCGCACCGCGTCGGTGAGGTAGAGCTCGCCCTGCGCGTTGCGCGGATCGAGCCGGTCGAGCGCAGGCCAGAGCGCCTCTCCACGGAACACGTAGATCGACGAGTTGACTTCGTCGAGGGCGAGCTGCTCCGGTGTCGCGTCGGTCGCCTCGACGATGGCCCGGACGCCGCCGTCGTCACCGCGCACAATCCTTCCGTAGCTGCCCGGATCGTCTCTGCGGAACGTGAGCACGGTGGCGGCCGCGTCGGCGCTGCGGTGGGTCTCGAGGAGCGACGCGAGCGTCTCCGGGCGAAGGAGCGGCGCATCGCCGGAGAGGACGAGCACCTCTCCGGCCTGTGCGGCGAGTGCGTCCTTCGCGGACGCGAGCGCGTCGCCGGTACCCCTGGGACTCTCTTGGACGGCGACCTCGACTCCGTCGAACTCACCGGCGAAGTCGGGCGAGCTCACGACGACGAGTCGCGCAGGCTCGAGCGCACGTCCGGCCTCGATCACCCAGTCGACCAGCCGCCGACCGAGCAGCGCGTGGAGATGCTTCGGCGTCGCCGAGCGCATCCGCGTGCCGAGCCCTCCCGCGAGGACGACGGCTGCGAGCCTCGATGCGTTCACGTGCTCTCGCGCAATGGCTGGGGCGCCAGGATTCGAACCTGGGATCGCGGGACCAAAACCCGCTGCCTTACCACTTGGCTACGCCCCACCGATTCGAAGGTCAACCAGATTCAAGTCTGCCAGCGCCTAGCGGCGACTGAAGAGGACAACGAGCGCGACGACCGCGAGGATCCCGATCGCGGCGATCGTGACAGTGGCCAGGAAGAAGAACAGGACGGGAACCAGCGCGACGAGCGCCTGGGACACCGCGGCGATCCAGGCGACGTCGGACAGCGGCGGTCGGAGCCTTCGCCCGAGCCAAAGGTAGAGGACGATCACCACGACCGCGACGACGACTGCGAGCGGGCGGCTGATCGCGCCGAAGACGAACAGAATCGCCTCGATGACCGCGATCGCGAGGGCGATAGTCGTCCGCTGGCGACGAAGCCAGCGGCCCGAGCGCGTGGATCCGTGTTCGAGAACCGGCTGCTCGATCATTGCGGCGGACGCTACCACCCGGATGTCGTGATCCAGGTCTCGCCGCGGGTCGCCAGCGCGGCAGAGGCCGCGACTGCCAGCGACTCCTCGGCGAAGAGCCCGTAGACGCCCGGTCCGGCGCCGGTCACGTCCGCCC
Organism: Gaiellaceae bacterium; assembly: GCA_035265935.1. Taxonomy (GTDB): domain Bacteria; phylum Actinomycetota; class Thermoleophilia; order Gaiellales; family Gaiellaceae; genus JACDAN01. The sequence goes on from DATFOC010000008.1 coordinate 72,657, forward strand.
GGAAGGCGCCCTGGTGGATGAGCTCGCGGGCTAGCGGCGATCGCGCGAGGTCGTTGGGCGGCAGGGCGGCGAGGTCGCCGAGGACGAGAGCCCTGGCAAGCTCCGCGCGGCGCTGCTCGAAGCCTTCCGCTCCGTCTCGGTCGTCGAAGGCCTCGTAGACCGCAGCCGTCGAATGCTTCCGCTCTGCGCTCGGCACGACGAGAACGACCCAGTAGTCCTGCGGCAGGTCGAGGGGCGTGAGCTCCGTGCCGTCGCCCTCGCCGAGCTGCGGCCCGGCGGTGAGGAAGTACGGGACGTCCGCGCCGAGCTGGGCGGCGATGCCGTGGAGCTGGTCCGAGGAGAGCGCGCCGCCCAGCGCGTCGTTCGCGAGCATGAGCGCCGCCGCGGCGTCCGAGCTCCCGCCCCCAAGGCCCGAGGCCACGGGAATCTGCTTCTCGATCGTCGCGCGCCAGTTCGGTGCGCCGCCAGCGTGGGCGGCGGCCAGCTCGAGGGCCCGGCGGACGAGCGTGTCGTCGGGGAAGCCGCGAACCTCGAGCTCCTCGGCAGGCTCGAGGCGGACCCTGTCCGCAAGCGCGATTCGTTGGAGCACCGTCGCGAGCTCGTGCTTTCCGTCGGCCCGTTTCGGCCCGACCACGAGCGCAAGGTTCAGCTTGGCGGGTGCGAACAGCTCCGTCATCGAAGCGCGGCCGCGAGCTCGACGAACTCCGGCGGTGCGAGCTCCTCGGCGCGGGTCGTGGCAGGCCGACCGAGCGCGGCGAGCGCCTCCTCGGCCTTGCGGCGATCGGCGAGCCGGGCGAGCTCGAGGGAGTTCGGCAGCCGCTTCCGGCGATGCGCGAAGGCTGCCTCGACGACCGCCTTGAGCTCAAACCACGCGATTGGCGGCGTCATTTCGCGGCGACGAAAGGCGACGAGTGCCGAGTCGACGTTGGGTCTCGGTCGGAAAACGTCGCGCGACACGGGATGTGTTCCCGTGCGCACAGCGGCGAGCTGGATCAGCACGGAGACCGCGCCGTACGCCTTCGTCCGCGGCTCGGCGAAGAAGCGATCGGCAACCTCCCGCTGGACCATCACGCACCAAAAGCCCACTGTCGGGAGCCGCTCGAGGCTCTCCACGACGATCGGCGTGGCGACGTTGTAGGGCAGGTTGGCGACGAGCTTGGTCGGCGCGGGCTCCAGCTCGGCGGCGTCCAATCGGAGCGCGTCGCGGAAGTGGAGCCGGACGTTGTCCGCGCTCGAGAAACGATCACGCAGCAGCGGCTCGAGTCGATGGTCGAGCTCCACCGCGTGAACCACCCCGGCGTGTTCGGCCAGGTACCCCGTCAGCACGCCATGCCCGGGCCCGATCTCCAGCACGACGTCCTCTGCACGGACGTCTGCGAGGCGGCCGATCACGCGGACGATGTTGTGATCGGTCAGGAAGTGCTGGCCGAGCTCCTTGCTCGGCGGCGGGAGGTCGCTCACGCGAGGCCGAACGCGGCGTTCGCGTTGCGATCCAGCTGGGCGGTGAGGTCTTCGGAGTCGACCCCGCGAAGCTCGGCCAGCGCCGCGACGGTGTGGACGAGGTTCGCCGGCTCGTTCGGCCTCCCGCGCCGCGGCTGGGGAGAGAGGTACGGGCTGTCGGTCTCGGCCAGCAGCCTGTCGCCGGGGATCTCGCGGGTCGCGGAGCGGATGTCATAGGCGTTTGGATAGGTCACGTTCCCGGCGAAGGACACGTAGTAGCCGTGCTCGAGTGCGGGACGGAGCAGCCCCTGCGACGAGAAGCAGTGGAGGATTACCGTGCCGTCGAAGTCGCCGAGCGCCCGGGCGACGTCCGCGTCGGCGGCGCGACAGTGGATCACGACCGGCTTGCCGAGCTCCTCTGCAACCGCGAGGTGCGCCTGGAACAGCTGGCGCTGCAAGTCGTGCGGCGCGTAGTCGCGGTAGTAGTCGAGCCCCGTCTCGCCCACGGCCACCGGATCGAGCTCGCGAAGCAACTCGAGCTGCGTGGGGTCTGCGCCGCCCGCGTCGTGTGGGTGGATGCCGAGGATCGGGAAGACGCCCTGCCTTGCGACGCTGAAGTCGACCACCTGTGGCCAGCGGTCCGGCCAGGCGCCAACCTCGAGGATTCGGTCGACGCCCGCCTGCAGGGCGCGTTCGACCAATTCTTCAGGAGGATCTGCGCACGCGTGCAGGTGCGCGTGCGTGTCGATCACGCAGCGGCGGCCGGCGCCTCGACACGCGGGAAGAGCGGCGGCGCCGGTTCGACGTCCTCCGTCTCGACGGTCTGGCCCGGCGCGACGAAGGACCAGTTGAAGTCCTCGGGCTGGCCGAGTGCCCGGAGGATGGGCGGCGTCGTCTCCGGCAGATACGCGTGCAACGCGACGGCAACGACGCGGATGCCGTCGGCGAGCGCATAGAGCACGCGATCCAACTCTTCGGCATTTGCGTCGTCCTTGGCCAGCTCCCACGGCTTGGAGTCGGTCACGAACTTGTTCAGCGCTCGGATGGCGTCCCAGATCACGTCGATTGCGCCGGTGAGGTCGAAGTCATCGAGACGCTTCTCGACCTCCCGCCCGAGAGCGTCGAGCGACGGCGCACCCTCGTCGCCCGGGGCGGGAGGAATCCGCCCGTCGCGGTACTTCGCGATCATCGCGGTCGTTCTCGACACGAGGTTCCCGAGGTCGTTGCCGAGCTCCCGCTCGTAGCGCTCGTGCAGCGAATCGAGCGACACGGAGCCGTCCTGGCCGAACTGCACCGACCGCGTGGCCCAGTAACGAACGGCGTCCGAGCCGTAGACGTCGACGAGGTTGAGCGGATCGATCACGTTCCCGAGTGACTTCGAGATCTTGCGCTCGTCGAGCGTCAGGTACCCGTGGACGAAGATCCGGCGTGGCACCTCGTAGCCGGCGGAAAGGAGCAGCGCCGGCCAGTACACGCAGTGAAACCGCAGGATGTCCTTGGCGATCAGGTGCCGGACGTGCGGCCAGTAGCGCTCGCGTAAATCCTCCCCGGGCGTCGCATACGTCAGCGCGCTGAGGTAATTGATCAGCGCGTCGACCCAGACGTAGACGACCTGCTCCTGATCCCAGGGGACCGGAACGCCCCAGGGCTGTCCGGCCCGGCTGAGGCTGAAGTCCTCGAGCCCGCCTGCGATGAAGCTCCTCGCCTCGTTGCGGCGGAAGTCGGGGAGGACGAAGTCCGGCCGCTCGTCGTAGAGCTTCAGCAACGGCTCCTGGTATCGCGAAAGGCGGAAGAAGTAATTCTTCTCCTCGATCAGCTCCGGGACGGTGTCGTGCTCCGGGCACTTCCCGTCCACGAGCTCGTCCTCGTTCTTGAACGCCTCGCAGCCGACGCAGTAAAGACCCGAGTAGGTGTCCTCGTAGATGTCGCCGTTGTCGTAGATCCGCTGAACGAACTCCTGGACGAATCGTTTGTGGCCCTCATCCGTCGTGCGGATGAAGAAGTCGATGTCTGCACCGACCTGTTCAGGGACTTCGCGCCACTTCTCCGCGATCTGGTCGACGTAGACCTTCGGATCCAGCCCTTGCTCCTCTGCGACCCGGTACACCTTCGAGGCGTGCTCGTCCGTGCCGGTGAGGAAGAACGTGTCCTCGCCTCGCTGCGCGTGATGGCGCACGAGGATGTCCGACGCGAGCGTCGTGTACGCATGCCCGATGTGCGGCGTCGAGTTCACGTAGTAGATCGGTGTGGTCAGGTAGAAGGTCATGGGCGTCCATGATAGGCGCGAGGTTTGGCGCCACCGGAGCGGCCGTGGGCTGCCTCCTGCCCCGTCGGCAGAGCAGGAGGAGGGCGGCCAGGGCGAGTGTTGCTGCGAGGAGAAGCGTCCACGGCGGCCGCGAATCCTGCGCAGGACTGGGCAAGAGGCTCGGGGCGTCCGGTGCGGACACGGCTGCGGGTGCGGGCGCGGCGGCCCGGACGGTTGACGTAGGCGCCGTCGCGGTCGCGCGCGCCACGGTCACCGGCCGATTCGGGGTTCCCCGCTCGCCGACCTGCCTCCCGGAACGGCGAGCGCTCGGTCGCTGCTGATGCGGCCTCGGCGCCGCGCGCGCCACTGTCGGCTGTGTCGCCGGAGCACGCCGCCGCGTCGAGAGGCGTCTGGCCTGCGGCGGTCGTGCCGCCACCGCCGGCGCCGCTCCGGCAGGAGCCGTTCCGCGCCCGGCCTCGCTCGAAGACGCTGACTCGGTCGGCGCGGGCTGGACAGCCGCGGGCGCTGCCTGCGGAGCGGACGTCACCGGCGTCGGCGCGACGGCAGGCGGCGAGGCGGGCAGGCGCGGCGGGAGCAGCGTCAGCGGGTCCACGTAGCCGCGCGGATCGTCGGCACGTCGCGTTCCGAGCTGGACGTGCGAAACCGCCGGCGGCTCACCGGGCGCTGCGATCGTCCCGACCGTCTCGCCTTCCGCGACGCCGTCCCCGACCGAGACGATCACCGAGCCGAGCTGCGTGAGGGTGACGGCCCAGCCGTCCGCAGTCTGGATCGAGACTGCCCGGCCGTTCGACGGCAGCGACCCGGCGAAGCTCACTTGCCCGGCAGCGGGGGCCAGGACATCAGCGCCGGCTGACCCGGCGATGTCGATCCCGCGATGCCCGGAGGCCGTGTACGCACCGCCGCCGTAGTCGAATCCCCTGATGATCTCCCCTGTCGCAGGCCAGGTCCACGCAGAGCATGCTGGTGGAGCGAGCAGCGCAAGGACCGCGAGCGTCGTTGCCAGTCGGGTGAACATCCCGGCGAACCTAGCAAGGCACCCGGCTGTTGTCCAGAACGGCTACAGCGAGATGTCGTACAGCCGCTTCTTCGACACACCTGTAAGCCGCGAGACGACTTCAGCAGCCGTCTTTCGGGACGTGCCTGCGCGGAGCAGGTCCGCGACGGCCGCGAGCGCGTCGTCCTGGTCGGCCACACTCTCGACCACGCCCGGCCCGATGACGACGGTGATCTCGCCCTTTGTCCCGTCGGCAAAGCGATCCGCCATGGCGGAAGCGGGCCCGCGAGCGACTTCCTCGAACCGCTTGGTCAGCTCCCGGCAGACCGCCACCGGCCTGTCCGGAAGCGCCTCGGCGAGGCTCGCCAGGGAGCGGGGCAAACGGTTCGGCGACTCAAATGCGACAAGAGCGTGACGCCATTGCGCCAACTCACACCAGAGCGCCGAGAGCTCCCCCGCGCCGCGCGGCAGGAAGCCGACGAACTGGTACCGATCGAGCTCGAAGCCGCTGGCCGCGACCGCGCTCTCGACGGCCGACGGCCCAGGCAGCACGGACACCGGTACCCCCGCCTCGAGCGCGGCTCCGACGAGCCGAGCGCCCGGGTCGCTGATGCCCGGCATCCCCGCATCGGAGACGAGCGCGATCCGCTCGCCTGACGCCAGGCGCGGCAGCAGCTCGGCGGTCCGCTTCGCCTCGTTGTGCTCGTGGTAGCTCAGCAGCCGCGCCTCGATGCCGTGTCGAGCGAGCAAGCCGCGCGTGTGACGCGTGTCCTCGCAGAGGACGACGTCCGCCGCCCGCAGCTCGTCGAGGACGCGGAGCGTGATGTCGTCGAGGTTGCCGATCGGAGTCGCGCAGACGGCGAGCGGCACAGCTAAGAGTCGAGCGTCTCGAACCCGACGAGCGCGGCGCCCACCATCCCCGCCTCGTGGCCGAGCTCTGCCAGCACGATGCGCACGACCTCCCGCGGCAGGGGAAGCCCTTCGACCTCCAGCGTCTCCCGCGCCGGGCCCAAGATGAGCTCGCCGGCGTCCGCGAAGCCGCCGCCGATGATCACGAGCTCCGGGTTGAAGATGTTCACGAGCGAGCCGATGCCGGCTCCGAGCCTGTGGCCGAGCTCGGCCAGGTCGGAAATCGCTCCGTGGTCGCCGCCCTCGGCCGCGTCGACCAGCCGGCGGGCGTCGGCGTGTTCGCCGAAGCGCGCCCGGGCAAGCGCGTTTGCGGCTGACCCGGCCGCGAACGCTTCGAAGTGGCCGTTCCCCGTGCAGTCGCCCTTGCACGGCGGACCGCCGTAGTCGAGGACCATGTGGCCGAGCTCCGCGCCTCCGCCGACGGACCCGCGGAACGGACGGCCGTCGAGGATCAGCCCACCTCCGATGCCGGTCCCGAGCGTCAGGAGCACGACGTTCGACGCCCCCCTCCCCGCGCCCAGCTGCCACTCGGCGATCGCCGCGGCATTCCCGTCGTTCTCGATTCCCACCGGGAGCCCGAACCGGTCGCTCATCCGGTCACGAAGGTCGACGTCGCTCAGCGGAACGTGGACGGACGAGACGGCCCTCCCGGTCCGCTGGTCGATCTGGGACGGAACCCCCATTCCGATCGCTGCGACGTCCTCTTCCAGCAGGGTTTCGACGACCCCTTCCAACGCCTCGAGGAGGTCCTCCTCCGAGGAGGTCGGGGTAGGAACCGTGCGACGCCGGTCGATCGTGCCGTCCCGACCGACGACGCCGGCCAGGATCTTCGTCCCGCCGCAGTCCACGCCGATGGCTCGGGAGGCGCTCACGAGCGGCGGCTACGATACCCCGCCGGATGGCCCGCGAAGACAAGCCGTACCGCGTCTACCGCGGAGGCCGTGCCACTGGCGGCGTGCCGACCCTTCAGCGATCGCCGAAGCCCGAGCGTCGGAAGAAAGCGCCTCGTGAGGCGCCAAAACCGCGTCGCTATGCCGGTCCGGCACCCGCGAAGAAGCCGCGCCGCTTCAGCACGGGGCGAATCATCACGCTGGTCGTCGTCGGGCTGATCCTGCTCCTGATCGGCTGGACCGTCGCCGGCTACCTGGCGGTTCGGCGCGGCGTGGAACAGGCCAACGACCGCCTCGGCGAGCCGGCGAAGGCGCAGCTCGTGCCGCAGGACGGCTGGATGCTCTCCCAGCCCAGCACGACGCTGATCGTCGGCAGCGATCACTCGGCACATCCCACCCGGCGCGGGAACCGCCTTGCCGACTCGCTCATGCTCCTCCGCACCGACCCCGACCACCACGGGATCACCTACCTTTCGATCCCTCGCGATCTCGAGGTCGAGGTGCCCGGCTTCGGCCACGAGAAGATCAACTCGACGCTGCCGAACGGCGGAGCGGCGCTCACGATCCGGACGATCCGCGAGGCCTTCGGGATCGACGTGAACCACATCATCCTCCTGGATATGACGGCGTTCCGACAGGTCGTCGACGCCCTCGACGGCGTCGTGGTCGACGTTCGGAAGCCGGCCGTGACGAAGATCGAGTGTCCGTACCCGAGCGCCGAGCGCTGCCAACGCTGGGGCGGGTGGCGGTTCGGCCGCGGGCGCCAGGAGCTGGACGGCCGCCACGCGCAGATCTACTCGCGGATCAGGACGAACCTGCTCGACCCGAGCGAGAGCGACCTCAACCGCGTGGGCCGGCAGCAGCAGGTCCTCCAGGCGACTCTCGACGAGATGGTCAGCTTCGGGACCTACCTCCGACTGCCGTTCATCGGCGAGGACCTCGTCAGCCCCCTCACGACCGACCTCTCGACGAACGAGCTCTTCCAGCTCGCCTGGCTGCGGTTCCGCTCCGCGGCGGACCGCACGGTCTACTGCCGGCTCGGCGTCACGGGGGACGGGGACGACAATGCGGCCGTGCTGCTGATGTTCGGCGGCCGCTCGGCGATCCAGCCGCCGAGCCCGATCTCCGGAGCCGGCTGTTTGCGCGGGACGCCGCTGACCTAGGAGGGCTTGGCGGAATGGCGCTCGCGGTCCGGCGGCACAGCCGCTATTTCGCCAAGCCCCCCTACGAAGGTTCGGCGGCCGGCGTTTTCTTCTCCGGCTCCTTCTTGTCGCCGCCGGAGTCGGGCTTGTCCGCCTGGTCGCCGTCGCGGGAAGGCTTGCGGCCGCCGCGTCCGTAGTCGGTGGAGTAGAACCCCGAGCCCTTGAAGTGAACGGCGACGGGGTGCAGGACGCGGGTCACGGGGCCCTCACCGCACTCGGGACATGCCTCGGGCGCCGGCTCGTGGATGCCGTGAAAAAGCTCGAAAAGGTGCCCGTTAGGGCACTTGTACTCGTAGATCGGCACCCGCTCAGAGGATAGCGACGGCCCAGGAGGGCTCAGGACGACGCCTGCTGCCGCTCCTCCATCGTCTCCTGGTAGCACGGGGCCCCCTCGAAGGCGGCCAGGCCGACCGGACGCCGGTCCCGGCGGCGGCGCCGCCGCCGCGCTGCGGCCAACACCGCGGAGGCACCGACTGCACTGCCGATCAGGAATGAGCGCAAACGACGCGCCTGTGCCTGGCCGTCCATGGGACGATCCTAGGCATGGAACGGGTGATCTGCACCCTCGGCGACCTGCTGCTGGACGTGGTCGTGAAGCTGAACCGGCCGCTCGCGGAGGGCGACGACACGCACGGAGAGACGCGTGCGGGCGCCGGCGGGCAGGCCGCGAACGTCGCCGCCTGGGCCGCTTCGCTCGGCGCCGAGGCGCGCTTCATCGGCAAGCGCGGTGCCGACGGCGCGGGCGAGCTCGTCGAATCCGACCTGCTCAAGCGGGCCGTCGACGTCCTCGGCCCGCCGCCGGTGGGCCGGAACGGCGTCGTCGTGTCTCTCGTCGAGCTCGACGGGAGCCGGACGATGGTCTCCGACCGCGGCGTCGCGCCGGACCTCGCGCCGGACGAGCTCGAGCCGGAGTGGTTCGAGGGCGCTGACTGGCTCCACCTGTCGGGCTACTCGCTGATGGGGGAGCCGATCGGCTCGGCCGCAGAGCGGGCGGTGGAGCTCGCACGCGAGGCCGGCGCGCGGATCAGCCTTGATCTCTCGTCGGTCAACCTGATCCGCGAGTTCGGCCGTGACCACCTCGCGGAACGCCTGGCACGGATCCGGCCGGACCTCGTCTTCGGGAACGAGGCGGAGCACGCGGAGCTGCCGGTCGCGGCGGAGCTGCGGATCACGAAGCGAGGGCCGCGGGGCGCGTCGATCGACGGGCGCAACCTGCCGCCAATCGAAGGCGAGGTGCTCGACACGACCGGAGCGGGTGATGCGCTCGCGGCCGGCTATCTGGTCGGCGGGGCCGAGCTCGCGATGGAGGCCGCGGCGCGGTGCGTCGCAAACCTCGGGACGATGCCGTGATCCGGATCTCGGACGAGGTGCGCGACGCCGATGCCGTGGTCGCGCTCGAGACGACGATCGTCGCGCACGGCTTTCCCCCGGGGGAGGGCTCGGCGGTCGGGCTGGAGAGCGAACGGCGCGTGCGCGCCGCGGGCGCAGTGCCTGCAACGATCGGTGTGCTGGACGGTGAGGTCCGGGTCGGACTGAACGAGGGCGAGCTGGAGCGGTTCGACGCGTCGGCCCGGAAGGCCGGCCCCAGGGAGCTCGGCGTCTGCGTCGCCCGAGGCCAGACGGGGGCAACGACCGTGGGCGGAACCCTCGTCGTGTGCCGCACGGCCGGGATCCGGTTCATGGGAACCGGCGGGATCGGCGGCGTCCACCGCGGCACGCGCTTCGACATCTCGGCAGACCTCCTCGAGCTCTCCCGCTCTCGAGTGGTCGTCGTGAGCTCCGGCGTGAAGTCGCTTCTCGACGTCGAGGCTACGGCGGAGATGCTGGAGACCCTCGGCGTCCCCGTGCTGGGCTGGCGGACGGCCACGATGCCGCGTTTCTATGACGCCAACGGCGGGCCGCCGGTCACCGACCGGGTCGAGACCGCCGAGGAGGCCGTGACCCTCGCCCGCGTCCACTGGGAGCTCGGCGGCTGCGGGATCCTCGTCGCGCGCCCGCCGGACACGAGCATCGACGTCGACGACCTGATCGACGAGGCGCTGGAGGAGGCCGAGCGCGAGGGGATCGGCGGCCAGGCGGTGACGCCGTTCATCCTCTCGCGGCTCCACGAGCGGAGCGACGGACGGACGCTCGAGGTCAACAAGGAGCTCGCCGCCGCCAACGCAGGGCTCGCCGGGGAGCTCGCGGTGGAAGCGGCGTGACCAGGGAGCTGCGCTACGACTTCCCGGGCCTCCGGGTCGGCATCGCGGAGTACGAGGACGGCCCGACCGGTTGCACGGTCTTCCACCTTCCCCCCGGCGGCGCGGCCTGCTCGGTGGACATTCGTGGCGGCTCGCCCGGGACGATCGGCAACTACGAGTGGGCGCACGCAGTCTGCTTCGCGGGCGGTTCGATCTACGGGCTCGAGGCCGCGTGCGGGGTCGCCGCCGAGCTGATGGGCATGCGCGGCAACACGGTCGGGTGGGAGGACGTCGAGCTCGTCCTGGGCGCGATCGTCTACGACTTCGGCCGGCGCGACAACGCGATCTATCCCGACGCCGAGCTGGGCAGGCAGGCGCTGCGGGCGGCGAAGGAGGGCGTCTTCCCGCTCGGGAGGCGCGGGGCCGGCCGCTCGGTCACCGTCGGGAAGACCTTCGGGCTCGAGCAAGGCGAGTTTTCCGGCCAGGGCGGCGCATTCCGCGAGCTCGGCCCGACGAGGATCGGGGTGTTCACAGTCGTGAACGCGTTCGGCGCGATCGTCGACCGCGAAGGCACGGTCGTGCGCGGCCACTACGACGCGGACCGGGACCTCCGATCGCCCCTGGTCGAGGCCTTGGAGGAGCAGCTGCCACAGACTGCGCCTGGGAACACGACGCTCACGCTCGTCGTCACGAACCAGCGGCTGACCCGGCGAGAGCTTCGCCAGCTCGGAGCGCAGGTGCACGCCTCGATGGCGCGCGCGATCCAGCCCTTCCATGCGCTCGTCGACGGCGACGTGCTCTACACGGTCTCGACGAACGAGGTGGAGAACGCCGAGCTCACGAGCATGAGCCTGGGGGTCGTCGCGTCGGAGCTTGCCTGGGACGCCGTGCTCAGCTGCGTTGACGACGAGCCCGCAGCCAGTACCGGATGAAGTAGAGCGGGACGACGATTCCCGCCGCGAGAAACGTCGCGATCCCCCAGGCAGTCGCGTGCCTGTTCCCGTGGCGGTCGGCGTGGGCGAACACGGCCAGAGACGCAGCAGCCGCCAGCGCGGTGACGATGACGAACTCGCCGAAGCTCAGCCGGTACACCCGGCGGAGCCTACGGGCTAAGCCTGCGTGATCCCGCCCAGGAACTCGTCGATCGAGAGCGCCGTCAGCGTCTGGAGCTTCGCGCTGCCCCTCGCGCCGAGCGCCACGGAGACGCGTGCAATCGTCGCGGGGTCGGGAGCCTCGACGACGTTCACGAAGTCGAACGGGCCCAGCGTCGCCCACTGGTGGAGCACCTTCGCGCCGAGCTCCTCCACGTCACGATTGACCTCCCTCAGCCGATCGGGATTCGCCTTCAGCGTCTGGACTCCCTGGGCAGTCAACGAGGTCAGCAGGATGTACGTCGGCATCGAAGCTCCTTTCGACGAGGATCCCGCGACTCTAGTGCTCCTCGAGCCGCGCCACCTGGTCCTCGTAGAGAAGGGCGGCAGCGAGGAAGAGGAGCGGTGAGAGCAGGAGCACGGCGATGAAGGCGGCCGCCCCCCGCGCCTGGTCGCCGAACTGGACGAGCAGGTAGCTGAGAACACCGGCGCTGATGAGCGCCACGATCGTGACGGCGGCCAGCGACCCGAGCGCGTGGGCGTAGTCCGCGCGGGCGAGCTGGATCGTTCTGCGAAACGCCCCGCCCAGGCCTCTCGACTCGAACATGGCTGCGGGCACCGCGAAACCGAGAAACGCAAACCAGATCAGGCCGGGCAGATAGAAGATCGCCACGAGCACCGGCAGGGGCAAGAAGACGAGGACCCCGGCCGCGAGCGCGACCCAGCTCGAGCCACTCTGGGGGCGGTCGCTCGCGATCCGGTTTGCGACGATCAGGCAGAGGCTGCCGATCAGCGCGAACAGCACGACGAACGCGAAGAGTCGCGCCGTCCGTTGTACGTCGCGCGCGGTCAGCAGCGCGAGCAGGACGCCGAGCAGCGTTGGCGGGATTCCCAGACCGACGGCACCCCAGAACCGCCTGCCGTAAAGCCGCATCGTCTCGGCCACGAGCTGGCCTGCCGTGCGCGTCTTGGGCGGCGCTGGAGGCGGGAGCTCGGGCACGAGTCAACGCTAACGCCTCGGGTAGCGCCGTATATTTGCGCAGTGTCCTACCGCGCGGTCAGCCCGGACGAGCTCGAGTGGGAGACGCGCCCGACCGAGCCGGGCGAGCCGGGACGCCAGACGGGCCAGCTCTCCGAGCGGGCCGGCCTCCGGCACGCCCGTGCGAACCTCTGGCGCTACGAGCCGGGCGCAAAGGGTCGCCGCCACCGGCACCCGACCCAGGATGAGACCTTCGTCGTGATCCGCGGGTCGCTGACGATGTATCTCGGGGAGCCGCCCGAGCGCGTCGCAGTCGGCCAGGGCGGTGTGATCCACGTCGAGGCCGAGACGCCGCTCCAGATCCGGAACGAGGGGGACGAGGAGCTGCTGCTCTACATCCACGGCTGGCCGCCTGAGAGCACCAATGCGGAGATCCTCGAGTCCGCGATCTAGCGATGGCGACCGTCCTGTGCGTGCTCTATGACGACCCGGTCGACGGGTACCCGACCTCGCACGCGCGGGACGACATCCCGACGATCGAGCGCTACCACGACGGCCAGACCACGCCGACTCCGTCCCGGATCGACTTCGACGGGGGTCAGCTGCTCGGCAGCGTCTCGGGCGAGCTCGGGCTGAGGCGCTTCCTCGAGGAGGGCGGCCACGGGTTCGTCGTGACGTCGGACAAGGACGGGCCCGAGTCCGTCTTCGAGCGCGAGCTCCCGGAAGCCGAGGTCGTGATCTCGCAGCCGTTCTGGCCCGCCTACCTGACCGCCGAGCGGATCGCGAAGGCGCCGAACCTCAAGCTCGCGGTCACGGCCGGGATCGGCTCCGACCACGTCGACCTCCAGGCGGCGGCCGAGCGGGGAATCACGGTCGCGGAGGTCACCTACTCGAACAGCATCAGCGTCTCCGAGCACGTCGTGATGCTGATTCTCTCCCTCGTCCGGAACTACATCCCGTCCCATCAGTGGGTGCTGGACGGCGGCTGGAACATCGCGGACTGCGTGGCACGGTCGTACGACCTGGAGGGAATGCAGGTCGGGACCGTCGCCGCCGGCCGAATCGGCTCGGCAGTGCTTCGCCGCCTGAAGCCGTTCGAGGTCGGGCTCCACTACACCGACCGGCACCGCCTGTCCACCGAGGTCGAGGAGGAGCTCGGTGTCACGTTCCACGAGGACGTCGAGTCGCTCGTCTCTGTGTGCGACGTCGTGACGATCAACGCGCCGCTACACCCGGAGACGGAGCACATGTTCGACGACGAGCTGATCTCGAAGATGAAGCGCGGCGCGTATCTCGTGAACACCGCGCGGGGGAAGATCTGCGACCGCGACGCCGTGGCACGGGCGTGCGAGAGCGGGCAGCTAGCCGGCTATGCGGGCGATGTCTGGTTCCCGCAGCCCGCGCCGAAGGACCATCCATGGCGGACGATGCCGCACCACGGGATGACGCCACACATATCGGGGTCGAGCCTCTCGGCCCAGGCCCGCTATGCGGCTGGCACGCGCGAGATCCTCGAGTGCTGGTTCGAAGGGCGCCCAATCCGGGAGGAGTACCTGATCATGGAGGCCGGCAAGCTCGCCGGCGCCGGCGCGCATTCCTACAGCGAGGGCGATGCGACGGGCGGCTCGGAAGAGGCCACCCGCTTCAAGACCTAGGGCCGTCGGCCGCGGCTGACGACGAGGTCGACCTTGGCCAGCTCCGAAAGCCGGGCGCCAACGCGCGGGCGCTGCGAGATCACACGGCCGCTCTTCACGCGCGGCGAGTACGCCCGCTTGACCTTCCCGAGACGGCAGTTCGCGCGCACAAGTCGTCTGCGGGCGGCCGCGAGCTTCTGGCCTCGCACGGCCGGGACGACGCAGTATGGAATCGCAACGTAGCGCGCGATCGCGAAGTCCGCCGGCGCCTCGAACGGGACCTGCGACGTGTAGCCGGAGACGATGAGCTTCCCGTTCACCAGGAGGGCCGCATCGGTTGCGTCGTCCTGTGGGCGGAAATCTGTTGTCACCTTGCCGCTGCGCCCGAACGTCGAATCGATCCGTCCACCGGCGGTGAGTCGGACAACGCCGAAATCGCTGAACTGGCCGCTCGCCTGGGTGCTCCCCGCGGCGATGATCTTTCCGTCCGGCTGCAGGACAGGCGTGACCAAGCCAAGGTCGGTCGCGGCCCGGCCACCGGCCCCGAACGAGCGGTCGACGCTGCCATCGGGGTTGAACCTCACGAGCCCGGTACCTCCGGTGAGGATCTTCCCGTCACGCAGGACGAGCACGTGGTCCGCGTAGGTGCCGGCCGGGCGGAACGAGGACACGACAACGATCCCGTCTCGGTCGAAGCTGGCATCGAGGCTGCCGTCCCCGTTGTACCGGGCCATCGCGATGTCGTAGCCGCCGGGGTTCGACCAGCCCGCGGCAATCAGCTTGCCGTCGGGCTGCAAGGCGAGATCGAACACGACCCCCGACGGGATCGGCGTCACTACGAGGCCGTCCCCGTCGAAGCTCGCGTCGAGCGACCCGTTCGGCAAGTACCTCGCGACGGCGAACTCTCTCCTCGGTCGTGTGCTTCCCGCCGCGACGATCTTGCCGTCGGGCTGGATGAGGACGGCGCTCGCGCTGTCGATGCTGTTCGGCTCGAACGTCGTCAGCACCTTGCCTCCATACCCGAAGGTGCTGTCCAGCGTGCCATCGCGGTTGTACCTCGCCAGAGCGAAGTCGAGCGGGCGAACTTGCGAGGGAATCCCGGACCCGGCCGCGACGATCTTTCCGTCCGCCTGGATCGCGACGTCGTGTGCGCCGTCGGGCCCTCCGCCGAAGTCGGTCGTGACCTTGCCGTCCCTGTCGAAGGTTGCGTCGAGGGCGCCACGCGCCGTGTAGCGAGCGAGGACGAAGTCGTCCGACGGGCCCGGGTCGAAGCGAGTGCCTGCGAGGACCGCCTTTCCGTTCGCTTGCACAGCGAGACCCAAGGCTGTTTCGTTCCCGCCGAAGTCGGTAGTGACCTTGCCGTCCGAGCCGAAGGTCGGGTCGAGGTGGCCGCGACCCGCCGGTAGTGCCGCCGCAAGCACCCCGGCAGCTGCGAGCCCCGTCAGCAACACAAGAGGGCGCCTCAGCCGCAAGGTCCGAGCGTACTCCGATGCTTACTGGGCAGTCAACGCCCGCCTCGCGCTAGAAGCGGGCTAGCAGCCTGGTCGTGGGCTGGTAAACGATCCTGCCGCTCGGAGAGGGTCGGCGGAGGTTGTAGGCGTAGAAGAGTCCAGCCTCTGTCAGTCTGGCCTCCACGATGCTCGCGGCCCGGCTCGACGAGATCGGGAGCGCGATCAGCTTGCCGTCACTCAGTCGCACCAGCACCAGCCGCCGCGGGCCGCGAAGCAGAACGAGCCGCGAGTTGACGCCGACGAGCCGTAGGGCCGCCGCCGGCCCGAGCGGGATCGACTTCACCTTCGCGCCGGTTGCGGGGTTGTGGACGTCGAGCGTGACCGTCCTTGTGATCGCGAGCCGGGTCCTGCTCAGAGCGATCGCTCGAGGCGGGTTCCCCGGCACAGCGGCAACCCGGGACACACGAACGCCGGTACGTGCGAAAACCGTGACCGCGTCGTCCTGCGCGACCGCCATGCGCCCGCCGCCGACGGCACTCAACGGCCGAGAGCCCGGCCCGCGTTTCACGACGACCCGACGGCCCGCCGAGAGGCGGACGACCCTTTCGTTCTTGACGCTCACCGTCGCTTCCCCGGTGTCGCACGCGGTTTCGGAGGGCGCTTCGCAGACCACACTCCAGGCGCTGTAGGCAATCACCCCGCCGCCGCCCAGGAGCGTCCCAACCCAGCTACCTTTGGGGTCGCCGCCGGCCCCGGCGCCGTTGAATGCCCGCTCGATCGTCTTGGGCGCCCCGCCGGCGAGCCTCGCGGCGATGACCATGAGCTCGAGGTTGTTGCCGCCGGAACGGGAGATCCAGGCGACCTGACCGTCGCCGAGCGCCAGTTCATCGACGCATCCCGAGCCTCTCGGACACAGGATCGAGCCGCACCCCGGGTTGCTCGTCGAGAAGCTCTTCGACCTCCGACCGGGCGCGGTCCAGACGACGATCCGGCCGCAGCTACGGCTGCTCTTGGCGGTCGTCTTCACGGCGACCCGGTTGCCGTCAGCCGCCAGCTTCGTGATCAGCCCGCCGGTCGAGAACACGACGTCCGGCCGCCCGGTCAGAGCGCGGCCGCGCGCAACCGCCGGTGTGGACGGCGTGCGGAACAGAACCCTGAAGCCATCCGGGCCCGCGACGGCGAAGTCGAGCCCGCCGTCGCCATTCAGGTCGGCGGCTGCGAGCTCCAGCGGCGAGGGAACCGGGAACGGAGAGTCGGTGGCCGGGCGGAACCTGCCCGCGCCGTCTCCGAGCAGAGCGGTGACGCTGTCTGCGTCGCTGTTCGCGACCGCGACGTCGAGCCTGCCGTCGGTGTTGAGGTCCCCGACCCGAAGGGATGACGGGGCTCCTGGGACGGCCATCGGCGAGCCGGCCGCTCGGCGGAAGCCGCCCGCGCCGTTGCCGAGCATGATCGAGAGCCTGGGCTGGTAGTTGCCGGCGTCGGAGGCCTGCGTCCCGACGGCGAGGTCGAGTCTTCCATCGCGGTTCAGGTCGGCGACCGCAAGCGCTGAAGGTCCATTTCCAGCCGGAACGGTGCTGGCGACGCCGAAGCGGCCGTCGCCGACACCGAGCCTGACCGAGACCGCTCTCGAGTCGCCGTTGGCGACCACGAGGTCCCGATGAGCATCGCCGTTCAGGTCCGCGAGCGCGATTTGGGCCGTCCCGTGACGAACGCCGATCCCGACAGGCGGTCCCGGCGCGAATCCGCCCTCACCGTTGCCGAGGAGGACCGCAATGCGCCAGTCCTCCTGCCAGACGGGCAGCGCGAGATCGACGTGGCCGTCACCGTTCAGGTCGACGGTGACCACCTGCGCTGGGCTGCCGCCCACCCGCCTCGAATAGCCGGGCGCGAAACCGCCCGCGCCGTCCCCCATCAGAACCCTGACGTCGTTCGATCTCTCGTCGGCAACGACGAGATCCGTCTTGCCGTCGGCGTTCACGTCCGTCGCCGCAACCCCGGACGGACCGTCGCCGACGGCGATGGGAGAGCCGGCCGCCGGATTGAAGCCGCCAGCGCCGTTTCCGAGCAGCACCGTGAGGTCATCGGACCCGTGGTTCCCGACGGCGAAGTCCACATGGCCGTCGCGGTTGAGGTCCGCGACTGCGAACGAATTGGGAAGACGGCCGACCGCAAGTCGTCCGCTCGGCGTGTACGAAGGATCAGCGGCTCCTGCAGCAGCCACCAGCACCAAAGAAAACAGTCCTGCCTGCGCTGCGAGGGTGCCGATGCCGCGAAGCCTCATGACCGTTCGAACCTACGCCTCGGTTGTTGCGAATGTGTCAGCGCAAGGCAAGGAAACGAGTCACGGGCCTACGCCGCCGGCGCCGGTCAGGCGGCCGCAGGCTCGGCGGCTTCGGCTTTGACGAAGGCCAGTTCGCCGTTCCGCGCGTCCACGCGCACCGTGTCCCCCTCGGCGAACTCCCCTTCGAGAAGCCGGAGCGCGAGTGGGTTCTCGACCAACCGCTGCAGCGCTCGTTTCAGTGGCCTGGCGCCGTAGGTCGGATCCCAGCCGGCCTCGGCGACCAGCTCCTTCGCCCCGTCCGTCAGCTCGAGGTCGAGACCCCGGTCGGCAAGCCGGTCGCGCAGCCGGCGGAGCTGGAGCTCGACGATCTCGCCCAGCTGGTCGCGGGTCAGCGCATGGAACTCGACGACCTCGTCGATCCGGTTCAGGAACTCCGGCCGGAAGAACTCGCGCATCGCCTCGGCGGTGCGCAGGTTCGAGGTCATGATGATCACCGTGTTGCGGAAGTCAACAGTGCGGCCCTGGCCGTCGGTCAGGCGGCCGTCGTCGAGGATCTGCAGCAGGACGTCGAAGACCTCCATGTGGGCCTTCTCGATCTCGTCGAGAAGGACGACCGAGTACGGGCGGCGGCGCACAGCTTCCGTGAGCTGGCCGCCCTCGTCATAGCCGACGTAGCCCGGCGGAGCACCGATCAGGCGCGCCACCGTGTGGCGCTCCTGGTACTCGGACATGTCCAGTCGGATCGTGGCCCGCTCGTCGTCGAACATGAACTCGGCGAGGGCACGCGCGAGCTCGGTCTTGCCGACGCCCGTCGGGCCGAGGAAGACGAACGAGCCGATCGGCCGGTCGGGGTCTTGAAGGCCCGAGCGCGCACGGCGCAGCGCATTCGCCACGGCCGAGACGGCCTCGTCCTGGCCGACGACCCGCTCGTGCAGCCGCTCCTCCATGTGGATCAGCTTCTCGGTCTCGCCCTCGAGGAGCTTGTCGACCGGAATGCCGGTCCAGCGGGCGACGACCGCGGCGACGTCGTCCTCGTCGACCTCCTCCTTGACCATCGGGTTCTCGACGACGGCGCCGTCGCTCCGGTCCAGCTCAGCCTCGAGCTGGGGTAGCTCGCCGTGGCGGATCTCCGCGGCGCGGTTGAAGTCGCCCTCCCGCTCCGCGCGCTCGAACTCCATGCGGAGCTCGTCGATCTGGCGCTTGATCTCGGCGACTCGCTGAAGCGCCTCCTTCTCGGTCGACCAGCGGGCGGCGAGCTCGTTCCGGCGTTCCTTTGCCTCGGCGAGGTCGCGCTCGACGGGCTCGCGCACCTCGTCGGTTTCCTTGCCCATCGCCGCCAGCTCGATCTCGAGCTGGCGAACCCGACGCTCGGCCTCGTCGAGCTCGATCGGCGAAGAGTCGATCTCCATCCGGAGCCTGGAGGCGGACTCGTCGACGAGGTCGATCGCCTTGTCCGGCAGCTGGCGGTCCGAGATGTAGCGGTCGGAGAGCACGGCGGCAGCGACGAGCGCGGCATCGCGGATCCGAACCCCGTGGTGCGCCTCGTAGCGCTCCTTGAGCCCGCGCAGGATGGCGATCGTGTCGGCGACGGACGGCTCGCCGACGAACACGGGCTGGAAGCGCCGCTCGAGCGCGGCGTCCTTCTCGACGTGCTTGCGGTACTCGTCGAGCGTCGTCGCGCCGATCGCGCGCAACTCGCCGCGCGCGAGCATCGGCTTGAGCATGTTCGCCGCGTCGACGGCGCCCTCGGCGGCGCCGGCTCCGACGATCGTGTGCAGCTCGTCGATGAAGAGAACGATCTGGCCCTCCGAACTCTGGATCTCGGTCAGAACGGCCTTCAGCCGCTCCTCGAACTCGCCGCGGTACTTCGACCCGGCGAGGAGCGAGCCGATGTCGAGCGCCCACACCCGCTTGCCCTTCAGTCCCTCTGGGACGTCGCCGGCGACGATCCGCTGTGCGAGCCCCTCGGCAATCGCGGTCTTGCCGACGCCGGGGTCACCGATGAGCACCGGGTTGTTCTTCGTGCGGCGGGAAAGGACCTGGATGACACGGCGGATCTCCTCGTCCCGGCCGACGACTGGGTCGAGCTTGCCCTGCTCGGCGAGCTCCGTCAGATCGCGGCCGAACTTCTCCAGCGCCTGGTAGCTGCCCTCGGGGTCCTGGCTGGTGACGCGCTGGCCACCACGAACCTGCTGGAGCTTCGCGAGCAACTCGTCGCGCGGGACGACATCGAGGGCGAGCAGCAGATGCTCGGTCGAGACGTACTCGTCTTCCAGCCTGCGGGCCTCGTCGAAGGCTCGGTCGAGCACGCGCGAGAACGCCGCCCCGACCTGCGGCTGCTGCGCACCGCCCTGGACGGCAGGCTTGCCACGCAGCGTCGTCTCGGCCTGGGCGCGCACCTCGGCAGCATCGGGAACGAGCTCCTGTGGCAGCTCCTGGTCGAGGAGCGCGAGCGTCAGGTGCTCGGGGTAGATCTCCGGGTTGCCCATCCGGCGCGCGAGCTCCTGCGCGGCACCGACGCCCTCCTGCGATTTCAGAGTGAGCTTGTTGAAGTCCACCTAGTTCCTCCGTGCGGGCAACGTCGGGTCTTCCCAGATGACGAGCTCCCGCTTGTACTGCCGCTCGACGTCGCGCATCTGCTCCCGCAGCTCGCGCTCCATCCGCTCCATGCGGCGCTGCATTCGGCTCAGCTGATCCTCCAGCCGGAGCACCATCTCGACGCCGGCGAGGTTGAGCCCGAGCTCGGTCGTCAGCTGCTGGATCAGCCGCAAGCGCTCGAGATCGGACTCCGAGTAGAGGCGTGTGTTGCCCGCCGTGCGGTTTGGCTGCACGAGGCCCTTCTGCTCGTAGATCCGAAGCGTCTGCGGGTGCATGCCGACGAGCTCCGCAGCGACGCTGATCATGTAGCGGCCGCGGTCGTCCATCAGGGCACCTTCCTCAGCTGCTCGTAGAGCTCGCGCTGCTTCTTGTTCAGCTTCTTGGGCACCTCGAGCTTCAGCCGCGCGAGCACGTCACCCTTTCCGCCTTTCAGCTTCGGCGCGCCGCGGCCCTTGATCCGGAGGAGCTTTCCGTGCTCCGAGCCGGCCGGAACCTTCAGCGAGACGGCACCCTCCGGGGTCGGCACTTCCACCTCCGTGCCGAGCGCGGCGTCCGCGAGGGACACCGGCACCTCGACGACGAGATCGGCGCCGCGGCGCTGGTAGACCGGCGATGCCGCGACCCGCGTGACGACGTGGAGGTCGCCGGGCGGGCCGGCCGCGACACCAGCCTCGCCCTTGCCCTTGAGGCGGATCCTCGTGCCGTCCTTGACCCCGGCCGGGATCTTCACCGAGTAGCGCTTCGTCCGCCGCTCGCGGCCGGTGCCGTGACACGACGGGCACGGATCCTCGATCACGGTTCCATTCCCGCGGCAGCGGGGGCAGGGCTGGGAGAGCGCGAAGAGCCCCTGGCTCTCCGAGGTCACTCCGCGGCCTCGGCACTCGGGGCAGACCTTGGGCGAGGTTCCGGGCTTCGCGCCGGAACCGCCGCAGTCGCGGCAGGCAGTCTCGACCTCCACCGGGATCTTGGTCTCGATCCCCCTGAGCGAGTCCTCGAAGGAGAGGTTGACGTGCGCCTCGAGGTCGGCGCCGCGCTGGGCGCGCGACTGCTGCCGGCCGGCTCCGCGGCCGAAGATGCCGCCGAAGAGGTCGCCCAGGTCGCCGATGTCGAAGTCGAAGCCCCCGGCTCCGCGTGGGTCGAACCCGCGGCGGCCGTCGGACGAGCCGAACTGGTCGTACGCCTTCCGCTTCTCGGGATCGCGGAGGACGTCGTACGCCGTCTGGATCTCCTTGAAGCGCTCCTCGGCAACAGTATCGCCCGGATTCTTGTCCGGGTGGTTCTCGCGGGCGAGCCTCCGGTAGGCCTTCTTGATCTCGTCGGCCGGCGCGCCCTTCGGGACGCCCAGGACCGAGTAAAGGTCCTTAGCCGCCGTGGCCACTCGAGACCACAACCCTTGCCGGCCGCAGCACACGATCGCCGAGCCGGTAGCCCTTCTGGATCACCTCGATCACGGCGCCCTCCTCGACGTCGGACGGCTGGGAGAGCAGCGCCTCGTGGACGTGGGGGTTGAACTTGCCTTCCGTCTCGACCTCCTCGAGCCCCTCCTTGCGCAGCACGTCCGCGAAGGACCGGGCCACGAGCGCCACGCCCTCCTCGAGCTTGGCCTCCTCGTGCGCCTCGGCGGCCTCGAGCGCCCGCTCGAGGTCGTCGAGCACCGGGAGGAGCTCCTTCACGAGCCGCTCGTGGGCCCGCGCGACCAGGCTGGCCTGGTCACGCGCGGCCCGCTTGCGGAAGTTCTCGAACTCGGCCTGGACGCGCTGGAGCGTGCCGACGAGCTCGTCGCGCTCCCGCTGGAGCGTCTCGACCTCGTCGAGCTCGACCTCCTGCTCGGCCTGCTCCTCGTCTGTTCTGACCTCGTCGGCCATTACGACGTCTTGGCCTCCTCCTCGTCGATCACCTCGTAGTCGGCCTCCTCGACGACCTCGTCGTCAGAACCCGTCTCGGCGCCGTTGGCACCGGACGCCGCCTGCTGCTGAGCAGTCGCCTGCGCGTAGATCGCCTCGGCCAGCTTCTGCGACGCCTCCTGGAGCGCCTCGGTCTTCTGCCGGATCTCGTTCGGATCCTGGCTCTCGAGGACACCCTTGAGCTCCATGATCCGGCCCTCGATCGTCGAGGCGTCGGACTCGTCGAGCTTGTCGCGGTGCTCCTTGAGGGTGCGCTCGGTCTGGTATGCGAGCGACTCGGCGATGTTGCGCGCGTCGGCGAGCTCGCGGAGCTTGTGCGCCTCGTCAGCGTGCGCTTCCGCGTCCTTGATCATCTGCTGGACCTCGTCCTCCTTGAGGCCCGAGCCGCCCTCGATCCGGATCTGCTGCTCGTTCCCGGTGCCGAGGTCCTTGGCGGTCACGTGGATGATCCCGTTCGCGTCGATGTCGAAGGCGACCTCGATCTGCGGCATCCCCCTCATCGCCGGCGGGATGCCGACCAGCTGGAACTTGCCGAGCGTCTTGTTGTAGAGCGCCATCTCCGACTCGCCCTGGAGGACGTGCACCTCGACCGAGGGCTGGTTGTCCTCGGCGGTCGTGAACGTCTCCGACTTCTTGGTCGGGATCGTCGTGTTGCGCTCGATCAGCCTCGTAAAGACGCCGCCCTTGGTCTCAATGCCGAGTGACAGCGGGGTGACGTCGAGCAGGAGGATGTCCTTGACCTCGCCCTTGAGCACGCCCGCCTGGATGGCTGCGCCGACGGCGACGACCTCGTCGGGGTTGACGCCCTGGTGCGGCTCCTTGCCGGTCAGCTCTTTGACCTTCTCGCGGACCGAAGGCATCCGGGTCATGCCGCCGACGAGGACGACGTGGTCGACCTCGGTGTCGGCGTCTTTCAGCGCCTGTTTCACCGGCCCGACGACGCGGTCGAGCAGGTCCCCGGT
>DATFOC010000009.1:0-14656 GCA_035265935.1 Gaiellaceae bacterium
CTGGCCGGCCAGGGGCTCGATCACCGGCGTCTACGGCAACGACGGCGGCCGTCGCCATCGCATCGGCCGCTTCACCGTGCTGTACGCCCACCTGTCCCGCGTGCGCGTCCGCGCCGGCGAGCTCCTCCAACGCGACGAGCCGATCGGCAAGGCCGGCTGCACCGGCTGGTGCACCGGCACCCACCTCCACTTCGAAGTGCGCCGAGGCGGTCGGACGCTGAACCCGCTGCGAATGCTCGCCGGCGCCCGCTAGAATGCCGCCGCCAGGGCGGTTAGCTCAGTTGGGAGAGCACCAGCTCGACAAGCTGGGGGTCACTGGTTCGAGCCCAGTACCGCCCACCTCACGAAAGCCCCGCTCAGGCGGGTGTTTTCGTTCGCCGGCAACGCCGGTAACAGGCTCGTTACGCCCTGTGGCAACAAGATGGCAACGTTCGCCAGACGAACGGTGATGGTGTCCTGCGCGTAGAGGATGCGTTTTGGCTTCCTCTTCTTGGGTGGCGAACTCCTCGCGTGTCGGCGCCCGCCGCAGGTTCCGACGCCAAAGCCGACGTACGAGCCCGACCTAGCGTCGGATCGATTCCAGGGTCGATTCGATCTCGGTGACAACTCCGTCAGGGTTCTCTTTGTGGAGCTCATGTCCGCCCTCGAGCGTCGTCTGGCGACTGCGCGAGGAAACGCGCAGCCAGGCCGACTGCTGCTTTACGGTCTCGTTGCCCTCTGTGGCGGTGACGACCACGAGCGGAATGGTGCCAAGCGGCAAGAGACGCCGGGCTCCGCGACGATCCAGGTCCACCCAGTCGACGTGTTCTGGGTTCCTCCATCCGAGAGGCCCCGGAAACTCCTTCTCGAGATCCCCGGTTGGGGGGCCAACGTCAAGCAAGACGACGCCCGCGACCCGCGCCGGGTAGCGGCCCGCGTAGTAGTGGGCGATATTGCCTCCGAGCGACTGGCCCACAAGGAGATACGGCCCGGGGACCTTGGCCGCGCCGATGAGCCCACGTAGGTCGGCGATGACGTCGTCTATGGTTCGGCGGCGCTCGGTAACGGGATCGCTTTGCCCCGTGCCCAGGCGGTCGTAGGCGCAGGTCAGTGTCCGCTTCGCCAGCGGAGCCAGAAGGCCGGCGAAGTCCGAGATGGCATCTCCGACAGCCGACACCAGGATGATCGTCGGCGAACCCTCGCCGAAGCAGCGCATCACAAGCTCGTGACCATCGGGGCCAACGGCGAAGCGACCGTCGATCGCCGGCTGAGAAGCGTCGTTCACCGCCGCCGCCGTTGTGGCGTCTTGCGCGTCCTCGCTTCCACCGCCGCCACAACCGGCA
This sequence comes from Gaiellaceae bacterium, assembly GCA_035265935.1. Lineage (GTDB taxonomy): Bacteria > Actinomycetota > Thermoleophilia > Gaiellales > Gaiellaceae > JACDAN01. The sequence goes on from DATFOC010000009.1 coordinate 1,323, forward strand.
ACGGCCGGTACGACCGTGAACGCAACGAGCAGGCGCCTCGGGCCAGTACGGTTACGAGCCTGCGCAATGGGTTCACCTCCTCCGTGACCGCACGAACAGGACGAAGGGCGACGAGCCATTCTCCCGCGCAAATCATGCAAGCTCGCAGGCCGGCAACGACGGCGTCGTTGTCCTCGACGGCGAATGCGACGCGGCGAGGCAACAAGAGATGTGAGGGGCCGCCGGGGTCTCAGGGGGAAAGGCAGCCCCCCACTTAGCCCGCAGACTCCGTAATTGGCGATTCCCGGCCAAGCTCCTGCGCCGCCCGGCCTTGAGCTGGTCGAGGTCCCCTTCGAGACCGTGAGGTCGTTCTCGTTCAAACTCGAGCGATGAAGCTCTGGCGTCTCACCCGCGCGGGACACGCGGCGCTCGACGGGACGGGGACGCTGCGGCACGGCGGGCGCTATTCGCCGCCGGGGGTGCCGGTGGTGAACTTCGCTTCCGAGGCCGGCCTCGCCGTCCTGGTGGCATTGCGCTACCTGCCGGGCGATCCGGCCGAGACTCCCGACGATTACGTGCTCGGCTGGACCGAGGTCACTGCCAGTCCCGAACGCGTCCCGGACGAGCAGGGCGAGCAGGCGATCCGCGCTTTCGTCAATCGCTGGCTGGAGGAGCGCAGCTCCTTGCTCGCCGCAGTGCGCTCAAAGGTCCTGCCCGAAGCGGACGTGGTGATGATGAACCCTGCTCACCCCGATGCGGCGCGAGTGCCACCGCTCGTCACGCGGCCCTTCAGCTTCGCCGAGTGCCTGCACCTTCCGCCGATGAGGGCCCGCTACAGGTCCGAGGGCTGAGGGACGCGATCAGTCCGCGGCGGACGCCGAGCAAACGGTCGCGCTCTACGAGAGGCTGGTCTAATTCGTCGCATGCAGTTCGACCGGCACACGCTCGTGCTGCTCGTGCTTCGGCCCGATGCACCGGAGCTCACGGACGAGCAGGCGGCCGAGCTCCAGGATCGGCATCTCGCCTACCGAGCCGATCTCCGCGACCGCGGCTACCTCATCGGCGGAGGTCCGCTGGTCGACCAGGACGACGAGCGCCTGCGCGGCATCTCGATCATGAGGTGCGACCCCGAGACTGCGCGCCGGCTCAGCAGCGAGGACCCGGCGGTGCGGGCGGGCCGGCTCGCGGCCGAGGTGATGACCTGGATGGTTCCCGCAGGCAACGTCCGCTTCGAGAGGGTGTCCGCGCCGCGGTCGGTGGCCGAGGCGCCCGAGGACTGACGGCCCTCCGTCCGGCCAGCCCGGAGCCCACGGCCTAGCCGAGCGGCGCGAACAGAGCCACCGTGTTCCCGTCCGGGTCGCGCAGGTATGCGAATCGCTGACCCCAAAACGCATCCCAGGGCTCTGCCTTGCTCTCCAACCCGGCGTCGATGACACGCGCGTATGTGGCGTCGACGTCGGTGGGGTCCGCACAACGGAAGGCCAGCACGATCCTCTGACGAACCGGGCTCGGCAAGTCGGGCTCGATCTGCCTGATCAGTTCCTCCGTGTCCCACATCAGCTGCAGCCCGCCTCGCACTGGGGCCTCCACATGGTCCTCGCCGGGCTCTGGAACCTCGACCCCGATCAGGCCGTAGAAGCGGAGCGACGCGGCTAGGTTGGCGGTCGTGATCCCGATCGCCTCGAGCTCGGCCACGCGGAGACGATACTGGCGGGCGTCGACCTTCGTCGAGCGAAATCGGCATGACCTGAGCCACCCGGCCAGCTCGGCTCGGGTGGCTCAGGTCCTCTCTTTACGGCTCATATTCGCGAATCGGCTGCCTGGGCAGGCTCACCCGCCGGATCGCCTTCACCGTGGCGGGGCGAACGCTCTTCGCTTTCGCCTCCTGCAGCGCCCGCACCTGATCGCCGGGCAGATCCGGCGGCATCGCCTGTGCCGCCGGGGTTGCGAGCGCGGCGACCGCGAACGCGCCCGCAAGAACCCTGATCGTGAATCGCTTCTTGCGTCTCATTGTCTCCCTCCTTTCATGGCCTTGACGCTAGGGATCCGCTGGCGGCTTGTCTGCCAAGCCCGCGACGAAAGCACTGTCGAACTCGTTACACAGCCGCAAACAGCCGGAGGCGAAGCCGCCGCAACGCGGGCCGCAGGCGATAGGCTCAGAGCGCCGTACGGCCCATGGAGGAGGGACGATGTCGGGCCCGATCCTCGTCGTCGACAGCTCCGAGATCCGAGCAGGAAAGCTCGGTGACGTGAAGGCAGGGGTCGAGGAGCTGGTTGCGTTCGTCGAGGCGAACGAGGCCGACCCGCTCGCGTACGACATCTACTTCGACGAGGCGGGCATGCTGATGACCGTCGTCCAGATCCATCCTGACTCGGCGTCGCTGGAACGCCACCTCACCGTGGCCGGGCCTGTCTTTCGCAGCTTCGCCGACTTACTAACGCTCGTGAAAGTCGACGTCTACGGGAGGGCGAGCGAAGCAGCGCTCGGGCAGATTCGCGGCAAGGCGCAGCTGCTGGGAGATGCGCCTCTCGTCCTGCATGAGCTCCATGCGGGGTTCAGCCGATTCACGGCTGACGGGTAACGCTCACGCTGGGCTCTCGGCCAGCTCCGCGAACCGCTCGAGCAGAACCGGCCAGTCGTTGAACTTCGCGCGGTCGCCGGCGTTCGCCTCCGTCCAGCCGCCGTGGGCGAACCGGAGGTCGCAGCCGCCCTCGTCGTCGGAGAACTCGACGGAGACCTCGCTCGGCGCCTGCGGGTCCTGGGCCAGCGTGAACGTGTGGGCAAACCGCCGTCCCGGCTCCCAGGCCGTCACTTCACCCCAGTCGTGCTCGCCGAGATCCTCGTGCGTCGCGAAGACGCGGCCGCCGACGCGCGGCTCGATCGTCACCGCGCGAAAAGTCTCCGCGTTCGCGGAGTAGTTCGGGTCCCACCACTCGCCGATCCTGTCGGTGTAGACCGCGAACGCATGCTGCGCGGAACAGCGCAAGAAGCGCTCATGGAGGATTGCCGGGAGGGGTTCGGCGCTCAAGGCTTGCTAGGGTCCTGGGGCAAATCTAGAGCGAGTCCGGTTCGCGCAAGGCGCCTTCCTACTTGTTCGTGCAATTTGAGGGAGGTGTTTTTATGGCTAGCGGAACCGTCAAGTGGTTCAACGACAGCAAGGGGTATGGCTTCATCACCCCGGACGAGGGCTCCAAGGATCTCTTCGTCCATCACAGCAACATCGCCGGAGAGGGCTTCAAAAGCCTCACCGAAGGCGCGCGCGTCGAGTTCGAGGAGCGCGAGGGCCAGAAGGGCCCCGAGGCGACGAACGTCGCCCCGATCAGCGCCTAGGCGCTAGGTTCGAGCAGGTCGTGGCCGAGCCTTCGGTCACGACCTCTCCACCCGAAGGGACGAGATTTGGGCAAGGAAGAGAAGGTCGAGATGGAGGGCGAGGTGATCGAGGCGCTTCGCAACTCCATGTTCAGGATCCGCCTCGACAACGGCCACGAAACCCTCGGCTACTCCGCCGGCAAGATGAAGCGGTACCGCATCCGCCTCTTTCTCGGCGATCGGGTGAAGGTCGAGTTGTCGCCCTACGACCTCGACCGCGGCCGGATCGTCTACCGGTACCGGTAGCGCCGCACGCCTGCGGGCAGCCTTGGACACGTTTAACCAAGGCCTTGCCCGCGCTTGGAGAGCAGGGAGCTAGCGTCATCCTGGCTAGTCCAAGGGGGTAGAAATGCGCAAGCTCACGGTCATCACAGCGCTTCTGGCGGTCGTCGTGGCGCTTCCCGCCGTCGCCCCGGCCAAGAACAACCCCGGCGTGGTGCGGACCGGCGTCTGCTCCGGCCTCGGAGCGAACTGGAAGCTCAAGGCGAAGCACGACGACGGCGCGTCGAAACGGAGTTCGAGGTCGACCAGAACCGCAACGGTCGCCGCTGGAACGTCCTGATCAGACGGAACGGCGTCGTCGTTTTCCGTGACAGCCGCATCACGCGGCCGCCGAGCGGATCGTTCTCGGTGAACCGGCGGATCGCCAACGCTGCCGGCCGCGATCGCATCGTCGCCACGGCCCGGTCCGTGGTCGGCGGGGGCGTCTGCCGCGGCGTCGTGACCGTCTAGGAAAGCGAAGGGACGAGCCGCTCGAGCCCGCGCTCGAGCTGCTCGTCCGTCACCGCGAACGACAGCCGCGCCCAGCCGGTGCCTGTGGCGCCGAAGCCCTCGCCAGGCGCGAGCGCGACCCTCGCCTCGGCGAGCAGCCGCTCTACGGTGACCCCTTCCGGCAGCTCGAGCCAGGCGTAGAAGCTCCCTTCCGAGACAGGCGGCGGCACCCGGGTGCTGCTGAGCGCCTCGACCACGTGGTCTCTCCGCGCCTCGTACCGGGCGACCCGTTCCTGCACGGAGTCCTGGGGCCCGGTGAGCGCGGCGATTGCGGCCTCCTGAACAGCGGCAAAGATCCCTGCCCGCGCGTGATCCTGGAGCAGGTCGACACGCTCCACGATCTCGGCGTTGCCGAGCACGAAGCCGAGCCGCCAGCCGGCCATGCCGTAGGTCTTGGACATCGAGAACATCTCGACGCCGACCTCCTTGGCACCCGGCGTCGCGAGGAAGCTCTCCGGGCTGCGTCCGTCGAACATCAGATCGCCGTACGCGAAGTCGTGGACGACGGCCGCGTCCGTTTCGCGGGCGAAGCGAACTGCCGACTCGAAGACCCCGGCCGGCGCCGCCGCTGCGCACGGGTTCGACGGGTAGTTGAGGTATGCAGCCGCGACATCCTCGCGAGGGGCCTCGGTCCACGCGGGCGCCCAGCCGGCGGCGGGGTCGAGCCGGAGCGGGACGAGCTTCGCGGCGGCCAGTGCCAATCCGGAGGGATAGTCGGGGTAACCCGGGTCGGGGAGGAGCACGGTGCTCTCCCGCTCCGCGAGGACCACCGCCAGCTCGACGAGTGCCGTCTTCGTCCCCGGCACCACTGCGACTTCCGTGTCGGGGTCCAAGTCCACGCCGTACAGCGTCCGGTACCGCTCGGCGATCGCCTCGCGGAGCGCGGGAAGCCCTCGGAAGGGCGGGTAGCCGTGCGCGCGATCCTCCCGCGCGACCTCGGCCAGGCGTTCGACGACGTGCGGTGGTGGCCCGACCTCGGGGTTCCCGCGACCGAGGTCGATCAGCGGCGGCCCGTCCGCGGCGGCCGCTCGCGCCACGCTGGCCAGGAGCTGCGTGAAGTACTGGGGCGGAAGCCGGTCGAGTCTCGCCGGCCTGGGTCGCACGTGCCGATCTTAGTGCCGGAGCACCGCGATCAACCGCATTGAGGAATGGGGCGCCGTCGCATACGGGGCATACGGACGGCGAGCCGCGCACTGGGCGAGGCTCGCCATTATTTCTGGGCAGTCGAGTGTTACTGCGAGATCCGCTCGACGACCTGGCCGGTCTCGCTGTCCTCGCCGTGTCGGGCGACGTCGGCCTGGGCGAGAACGCCCACGAGGCGGCCGTCCTCCTCGACGACAGGGAGGCGCCGGACCTGGTGCTGCGCCATCAGACGAAGCGCCTCGTCGAGGCTCTGCTCCGGGTCGATCGTGACGAGGTCTGTCGAGGCGACCTCCCGAACCGTCGTCGACTCGGGGTCGCGCCCTTCCGCGACGACGCGGATCGCGATGTCGCGGTCCGTGAGCGTCCCGACCAGCCTGTCGCCTTGGACGATCGGCGCAAGCCCGACGTCCTCGTCCCGCATCATCTTCGCCGCGTAGGCGACGGGCTTCTCGGCGTCGATCGCGCACGGGTTCTCCGTCATCAAGTCGCGGATCTGGTGAGCTTGTCCCACTGAAGGCTCCTTTCCTCAGTCCGCCTGAGGGACGTCCTCCGCGGTTCCGGTCTCCTCCTCGGGGTCCGGCACCGGGGTGCCCTCGGCCTCGTCGTTTCGATCGTCGTCTCTGGGGTGCTGCGGTACCGTTTCTTCCATGCGCGTACTCCTTCCCGATTCGTCGGAGCTTGAACTTCCCGAGGGCGCGACAGGGTTGGACGCCGCCGCCGCGATCGGGCCGAAACTCGCTGAACAAGCGGTGCTCGTCCGCTCGAACGGCCGGGTTCAGGACCTGCGGGCGCCGCTCGAGGACGGGCAGCCGATCCAGATCCTGACCACGCGCGACACGGACGATCCCGACGCGCTCGCGGTGCTCCGCCACTCCGCGGCGCACCTGCTCGCGGAGGCCGTTCGTCGGCTCTACCCGGGGGTCAAGATCGCGATCGGCCCGCCGGTCGAGAACGGCTTCTACTACGACTTCGAGTTCGCCGAGCCGATCGGTGAGGACGCGCTCGAGCGGATCGAGGAGGAGATCCGCCGCGAGCTCGCAGAGGGCCGCTCGTGGGCGAGGGAGGAGATTTCCCGCGACGAGGCGCGCAGGCGGTTCGAGGACGAGGGCGAGCCCTACAAGGTCGAGCTCGTCGACACGGCGGAGGGCGACATCTCGCTCTACACGCAGGGCGGGTTCACCGACCTCTGCCGCGGCCCGCACCTCCAGGACTCGAAGCCGATCAAGGCACTCAAGCTGACGGGCCTCGCGGGCGCGTACTGGCGCGGGGACGAGAAGAACACGCAGCTCACGCGCATCTACGGCACCGCGTTTTACTCTGAGGACGACCTCAACGCCCACCTCGAGCGCATCGAGCAGGCGCACCGTAGGGATCACCGGCGTCTCGGCGTGGACCTCGATCTCGTCCACTTCTCCGAGCGCTCGCCCGGCTCGCCACTGTGGCATCCGAAGGGGATGGTCATCTGGCAGCAGCTGGAGGAGATCCGACGGCGCGAGAACGCGCGGCGCGGGTACCTCGAAGTGAAGACGCCGATCATTTACGACGAGACGACGTTCATCACCTCGGGGCATTTCCCGAAGTTCGAGGACCTCATGTTCAAGGTGGAGGTCGATGAGGACGAGCGCTGGGCGATGAAGGCGATGAACTGCCCCGGCCACATGCTGCTCTTCGGAAGCAAGCTTCGTAGCTATCGCGAGCTGCCCGTCCGGTACGCCGAACCGGCGCCGCTGCACCGTAACGAGCTCACGGGCACACTCCACGGCTTGCTGCGTGTGCGCCACGTGACACAGGACGACGCGCACATCTTTTGCACCGAGGAGCAAATTCAGGACGAGATCGCGGACGTCGTCGAGTATGCCCGCTACCTGTACGAGCTCTTCGGAATGACGGCCAGCGCGGAGCTCTCGACACGTCCCGACAACAAGCTCGGTACGGACGCGCAATGGGACATGACTGAAAGCGCTCTGAGGACGGCGCTGGAGCTAAACGAGATCCGGTACGAGATCGCCGAGGGGGAGGGCGCCTTTTACGGGCCAAAGATCGATCTGCATATGACGGACGCGCTCGGCCGGAAGTGGCAGATGGGCACGATCCAGCTCGATTCGCAGATGCCGTCGCGCTTCGGCCTGACTTACATGGGGACCGACAACCAGCAGCACCCGCTCTACGTGGTTCACCGGGCGCTCTACGGGTCATTCGAGCGCTTCATCGGGATCCTGATCGAGCACTACGGCGGGGCCTTCCCGCTCTGGCTCGCGCCCGTCCAGGTGCGGATCATCCCGGTCGGCGAGGACCACCGCGAGGCTGCCCGCGCACTGGCCGAGAAGCTCTCGGACTTTCGGGTGGAGGTCGACGACTCGGACGAGACCGTCGGCAAGCGGATCCGGAACGCCGAGGTGGAGAAGACCCCGTACACGATCGTCTACGGCGACCGCGAGTCGGAAGACGCGCTCGCCGTCCGTGCGCGCGGCGGCGAGCAATCGACACGAAGTCTCGACGAATTGGTGAAAGAACTGGCTGCTAGTCTGTGAGCCTGCAAGCAGGGGCGCAGCCGTTCCTCACCCTCAGCGGCGTGGAGACGCGAAGCCGGGGGTTCAAGCGAGTCGAGGAAATGTCTGAAGCCGCTGCGTGCAGCGGTTTTGTCGTTGAGAAGGAGGAGCAGAAGAGCTTGGTGAAGAGCCTTTGAGGCCACGGCGGTTTGCCCGACCGGAGCAGCCACCGCCCGAACCCCAGACGAGGATCAACGAACGGATCCGCGTCCCACAGGTTCGGCTGATCGATGAGGACGGCGCCCAGGTCGGGATCAAAGCCACCAGCGAAGCCCTCGACTATGCCTACGGCAAGAACCTCGACCTCGTCGAGGTGGCGCCGCAGGCGCAGCCGCCGGTCGCCCGGGTCATGGACTACGGGAAGTACCGGTACCAGGAGGAGCAGAAGGCCAAGCAAGCTCGAAAGCACCAGTCCCAGGTTCACGTCAAGGAGATCAAGCTCAGGCCGAAGATCGCCGTCCAGGACTACGAGACCAAGAAGGGCCACGTCGTCCGGTTCCTCAACCAGCGCGCGAAGGTCAAGGTCACGATCATGTTCCGCGGGCGGGAGACCACCCATCCGGAGCGGGGACGCGACCTCCTGATGCGGTTGGCCGAGGACGTCAAGGAGCTCGGAGTGGTCGAGTCGCCGCCGCTCCTCGACGGCCGCAACATGGTCATGGTGCTCGGGCCCACGAAGAACGCAGGAGTTTCCAAAGATGCCAAAGCAGAAGACATCCAGAGCAGCGAAGAAGCGGTTCAAGCTGACCGGAGCGGGGAAGATCCTGCGCCGGAAGGGGCCTCAGGCCCACAACCTCGAGAAGAAGTCCGCGAAGCGCAAGCGTAGTTTCCGCCGGCCCGCTTCCCTCTCCGGCAGTGATTACCGCGAGGTCCTCCGGATGCTCGGCGGCAAGAGAGGCGGTCATTAGATGGCCCGCGTGAAGCGCTCAGTCGCCGGGCGCAAGAAGCGCCGCAAGGTGCTCGAGGCGGCCAAGGGCTATGTCGGCATCAAGCACTCCACGTACCGTGCCGCCAAGGAGCAGGTCGAGCACTCGCTCAAATACGCCTATCGCGACCGCAAGGCGCGCAAGCGCGACATGCGGCGCCTCTGGATCATCCGGATCAACGCGGCCGCGCGTGGCCACGGGCTGTCGTACAACCAGTTCATCGCGGGCTGTCGGCAGGCGGGGATCGAGCTCGACCGCAAGGTTCTCGCCGAGATCGCCGTGGTCGATCCCGAGGCGTTCGGGAAAATCGCCGAACAGGCGAAGACCGCGCTCGAAAAGAGCTGACCGCCGAGCTCGAGCGGGCTTTTCTCCACCAGGCGGTGCAGTGCGAGCGTAGCGGCTCGCCGCTCTATGCCGAGCTTTGCCGCCGCCTCGCTCTCGAGCCGGCCGTGCGAGAGATCGTCGACGACAGTCGCTGGGACCGCCCGCTCCAGCTACTCGGCGGCCTGCACTATCTCGCGCTCTCCGAAGGGCTCGACCCCTGGGGCGACCCGGTTCCGGTGCTCGAGGCGCGACGCGACTGGCTTCGGCGGTTCGTGCACGATCGGGGCGTCCAGACGAACGAAGTCCAGCGCAGCTGGGTGCTGTTGCCGTGCTTCCTCGACATCTCTCGACGCGCCGGCGTCGAGATCATCGACCTGCTCGAGCTCGGGTCGAGCGCAGGTCTCAATCTCCTCTGGGACCGGTACCGCTACCGGTACGACGCGGGGAGCTGGGGCGCCGAGAACGCGCCGCTCTCGCTCTCCGGCGAAGAGCGAGGGCCGGTCCCCGCGGAGCTTCTGCGTCTCGGGCCGCGCGTCCGCCACCGCCGAGGCGTGGACCTCTCGCCGATCGACCTGACTCGTCCACATGACGCGCTGCTCCTGAAGTCCTTCGTCTGGGCCGATCAGACGGCAAGGCTCGAGCGCCTCGACCGCGCAGTCGAGACCCTTCGCTCGGAGCCCCCGACGCTCGAGCGCGGCGACGCGGTCGAGCGGCTGCCGGACCTGCTCGCGGAGCGGCAGCTCGGTGCCTTGACGGTCGTGTTCGCGACGGCGGTCATCGGATACCTGGGCAAGGAGGGCCACGACCGGATCGTCGGGGCGCTCGAGGAGGCCGGCCGGCAGTTTCCGCTGGCTTATCTCTGGACCGCCCGGCCGAGGCCCGACGAGCACGGCTACTGGGGCATCTGGGCCCGGCTTCTTCCCGATGGGGAGGAGCTGCTGCTCGCGCACGCCGGCTTCCACGGCCAGTGGCTCGAGTGGCTGGGCGCGCCCGAGTGATCACCTCGCCGTCCAACCCGCGGCTTCGGCTCGTCCGCCGGCTCGCGGCCCGAAGCCAACGCGACCGCAGCGGGCTGTTCAGTTGTGAGGGCGAAGATCTGGTCGCGGCGGCGCTCGCGGCCGGACTCGAACCAGTCCATCTTCTGCTGGACGCCGACCGGCCCGTTGACGGTCTCTCCAGCGGAGAGCTCGTCGAGCCTCGGCTGCTCGCAGAAGTCTCGGTCCTCGGTCACCCGCCGCGAGCGATCGGCGTCTTTCGTCGTGAAGATCTTCCCCGACTCGATGCACGGACTCCACCTCCTGTTGGGCTTGCTCTCTGGAAGGTTGCCGATCCCGGCAACATCGGCACGCTAGTTCGAGCGGCGGATGGACTCGGGCCGGCGTTCATCGCGCTGTCCGTAGGTTGCGCAGATCCGACGGGGCCCAAGGCGCTCAGGGCATCGTCGGGCGCGATCTTCCGCGTCCCGACGGCTGAGTTCGAGGAGGCTCCCGGTCGGCGCGTCGCACTCGTCGCGCACGGCAGAAAGCCGCTCCACGAGCTGGATCCCGGCGATGGAACGACCTTTGTGCTCGGCGCGGAGCGAGAAGGGCTCCCCGAGCGGATCCTCGCCGAGTGTGACGAAAGCGCAACGATTCGGCTCGAATCAGGCGCGGAGTCGTTGAACGTCGCCATCGCCGGCGCGCTCGCACTGTACGAGTGGCGCCGACGTCTGAGCCCCGACCGGTAATGCTGACATGTATTGCCGGTCGGGGCTCCAGGTAAAGTCGGCGTGATGGCGCATCTTGCGGGCTTGTGGACCTCGCCGGCCAAGGGCAGCGGCCGGATGGACGCGCGCGACCGCGTCCAGGCGCTCGAGGAGCACGGCCTCGAGGGATGCGCGCATGCCCGTCCGGGAACCAAGCGGCAGGTGCTGTTCGCCTCGGCCGAGCATCTCGATGCGCTCGGCCTCGAGTACGGCCGCATCCGCGAGAACTTCACGATCGAGGGCGACGATGTCCGCACGTGGCCGGTCGGCCAGCGGTTGCGCGTCGGCGGCGCGGAATTCGAGATCACGATGGTCTGCGACCCATGCTCGCGGATGGACGAGATCCGCCCGGGGCTCCAAACCGAGCTCGACGGCAGGCGCGGCATGCTCGCCCGAGTCGTCCAGGGTGGCGAAGTCGCCGCCGGCGACGAAATCGAACTGCTCTAGCTCCTCGTCGCCGAACGGGTTTTGCGGTTCCAAGGGTCGCTGAAAGTCGTGAGGCTTTCAGCGATTAGCGACGCCGCGCCACGAAAATCATGTCCTCCTGCCGCGTGAAAGGCCGGTAGTCGAACCAGCCGTAGACCCGCTCGACCTCGAAGCCCACCTCCTCGAGCGCCTGGCGCCACTCGTCGGCGCTGATCCAGGCGAGCCGCATCGTCGACTCCCCCGCCTCGCCGCGCACGGAGAGCTGAAGCGTGCGCTCCTCCGGATCCCAGTCCGCTCGCTCGAAGATGCCCGGCTCGCGCTCGATCCAGCGCCCGTGCGTCTCCTCGATGTCGTCCCGGTAGGGGGCGAAGACGTCGAAGATGAAGCGACCCTCCGGGAGCAAGAGGTCGCGGGCGGCGTTGAGGGCGGAGAGCCGGGCTGGCGCGCTCGTCAGGTGGAGGTACGACCGGAATGGACACGTGACGAGCGAGACGCGCTCGCTCACCGGGGGATCTGCGATGTCGCCCAGGCGGAGATCGAGCAGCTCGGTGACACCCGCCTCCGCCGCCCGGCGCCGGCACACCTCCAGCATCCCCAATGAAGAGTCGACACCAATGACGGAGACCCCGGCGACCGCCGTCGGCACCGCGATCCGACCCGTGCCGACGCCCAGCTCGACGACGGGCCCGCCGGCCTTCCTCGCCTCGGCAACGTAGAACGGCAAGTCCTCGGTCACGCTCAGCGACCACGGGTCGTAGAGCTCCGCGATGGCGTCGTAGACGCTCGACCCGAGGCTGAGGCGCCGACTCGGCGCCGCCGTGGGAGCGGGTGTGCCGGCTTCGCCGGCGCGCCCTCTCAAGCCTTCCGGGCGACCCACACGAACTCCGGGCTCTCGTCGTCGAACGGCCGCTTGTCGAACCACCCGTAGAGAGCCTCCACCTCAAGCCCTGCCACGTCGATCAGCCCTTCCCACTCGGATCGCGTCAGCCACCACAGCTGGAGGTCGCGACGGCCCAGCCCAGGCTCGCCGATGTACGCAGTGATGTCGATCCGGTTGTCCTGCGGCCGGTGGGCCACGTACTCCCAGAGCGTCTCCGAGTCGAGGTGGGGCCTTGCGACGCCATCCATCCTGACCGCGATGTGCGGGTCGAAGACGAAGGCGTTCCAGGCGAAGCGGCCGCCCGGCTTCAGGGACTCGGCGACCCGTTCGAACACCCGTCGACGGTCGGCCCAGGTCGGCAGGTGCAGCAAAGAGCGATAGGGGCAGTAGATGAGCGCCGCCGGCTCGTCCAGCGAGAGCTCGCGCATGTCTGCTTCTCGCAGCTCGAGCTCGACGCCCGCCTCGTCTGCGGCCCGCCGCGCCTTGGCCAGCATTGCGGCAGAGCGGTCGATCCCGAGCACCGGCCGGCCGATGGCCTGCGCCACCGGGACCGCAACCCGTCCGGTTCCGACGGCGAGTTCCACTACCCACCCGTCGGCCTCCTGAGCCAGGCCGACGTAGAACGGGACGTCCTCGGTCATCGGCGCCGACCACTCTTCGTAGATCTCCGCGAACGGGGCGTAGGCGTCCACGGCCGCATTCTCCGTTATCGTGTTCGCATGGTGGAGAGGCGCCTGGATTCCCCGTTTACCCGGCCCCGGCTCGAGTCCGGGGACCGGCGCTGACGCCAGAGCTGCCGGCCCGACGACTCACGACCCGGGGCCCTCTTGGACACTGACGCCCTCGTCACCGAGGCGCTCGACGCCGTCTCAGGCTCGGACACTCCCGAGCAGCTGGACGGGGCCCGCGTCCGTTACCTGGGCCGAAAGAGCGAGTTGAAGCAGGCGCTGCGGGCGGTTCGCAGCCGCGAGATCGGGATGGCGCTCAACGCGGCTCGCGAGCGAATCGAGCAGGCGGTCGCCGAGCGCGAGGCGGCGCTCGAGCGCGCAGAGCTTGACAGGGCTCTCGGCCAGGAGCAGCTCGACATCACGTTGCCAGGTGAAGCTCAGCGGCGCGGCCGCCTGCACGTGATCACACAGGTGCGGCGGGAGGTCGAGGACATCTTCCTCGGCATGGGCTACGAGGTGGTCGAAGGCCGGGAAGTCGAGACGACGCGCTACCT
>DATFOC010000010.1:0-41351 GCA_035265935.1 Gaiellaceae bacterium
CCTCATCCGCCCAATGCGCCCGCTCGAGCCGCTGGAGGCGCTGCCGCTTCCCGCGCGCCAAGAGCGCGTCCTGCAGCACCCGCCGGTCCTCGTCGGTAAGCGTCTCCGCGAACGCGACGACGGCGTTGATCAATGCGCGCCCTTCGTAACGCTCTTCGAGTGCGTCGAGCCGCGCGTCGAGCGCAGGCCGCGTCCACCGCATCGCCACGACGCCGGCAGGCCCGCTAGACGCCTTTCGGCGCTTCGGCGGTGCCCGCCGCGGCTGGCTCGGCGGCAGCGTCGTCGTCGTCGAACGCGTACTTGACGACGGGGTGCTTGGCAGCTTTCACCTCGTCGAGGCGCTGGACGGGACGTCCGTGCGGCGCCTCTTTCAGAACCTCCGGCTGCTCCGCGGCCTCGCGCGCGATCGCGTCCATGGCGTCGGCGAACGCGTCGAGCGTCTCTTTCGTCTCCGTCTCCGTCGGCTCGATCATCAGCGCCTCCGGGACGATCAGCGGGAAATAGATCGTCGGCGGGTGGAACCCGTAGTCCATCAGCCGCTTCGCGACGTCGAGGGCGGTGATTCCGTGGTCGCGCTTCAGCCGGCGTGCCGACAGCACGAACTCGTGCATGCACAGCCGGTCGAACGGCAGCTCGTACGCGTCCTTCAGCCGCGCGAGCAGGTAGTTCGCGTTCAGGACGGCGACTTCGGACATCTCCTTCAATGCGGGCCCGTACGCACGCATGAAGGCGTATGACCGGACGAAGACGCCGAAGGGGCCGCAGAAGCCACGCACCTTCCCGATCGACTTCGGACGGTCGAAGTCGAGCCCGAAGCGCTCGCCGTGGCGCACGACAGCGGGCACCGGGAGGAACGGTTCGAGGACGTCGCGCACGGCCAGCGGTCCTCCTCCAGGGCCGCCGCCCCCATGCGGCTGCGAGAACGTCTTGTGCAGGTTGTAGTGGACGATGTCGAAGCCCATGTCGCCCGGCCGCGAGATTCCGCACACGGCGTTGAGATTGGCGCCGTCGTAGTACAGAAGCGCGCCGACTTCGTGAAAGATCTTCGCGACCTCCTCGATGTGCTCGTCGAAGAGGCCGAGTGTCGATGGGTTCGTCAGCATGAGGCCGGCCGTCGAGCCGTCGACACGGGCCCGGAGATCGTCCAGGTCGATGTTCCCTCGGGCGTCCGTCGCGACCTTCTGGAGCTCGAAGCCGGCCATGGTCACGCTCGCCGGATTCGTGCCGTGCGCCGTGTCGGCGACGACGATCGTCCGGCGCCGCTCGGCCTCGCCGCGGTCGGCGAAGTAGGCTCGCATGAGCATCAGGCCGGTCAGCTCCCCCTGCGAGCCGGCCGCGGGCTGGAGCGAAACGGCGTCGAGCCCGGTGACCTCCGCGAGGATCTCCTGGAGGTCATGCATCAGCTCGAGCGCTCCCTGCGCGCCTTCCTCGTCCTGATGCGGGTGGAGGTCGCGGAAGCCGGGGAGCGCGGCGACCCGCTCGTTGACGCGCGGGTTGTACTTCATCGTGCAGGACCCGAGCGGGTAGAAGCCGGTGTCGATCCCGAAGTTGCGGGTCGACAGCTCCGTGAAATGGCGGACGAGCTCGATCTCGGGGATCTCCGGCAGGCGGGCAGGCCGCTCACGGCGAAGCTCCTCCGGGACGGCGGGCGTGGACAGCTCGGCCGGGCGCGGTACTCGGCCCGCCCGACGGCCCGGACGCGACTTCTCGAAGACGAGTCTCATTCCACCAGCGCGTCCGCCAGGCGCTCGATGTCGTCGAGGGTACGGCGCTCGGTGACGGTGACGAGGAGCGCATCGTCCATCCCGGGGTAGTCGCGCCCGACCGGGTAGCCGGGGTTGAGGCCGTGCGTTCGCGCCTCCCTGATGGCCTGCTGCGCCTGCCGTCCGACGCGGACGCCAAACTCCTTGAACGTTGTCTGCTCCGGAAACAGCAGTGGGAGATCCAGCCGCTCCTTCGCGTGCTCGGCGAGCGCCATGCAGGTCTCGCCCACCTCCCGCAGCCCTTCGGGCCCCAGCCAGCACAGATAGATGAGGCCGCCCAGCGCAAGCAGAGTCTGGTTGGTCGTGATGTTCGACGTCGCCTTCTCGCGCCGGATGTGCTGCTCGCGCGTCTGGAGCGTGAGGACGTAGCCTCGGCGTCCCTCGACGTCGGTCGTCTCGCCGACGATCCGGCCTGGCATGCGGCGGGTGAACTCTTCGCGCGCGGCGACGAACCCGTAGTGCGGTCCGCCGTAGGAGAGCGGGTTGCCGGCCGATTGCCCCTCGCCGATCGCGATCGCGCAGCCGTAGTTGCCGGGCGCCTCGAGCACACCGAGTGACATCGGGTCGACGTGCGCAACGGCGAGCGCCTCGGCGTCGGTCGCGGCCGCCGCGAGCTCGGGCCCCGGCTCCAGGCAGCCGAAGAAGTTCGGCTGCTGGAAGATCGCACAGGCTGCGTCCTCGGCGGCGGCCCGAAACTCGTCGGGGTCGGTGACGCCGTCGCGGTGCGGCACGTCCACGACCTCCATTCCGAACCCCGGCGCGTAGGTGCGGACGACCTGGCGCACCTGAGGGTTGATGGTCTCTGCGAGGACGATCTTCGACCGGCCGGTGGCGTGCTTCGCGATGTAGCAGGCGTCCGCGGCGACGGTCGTCCCGTCGTAGCCGGACGCGTTCGACACGTCCATTCCGGTCAGCTCGCAGATCACCGTCTGGTATTCGAAGATCGCCTGGAGAACGCCCTGGCTCATCTCCGGCTGGTAGGGCGTGTAGGCGGTCAGCAGCTCGCCTCGGCTGAGGATGTAGTCCACGACGGCCGGGACGTAGTGGTCGTAGACCCCCGCGCCGACGAAGGAGAGCTCTTCGCCGGCGTGGACGTTCCGCGCCGCCAGCTCGTCCAGGCGCTCGAAGATCTCCTGCTCCGTGAGCGGTTCGCCAAGCTCGAGCGGCCGGTCGAAGCGAACGCCGACGGGGATGTCCCGGAAGAGCTCCTCGATGCTCGAGACGCCGATCGTCTCCAGCATCGCCTCGCGATCGGCGGCGGTCAGCGTCTCGTAAGTCACTGCTCGGCGAGATGCGCCTTGTACGCGTCGGCGTCCATGAGGCTGTCCGCCTCCGACGCATCGGAGAGCCGGATCCTGATCAGCCAACCGTCGCCGTATGGATCGTCGTTCACGGTCTCGGGCCCGTCGACGACGGCCTGGTTGACCTCGAGCACCTCGCCGGAGAGCGGAGAGACGACATCCGAAACCGCCTTCACCGACTCCACCTCTCCGTAGGCGCCGTCCTTCGCAATCGAGGCGCCGACCTCCGGCGGCTCGAAGTGCACGAGCTCGCCGAGCGCGTCCTGCGCGTACCAAGTGATCCCCAGCACGGCCTCGCCGTCCTCGATGCGCGCCCAGTCATGCTCGGGGTGGTAGGTCAGCTCGTCCGGGTAGCTCTCCGCTGCCGCCATCAATTCTCCTCGCGCTTGTAAATCGGTTTCTCGACCACGCGGGCGTGCCGCTGCCGGCCGCGCACGTCGATCGTCAGCTCCTCGCCGGGGGCAGACTGCTCGGCGGCGACGTAGCCCATGCCGATGCCCTTGTCGAGCATTGGCGAGTGCGTCCCAGAAGTGACCTCGCCGCCGCCGTCGATCGGCATGCCCTGACGCGGAATCCCGGCCTCCTCCATCACGAACGCCGCCAGCTTCCGTGCGGGGCCTTCGGCCTTGATGCGGCGCAGCTCCTCCGCTCCCGTGAAGTCCTTGTCGAGCGCCGACACCCAGCCGAGGCCGGCGGAGATGGCGTCCGTGTCCGAGCCGATGTCGTTCCCGTGCAGCGGGAAGCAGACCTCTAGGCGGAGCGTGTCGCGCGCGCCGAGTCCGGCCGGCTTGACCCCACGAGCCAGGACGGCGTCCCAGAGCGCCGGCCCATCGTCGGCCGGAACCATGAGTTCCACGCCGGTCTCTCCGGTGTATCCGGTGCGGTTGACCATCACCTCGATCCCGTCGAGTTCGTCCATCGAGAACGTGAACGCCGCCGCGTCGTCGAGGCCGAGACGTTCGAGCGACCGGGGCCCCTGGACGGCGAGGAGCGCGTAGTCGTCGGAGATGTCCCGCACGTCCGAGCCCGGGATCTCGCGTTCCTTCAGCCACTGAAAGTCGGTATCCCGATTCGATGCGTTGACGATCAGGAGGTAGCGGCCGGGCTCGAGCCGGTAGGCGATCAGGTCGTCGAGGATCCCGCCGCGCTCGTTCGTCAGCAGCGTGTACTGAGCCTGGCCCGGCTCGATGCGATCGAGGTCGTTCGAAAGGACTCCCTGCAGGAACTCGTGCGCCTTCGGCCCCTCGACCTCCAGCTCACCCATGTGCGAGACGTCGAAGACGCCGGCGTCCGCGCGCACGGCCCGGTGCTCGGGGATCACGCCCTCGTACTGCACCGGCATCTCCCAGCCTGCAAAGGGAACGAGACGCGCGCCGAGTGCGACATGTCGCTCGTGGAGCGGGGTTCGGCGCAGCGTCTGCACGACGCGCCGGATGCTACCGCCGAGGGTTCTGGTGGCTCGCGGGCTACTCGCGGAGGAAGGAGGGCACTTCGAGCTCTTCGTCCGACACCTCGAAGCGCTCGCGCTCGCGCTCGCGCTCGCGGTCCTCAGGCGCCCTCGGCGTCGGCTCCTCCTCCGGCACCGTTGTGCGGCGGCGACGCCGGTGCGCCTGCGGGCCGAAGCCTGTTGCGATCACCGTGACTCGAACCTCGTCGTTCAGCGCGTCGTCGATGACTGCACCGAAGATGACGTTGGCGTTCTGATCCGCTGCGCTGGTGACGACCTCGGCCGCTTCGTTCACCTCGAACAGCCCCATGTCGGGTGGGCCGCTGATGTTCAGGAGGATTCCCGTCGCGCCCTCGATGGACGATTCGAGCAGGGGCGAGGAGACTGCGGTGTGCGCTGCCTCAGCCGCACGGTTCTCCCCCGACGCGGTGCCGATTCCCATCAGCGCCGAGCCGGCGTCGGACATGATCGCCCGCACGTCGGCGAAGTCGAGGTTGACGATTCCAGGGACCGTGATCAGATCGGTGATCCCCTGGACTCCCTGGCGGAGGATGTCGTCGGCCATCCGGAAAGCGTCGACGATCGACGTGCGCTTCTCGACGACCTGGAGAAGGCGGTCGTTCTCGATCACGATCAGCGTGTCGACGTTGTCGCGAAGCTCCTCGATGCCCATCATGGCCTGGTCGGCGCGCTTGCGGCCCTCGAAGCCGAACGGCCTGGTGACGACGCCGACGGTGAGGGCTCCGAGCTCGCGCGCGATCTCGGCGACGATCGGCGCGCCGCCAGTGCCCGTGCCGCCGCCTTCGCCGGCCGTCACGAACACCATGTCCGAGCCCTTGATCGCGTCCTTCAGCTCGTCGCGGCTCTCGGTCGCCGCGGCCTTCCCGACCTCCGGGTTCGCCCCTGCACCGAGGCCGCGCGTCGACTCGGCGCCGATGTGGACCTTCATGTCCGCGTCAACGACGAGGAGCGCCTGGGCGTCCGTGTTTGCAGCGATGAAGTCCACCCCGCTCAGGCCTGCGTCGACCATGCGGTTGACCGCGTTCGATCCGCCGCCGCCGACCCCGACGACCTTGATCACTGCCAGGTAATTCCCTGTCTGATCGCGTACGCTCAACGTCCCTCCGCCTCAAGCTCGACTGTAGCTCACGGCTTGCAAGCCACCGGCAACGCCCCAGACTAAGTGCGATCTATTGGCCTGTCAACGCGTCTTCCGGCGCAGCAGTCTCAGGCTCAACCTGAGACTCGATGCTTTCGCCGACGACGGGACGTTCCGGGACGCTGACGTCGAGATACGCGGCGACGTCGCCTTCGCGACGCAAGGTCGCGAGGACGCGGCGCGAGACCGCGAGCTTCAGCGGAAGATCCGACGCCGAGCCCAGCCGGATCTCGAAGCGGTCGTCCAGGACCGCTGCTGCGGTTCCGCCTTCTCCAGTCTTCACATACCACACACGCGGCGACAGACCGGGAGCCGCGGCCCGAATCGCGGCGACGGTCCGGATCGCCCGCGCAGCCTCCGCGCTTCCGAGGATCGAGCCCACGTGTGGATCCACCGTGCGCCCGATCCAGACCACGGGCAAGGGTCGGCGGAGCCGGCGCTCGAGCGGCCGAAGAACACGCCCCTCGGCCGAAACGAGCCAGTTCTCGTCGCCTCGCCGTACCACGGCCACCGGCCGCTCGACGCTCACCTCGACGCGAAGGGTGTTGGGGAAGGCACGGTCGTAGCCGAGCAGGTGGACGTGCGGCAGCTTGTCGAGGCGGCGCTGGATGTCCTCCTGATCGATCCGGAGCAGGCTCGTCCCTTGAAGGCCCAACAGCGCCCTGTCGACCATGCGGGACTGCCCGCTCGGGACCGACTCGACCTGCACCTCGTGAACGGCGAAGACGGCCGTCTCGCGTGCGGCGAAGAAGAGCCCGAAGGCGGCGGCGAGGAGCCCGAAGCCGATCGCGAGCGAGCGGCCGGAAGGGACCAGCCTGAGGGCAGGGGACGCCAAGACAGCCGTACGGGCCACCGGACCAATTTCGCCGCGACGGGGGTCGCTCCTACACCCGATCGCCCGCGGCCGGGAGCCCGATCGGGCCGAGCAGCTGAACCTCGTGCTCGAGCTCGACGCCGAACTCCTCGAGCGCCCGCTTGCGCGCCTCGGTCATGAGCTCGATCGCGTCGAGCGACCGGGCGCCGTCGGCGTTCTCGATAAAGTTCGCGTGCCTCGGCGAGATCTGCGCACCGCCGATGCGGTGGCCGCGAAGCCCGCAGGCCTCGAGCATCCGCCCCGCCGACAACTCCTGCTCGGGGTTCTTGAAGACACTCCCGAACGTCCGCTTGTTCGTCGGTTGCGCCGCCTTGCGCGCCGCCTGCATCTTGGCGACCGTCGCCTTGATCTCCTCGACCGGCCTCGGCCGCAGGCGAAACTCCGTCGCCACGACGACCTCGCCGGGGCGCAGCGCCGAGCGCCGGTACTCGAGACCCAGCTCCTCCGGCGTGCGCCACGAGGAGCCGGAGGCATCCGCCACGAGTGCCCGCTCGAGCACACCTGCGATGTCTCCACCGTAGGCGCCCCCGTTCATCCAGACGCCACCGCCGGCCGTCCCGGGGATCGCACAGGCGAACTCGAACCCTCCCAGCGACGCGGCCCGTGCACGGTGGAGGCAGACCGCGAGTGGGGCTCCTCCACCGGCGTGCAACACCTCGCCCTCCGCCTCGGCCGCCGCGAGCTCCCCGGACAGCTTCAGAACGAGCGCTTCGACGCCCTCGTCTGCCACGAGCAGGTTCGAGCCCAGCCCCACCACGGACACGGCAGCCTCGCGCTCGGCGGCCCACGCCAGCGCCTGGCCGAGGTCCTCGGCCGTTTCGGGCCTGGCGAACCAGCGCGCAGGACCACCGGTGCCGAGCGTCGTGAACCGCGAAAGTGGCACGCGTTCCTCGATCGTCAAGCGAGTTCCCCGAAGACGAGGTCGGCGCCCCGGTCGACGTCGCCCGCTCCGATCGTGAGGACGACGTCACCCGGCCGCGCACGACGCGCGAGGAAGCGCGCGCCGTCGTCCACGGACGGCGTCCAGCCGATCGTCATCCCCGGTCGGAGCTCGGCAAGCGCGTCGACGACGAGCTTCCCGCTGACGCCCGCGACGGGTTCCTCCCGGGCTGCGTAGACGTCCGTCACCGCGACGACGTCGGCTTGGGCCAGCGCCGCCGCCGTCTCGCGCGCGAGATGCCTGGTCCGGGAGTAGAGATGAGGCTGGAAGAGGGCAAGGATCCGGCCGATGCCCTGTTCGCGCAGCGCTGCGAGCGTCACGCGTATCTCGGCGGGATGGTGCGCGTAGTCGTCCACGATCCGGACGTCGCCGGCAACGCCGACCTCCTCCAGTCGGCGCCCGGCGCCACGAAACTCGCGCAACACCGGCCACGCCTCGCGCCCGTCCACGCCGGCGTGCTCCAGTGCTGCGAGCGCCGTGGCGGCATTGAGCCGGTTGTGCCTGCCGGGGATGGTGAGCTCGCCGTCGTACGGCTCGAGTGAGTCTCCGCGAACCGTCTTCGGGACGCCCTCGAGCCAGCGCTCGAAGAGCTCCCCAACCTCGGAGCGCGACGCGAACTCCGTGTGGTGGTCGAGGTCGACGTTCGTGACGACGGCGATCCTGGGACGAAGCAGCTCGATCGTCCGGTCCGACTCGTCGCCCTCGACGACGAGCCAGCCCGAGCCCGCTCGGGCATTCGACCCCAGCTGCGGCACTTCCGCGCCGATCAGGAACCCTGGATCGCGGCCGAGGCGCTCGAGGACGAACGCAATCATGGCCGCGGTCGTCGTCTTTCCGTGCGCGCCTGCGACGACGATCGAGTCTTGGAGCGAGACGAGCTCGGCCAAGAACTCGGCACGTGATCGCCCCTCGACGAGGCCGCTGAACGCGGTCGAGACGACGGTCTCGGCGCCTTCCGGGGTATCGGGCTCGGCCGAGATCGTGACGTCGACCTCGGGCGGCAGATGCGCGAGGTACGGCGTCTCGTAGCGGTCCCAGCCCGAGACATCGGCACCCCAGGCGTTCGCGAGCAGCGCGTAGCCGGAGAGGCCGGCGCCGCCGATCCCGACGAAATGCAGCCGCCTACCGGCTAGCGGCCGCAAGCGCGAGCACCTCCTCGGCAATCCGGTCGGCGGCGTCATCCTTCGCGAGGGCGCGCATCGCCTCGCTCATCGCTCGAAGCTGGGCATTGTCCGCCAGGAGCGACTCCACGATGCCGGCCGCGTCGTTCAGCCGGGACTCGGGCACGACAACGGCCCCGCGGCCCCCCTCGAAGTAGCGAGCGTTCTTCGTCTGGTGGTCGGCCGTCGCATGCGGGTACGGGACGAGCACGGCAGGCAGCCCCGCCGCCGCCAGCTCCCAGACGGTTCCACCCGATCTCGACAGGGCGAGATCGACGGACGAGAGCGCTGCTCCGAAGTCGTCAACGCTCGGCAGCAGGTGGTAGTCCGGGCGCCGCACTCGCGGCTGCAGCTCGTCGTGATCGCGCTCGCCGGAGAGATGGAGGACGACGGGCCCCCCTTCGCCCCAGGTCTCGACCGCGAAGTCGTTGAGGCTCTTGGCGCCGGCGCGCGCTCCGAACACGCCGAGGATCTTCGCGTCGGATGGGAGGCCGAGCCGTCGACGCGCCTCTGCCCGCGGCAGCGAACGCGACCGCTTGGGGATGGGCCGGCCGACGACGAGATACTTCGGCGGCCCGCGCCCGTCCAGCTCGTACGAGAGGAAGACACGCTCGGCGAAGGGCGCCGCGAGCCGGTTGGCAAGGCCGAGATGCGCGTCTGCCTCGGTCAGCGCCGTGGGGATCCGCATGATCGCCGCCGCGAGCACCATCGGCCCGGCGACGTAGCTTCCAGCGCCGAGGACGACGTCCGGCTGCCGCCGCTTCAGGATCCTGCGGCTCTCGCGGACCGCGCCGCCGGCGCGGAAAATCGATCGCACAAGTTCGACGCCCGGACGCCTCGGCAGGCCCGAGATCGGGAACGACTCGAGCTCGAACCCGGCTTCGGGCACGAGGCGCGCCTCAACGCGATCCGGCGACCCTGCGAACATCACGGCCGCTCCGCGATCTCGAAGCGCCTCGCCGACTGCGATTGCCGGGAGCACGTGTCCGGCTGTTCCTCCTGCCGCGATCAGGCACCTGGGCCCTGGTTGCTCGGCCATGGTCGCCCGCGATGTTAAGGAGGATGCCCACGGCCGCGAGGCCGACGATGAGGCTCGACCCACCGTACGACACGAACGGCAGGGTGATCCCCGTCAGCGGCGCGACGCCCATGACTGCGGCGACGTTGATGAGGGCCTGGCCGCAGATGAGCGTCGTGATCCCGGCGGCGAGCCGCTTTCCGAACGGATCCCTGCAGCCGAGGGCGAGCCGGAAGCCCGCGTAGCCGAAGGCAGCGTAGGCCCCGATCAGCGCCGTCGTGCCGACGAGCCCGAGCTCCTCGCCGACGATCGCGAAGATCATGTCCGTGTGGGCTTCAGGGAGGTAGAAGTTCTTCGAGATACCTTCGCCGAGCCCCACCCCGAAGATCCCGCCCGAGCCGAGCCCGATCATCGCCTGCACGGTCTGGTAGCCGGCCCCCTGCGGGTCGTCCCACGGGTTGAGGAAGCTCAGCAGACGCGCCCGCCTGTACGGCTCGAACCAGGCGGCGGTCAACACGAGGCCGACGGCGACCGCACCTGCACTGGCAAGGAGCCGGGCGGGGGCGCCGGAGACAACGAGGACGCCGCCGAGCATGACGACGACGGTGATCGCCGTCCCGAGGTCGGGCTCGGCGAGGAAGAGCGCGCAGAAGACGCCGATGACGAGCCCGATGGGCTTGAAGAGCTCGCCGAGCGTCCGGGGCGCCGGGTGCCGGGATAGGTAGGCGGCGAGCCAGATGACGAGTGCGAGCTTTGCGAGCTCGGACGGCTGGAAGACCGCCGGGCCGAACTGGAGCCAGCGCTTGGCGCCGTTGACGGTCGTCCCGATCGCGAGCACGGCGAGGAGCAGGCCGAGGCTGCCGACGAGCAGCGTGGGCGCGAGCGGCCGCAGGCTTCGGTAACTCGTCCGGCGAAGGAGCACCAGCAGGACGACGCCGACGAGCGCATAGAGACCCTGCTTGCGCAGGTAGTACGAGGCGTCCCCGTTCCCGAGCGTCGCCTGTCCGGAGGTGGCGCTGAAGACCATCACGAGCCCGAACGCGACGAGCGCGAGGGTGATCAGCAGCAGGAGCTGCCCCTCGAACTGACCCTTCCTCACGAGCCTGGCCGCCTTCGGCTCCCGCCCGGCGGAGCCGGGCTCCACCGAAGGCTGACCACGCTGGCTGCGGGATGCTTCGCCCGACCCGCTTGTCCGTGCCTCTTTGCACTGTCCGGCGCGGCTCGGGCTTGCCTCCCTTGCCAGCGCCGCCCCAGGGTCGTGAGGAACCTCACCGGAGCTCCTCAACGAGGCGGCGGAACTCGTCACCCCGCTGCTCGAAGTCGTCGAACTGGTCGTAGCTGGCGCAGGCGGGCGAGAGCAGGACGACCTCGCCCGGCTTCGCGGCGTCGGCCGCGGCGTGCACCGCGGTGGGGAGGTCGCCGCAGAGCTCGTAGTCGTCGATCGCAGCCGCCAGCTCGCCCGCCGCTGCTCCGATCAGATACGCCCGGGCGCCGCGAGCTCGCAGGTCGACCGCGAGCCCGTCGTAGCTCTCGTGCTTGCCGAGCCCGCCGAGGATGACGTGCAATGGCTCCTCGAACGACGCGATCGCGCGGCGTGCCGCCGCGGCGTTGGTCGCTTTGGAATCGTTGACGAAGCGCACGCCGCCGATCTCCGCGACCTCCTCGAGGCGATGCGGCACGCCCGGAAACTCATGCAGCGCGTCGGCGATCTGCTCCTCGCCGGCTCCCGCCTCACGGGCGGCGACCACGGCAGCGGCGGCATTCTCGCGGTTGTGCTCTCCAGGGATTCGCGGCTCGGCCGGAAGGTCGTCGTCGGCGGAGAACTCGACACGCCGAGCGCGGCCCGGGATCTCGCCGAACCCTCGAGGGACGACCGCCACGTCGTCGGGCCCCTGGTTCTCGAAGATCCGGAGCTTCGCGTCGCGATACGCCTCCCAGGTCCCGTGCCGGTCCAGGTGGTCGGGCTCGAGGTTCAGGAGCACTGCAATCTGCGGCCGGAACTGGTGAATGTCCTCCAGCTGGAAACTCGAGAGCTCACACACGATCCAGCGTCCCCCGTCGTCGAGCTCGGTCAGCGCTCGGCCGATGTTCCCCGCCACGGGCGCGGCAAGCATCTCGCCGAGAAGGGCGGTCGTCGTCGTCTTCCCGTTCGTCCCGGTCACACCGAGGATCGGCGTCGACAGCAGGCGGCCGCCGAGCTCGATCTCGCTCCAGACCGGAATGCCGCGCTCGCGGGCGGCGGTGACGAGGGGTGCCTCCGACGGCACCCCGGGGCTCTTGATCAGGACGTCGACTCCCTCCAGCAACGTGGTCTCCTCGGTTCCGAGGTGGACTTCGACGCCGGCCTCGACGAGCCTCCCGGCATCGGCCTCCGGGGAGCGGTCCACGACCACGACGCGGTCGCCCTGCCGCGCGAGCGCCAATGCGGCCGCCCGGCCCGAGCGAGCCAGGCCGACGACGAGCGCGGTCATCCGACGAGGTCGGGGCGGAAGGCCGGGAAGTAGCGGTAGTAGAGCGCGAAGGCGGCGCCACACAGGATCGCGGCGACGATCCAGAAGCGCACCATGATCTTCGTCTCCGACCAGGCCTTCATCTCGAAGTGGTGGTGGATCGGCGCCATGAGGAAGATCCGGCGCCCCCAGTACTTGAAAGACGCGACCTGGAGGATCACCGACAGCGCCTCGATCACGAAGATCCCGCCGATGAGGAGCAGAAGCAGCTCGCTGCGACTCATGACCGCGAACGCCCCGATCGCGCCGCCGATCGCCATGGAACCGGTGTCGCCCATGATCACCTCGGCGGGGAATGCGTTGTACCAGAGGAACCCAATCGCGCCTCCGATCAGCGCTGCACCCAGGATCGCCATGTCCAGTGAGGCCAGATCTTGCTCGGCCTGGAACTGCCCCGACCGCGTATAGGCGACGACGTTCATCGCCGTGAAGGTGAGCAGCGCGATGATCCCGATCCCGGCAGCGAGGCCATCGATCCCGTCGGTCAGGTTCGCGCCGTTCGCCGCCCCGGCCACGATCAGGAAGAGCAGGAGGTAGAAGCCGAGCGACAGGCCGAAGCGCCAGTCGACGACCGGGACGTAGATCTCACTCGGCGCGTTCACGTCCTCGACGGCGAGCGCGAGCCCGACCGTGATCGCCGCCAGGAGGACGAGCTTCCACCGGCCGGCGAGGCCGAGCGAGCGGCGGTGGCGGAGCTTCGTGTAGTCGTCCGCAAACCCGACGGCGGCGCAACCGAGCATCACGCCGAAGACGGCCAGTCCCTCTGTCGTGTACTGGCTCAGCGTCAGGAAGGCGACGGTCGCCGAGAAGACGAGCAACAGGCCGCCCATGGTCGGCGTCCCCTGCTTGATCCTGTGGCCCTCCGGGCCTTCCTCGCGGATGTGCTGGCCCATCTCGTTGCGGCGGAGGAAGTCGATGAACTTCGGTCCCGCGACGATCGAGATGAGCATTGCGAGCAGGCCCGCGGCGAGGACTCGTTCCATTAGTTGGTCAGTTTCTGTGCGACGGCCTCGAGGCCTACCGAGCGCGAGCCCTTGACGAGCACGACGTCGCCCGGTTCGAGCAGCTCCGCAAGCCGTCTCGCTGCTTGATCGGCGTCCGCAACCCAGTCGCCCGTGCCGTATGCGCGGGCGAGCTCACCGACGGCGATCACGTGGTCGAGGGGACCTAGGAGCTCGCCGATCTCGCGGTGGTAGTGCGATCCCTCGGAACCCAGCTCGGCCATGCCGCCGAGGACGGCGATCCGCCTGCCGCCGTTCCGCTTTGCGAGCTCGGCAAGGGCAGCCCGCATCGACGCCGGGTTGGCGTTCCAGCAGTCGTTGATGAGGACCCCGCCGTTCGCGAGGGCGATCTCTTCGCCGCGGAGGCCCGAGAGCTCGATCCGGCTCGCACCCTCGTGGGCCTTGGCGGGCGGGAGCCCGAGCGCGGCGTAGACGGCCAGCGCGACGAGCGCGTTCTCGGCCTGGTGTCGCTCGCGGAACGGGAGCTTCAGCGAGACAGGCTCGCCTAGAACCTCTGCCTCGAGGTGGCCGTGCGTCCACGAGCGGAGCTGGACATCCTCGCCGACCCGAATCGTCTTCAGATCCTCGCGGAGGTACGGCTCGAGCTCGCGGGCGTCGGCCGGGACCACGGCGGCCGCTCGGGGCGGGAGTGCGTCGAGCAGCTCGGCCTTCGCCCGCGCCACGCCGGCCACGTCGCCGACGAACTCGAGGTGGACGGGGCCGACCGCCGTAATCGCGCCGAGCGTCGGCCGCGCGATCTCGCAGAGGTCGCGGATCTGGCCGAATCCGCGCATCGCGAGCTCGGCGATCAGGACCTCGGTGTCGGGCTCCAGTCGGGCGAGCGTGAGCGGGACGCCGAGCTCGGCGTTATAGCTGGCCTCGGCGGCGACCGTCTTCCGGTGGGGGCGAACGAGCGCGGCGAGGATGTCCTTCGTCGAGGTCTTGCCCGTCGAGCCCGTGATCCCGACCACGTCGGCGCTGCTGCGATCGCGCACGGCGCGCCCGATCGCGGCCATGGCGACGAAGTCGTCGTCCGGGACGAGCGTTGCGGCGGCGCCGGCCTTGCGCGCCTCCTCGAGGTAGGCGACTCCGCCACGCACCGCGACGAAGAGATCGCCCGGCCCGATCCGGCGGGAGTCGATCTGGACGCCGGTGACCTTCTCGGCCGTCGGCTCGAGCCGACCGAGCCCCTCGAGCTCTCGAACCGGAAGCGGGATCACGCCGGAGCCCCCAGCCGCCGAAGCGCCTCCCGGGCGACCTCCCGGTCGTCGAACGGCAGCTTGCGGTCGGCGAACTCCTGCCCCTGTTCGTGGCCCTTTCCGGCGATGACGACGACATCGCCCTCGCGCGCGAGACCGACCGCCTTGGCGATCGCGGCTCGGCGGTCGGGCTCGACCTCCGGCTCGGGGCTCATCCCGGCGAGGATCTCGTCGATGATCGCGAGCGGAGCCTCACTCCGTGGATTGTCCGAGGTCACGATCGGCACGTCCGCGAGCTCCGCAGCGATCCGCCCCATCTCCGGCCGCTTGCCGCGGTCCCTGTCGCCGCCGCAGCCGAACACGCAGATGAGGCGACCGGTCGCCAGATCGCGCGCGGTCCGAAGGACGTTCGCAAGCGAGTCGGGCGTGTGCGCGTAGTCGACGATCACCGAGAACGGCTGACCCTCATCGACCGACTCGAAGCGCCCTGGGACGCTCGGCGCCTCCGCCAAGCCCTGCTCGATGGCCGCCTCGGGCACGCCGACGAGGCGTGCCAGGGCAACGGCGGCAAGCGTGTTCTCATGGTTGAAGCGGCCCTGAAGCGGGCTCGTGGGCCGTTCGCAGACCTCGGCCTCGTCGGTGAGCCCAAAGGTGAGGAGCGGCGCGCGGTCCAGCTCGCGAAGCTCCTCAGCCAGGCGCCGTCCCCACTCGTCGCCCACGTTGATCGCCGCGGCCGGCGCCGGCTCGTGCTCGGTGAAGAGCCTCCGTTTCGCCTCGTAGTACTCGTCCATCGTGCCGTGGAAGTCGAGGTGGTCCTGCGTCAGGTTCGTGAATGCGAGCGCCTTGAACCGGACACGATCGAGGCGGCCGAGGACGGAGCCGTGCGAGGTCGCCTCCATCACGGCGCTGCGGTCGCCGGCGTCCAGCATCTCCCGGAACGTGCGCTGGAGGTCGATCGACTCCGGCGTCGTCCGCACGGCGGGCCGCGACTCGCCCCCGACCCGCGACTCGATCGTCCCGATCAGGCCGGGGCGCATGCCGGCCGCGTCGAAGATCGAGTGGAGCAGGTACGCGGTGGTCGTCTTCCCGTTCGTGCCGGTGACGCCGGCGAGCAGCAATTCCTCGGTGGGCCGCTCGAAGAACTCGTCGGCCGTGACCGGCATCGCGTCCCGGGCCGAGTCCACGAGCAGCTGCGGGACGTCCAGGTCGAGTGGACGCTCGACGACGAGCGCAACCGCGCCGCGCTCGACGGCCTCGCCGGCGAGGTCGTGACGGTCGACCGTCTCGCCGGGGGCGCAGAAGAAGAGCGCGCCCGGGCGAACCGCGCGCGTGTCGTAGGCGAGGTCGGTGATGTCCGTCGGAGCGCCCCCGCGGACCTCCAGGGGTCCGAGCGCGCTGATCAGCCGCTCGAGATCCATCGATCGGCTGGAGGCTAGCTCAGGAGGCGGCGTCGGGCGGGATCTCGAGGTACTGAAGGGCAAAGCGCGCGATCTGCTGGAACGCCGGCGCCGCGACGGTGCCGCCCCAGATCGTGCTCGGCTCGTCGACGGTGACGAGGATCACGAGCCGCGGGTCACTCGCAGGCACCACGCCGACGAACGAGGCGACGTAGCGGGAGGTCGAGTAGCCGCCACGCGGGTCCGGCTTGGCCGCGGTCCCCGTCTTCCCCGCCACCTGATAGCCCTCGACCGCCGCCTCCGTGCCGGTGCCCTCGAGAACGACGTCGCGCATCATCGCCATCAACTGCTCGGAGACCGCGCGCGAGATGACGCGCCGCTGCTTCACGCGATTCGACAGGACCAGATGCGGCTGCTTCCAGACGCCCCCGTTCGCGACCGCGGCGTAGGCGGTCGCCATCTGCACGGGCGTGACGGCGATGCCATGGCCGATCGGCAGCGTTCCGATCGTCGAGCCCGACCAGTAGCTCGGGAGGATCCCCTGCGTCTCGCCCGGAAAGTCGATGCCGGTCTTCTTCCCGAACCCGAACCGGCCGAGCCACTTGGTCAGCCGCTCCCGGCCGAGAAGCTGGGCGAGCGTGATGGTCCCCACGTTCGAGGAGTGCGAGACGATCTCTGCAACCGTCAGGCGCTCCGTCTCCTTGCGGTAGGCCTCCTGGATGACGCGGTCGGCGACCTGGATCTTCGGCTTCAGCGTGAACGCCGTCGACGGCTCCACGAGCCCGTCGGAGAGGGCGCCCGCAACGGTTACCACCTTCAGCGTCGATCCCGGCTCGTACGTGTCCGTGACGGCGCGGTTCCGCTGCACCTCACGGGAGGTCTGCGGGAAGCGGTTGGCGTCGAAGCCCGGCTCGACCGCCAGCGCGAGCACCTCGCCGCCGTGCGGGTCGAGCACCACGGCGGTCGCGGCCAGCGCGCCCCAGCGACGCACCGTCGAGCGGAGAACTGACTCCGCATTCGCCTGCAGCGTCGCATCGAGCGTCAGGCGGGCGTCATGACCCTCGACGGCCGGCGTCGCCTGCAGGACGTCGAGCGCGCGGCCGAACGGATCGCGGACGACGGTCTCGCGCCCTGGACGCCCGGCAAGCGTCCCGTCCAGCGCCAGCTCGAGGCCGGATAGGCCCTTGTTGTCGACGCCCGCGTACCCGAGGACATGGGCGCCGACTGACCCCTGCGGATACACGCGCCGCTCCTCGGAGTAGAAGCCCAGGCCCTGGATGCCCTTGCGCTGCAGCGCGTGGGCGCGCTTCGGGTCGGCCTTTCGGGCGACGTAGACGAAGCCGCGCGACTGGTCGGCCAGCGGCCCGTAGAGCTTGTCCGGGTCGAGATGGAGCGCCTTGCCGGCGGCGATCGCCGCTGCCTGCGGGTTGGCGACGTGCTTCGGGTTTGCGTAGACGGTCGTGGCGCGCCGGCCGATCGCCAGCTGTACGCCGTTCCGGTCGAGCATCGCGCCTCGAGGCGCCGGCACCGCGACGGTCGCGTGGCGCTGGCCCTGTGCGATCCGGTCGAGCCCGCGTGCGTGCACGGCCTGGAGCCAGACGGCCCGGCCGAAGAGGCCAGCAAAGGCGAGCGTGAAGAGGACCAGCAGGAGCCTGATCCGGCGGTTCGGCAGCCGCCGGTTCACGGCCCGCCGAGATCCAGATAGGTCGTCGTAGCCGGGTCGGCCGGCAGGTAGCCGAGGCGGTTCCGCGCGAGGCTGCTCGTGCGCGCCGACGCGGAACGCGTTGCGAGCTCGGACGCGAGCTCGGCGGACTCGGCGCGAAGCTTGTCGCGGTCGCGGGCGAGCTGGTCGAACTGGAGGTTGAGCCGCAGCACCGCAACGTTGAGTGCCACGACCCCCGCGAGGAGGACGCCGACGAGGACGATCCAGACGGCACCGCCGGCGGTCCGCCGCTGGGCCTTGGCGCGACGCTTCCGCCGCGCTGCCGGGCGAGCGCGTGCGACGGCGACGGC
Organism: Gaiellaceae bacterium; assembly: GCA_035265935.1. Classification (GTDB taxonomy): domain Bacteria; phylum Actinomycetota; class Thermoleophilia; order Gaiellales; family Gaiellaceae; genus JACDAN01. The sequence goes on from DATFOC010000010.1 coordinate 17,783, forward strand.
CATTAGCTCTTGACGGCTCCGCGGAGCCGCGCCGACGCAGCGCGCGGGTTCGTCGCGATCTCCTGGGCGCTCGGCCGGACGGCCTTCCGGGTGAGTACGCGAAGCGACGGTTCCTTCCCGCAGACGCAGACCGGGAAGTCCGGCGGGCAGGTGCAGCCGTGTGCCTCCGCCCGGAAGAACCGCTTGACGATCCGGTCCTCGAGCGAGTGGAAGCTGATGACGGCGATCCGGCCGCCCGGTGCGAGCATCTCGAGCGCTGCGGGCAGGGCGGCCTCGAGAGCGCCCAGCTCGTCGTTGACGGCGATCCGGAGCGCCTGGAAGACCCGCCGGGCCGGATGCCCGTCGCCGAACCGGGCGGGCGTCGGGATCGCGGCCTTGATCGTCTCCACGAGCTCGCCCGTCGTCTCGAACGGATGCTCGCGCCGCTCACGAACGATGCGCTTCGCGATCTGCCGCGCATAGCGCTCCTCGCCGTACGAGCGGAAGATCTCCGTCAGCTCGCGCTCGCTCGCCTCGTTCACGAGCTCGCGGGCCGAAACGTCCGCGGTCGGGTCCATGCGCATGTCCAGCGGCGCATCGGCCGCGTACGAGAATCCGCGCTCGGGCCGGTCGAGCTGCATGCTCGAGACGCCGAGGTCGAAGAGGATCGCGTCGGCGCCGCGGCCGTTGTCGGCGAACCGCTCCAGGACGTCGGCGAAGTCCCCGGCCAGGAACCTTGTCTTGACGCCGGCGCGGCGCCGGAACGACTCGAAGTACGGCTTGACGTTGGGATCCCTGTCGATGGCGACGTACTTGCCCTCGCCCTTCAGGTCCTCGGCGAGCACGGCGGCGTGCCCGCCTGCCCCGAAGGTCGCGTCGATCACCGTGTTCCCGGGCTGCACGTCGAGCAGGCGCCGAACCTCCTCGGCGAGGACGGGGACGTGATCAGTCGCGCTTGGCTGCAAGACGCTCGGCAACATGCTCCGCACTCCCTTCGACCTCGTTGAGCTCCCGCCGCCAGGTCTCCCGATCCCAGATCTCGAGGTGATCGTGGATCCCGGCGACAACGACTTCCCGCTCGAGGCCGGCGTAGCGGAGCAGGGCTCCTGGAATCATGATCCTTCCCTGCTTATCCAGCTCCGCCTCGGCCGCGCCGGAGAAGAAGTGGCGCTGCAGCTTGCGGCCCTCGCTGCTGAGCGGATCGAGACCCGCGACGCGAGACTGGAACCGCTCCTGCCAGTCGGCCCGCGGGTACGCGTACAGGCAGCCGTCCATGCCGCGCGTCACGACGACGCCCTCGGACAACGCGTCTCTGAACCGGGCCGGAAGGGTGAGCCGGTTCTTGTCGTCGATGGTGTGTTCGTACTCTCCGAGCAGCATGTCCGGGCCATCAGCAATCTCCCACTTTCCCCCACTTTAGACCACTGTCTCCCACTTCGTCAATGCCTCACAGAAAAATGCACCCCGACGAGCTGGACACCGATGCGGCTCTGGTCGAGCGGCTGCTCACCCAGCAGTTCCCTCACTGGGCTGACCTTCCGATCGAACCGGTGCTCCCCATGGGCACGGACAATGCGCTTTACCGGCTCGGCGACGACATGGTCGTCCGGCTTCCTCGCCGGCCGCGGGACAGCATCGTCCTGGAGAAGGAGCGCCGGTGGCTGCCGAAGCTCGCGCCGTTGCTCCCGCTCCCTGTCCCGGTTCCACTCGCGAAGGGAGCGCCCGGCGACGGCTTTCCCCTCCCGTGGTCCGTCTATAGCTGGCTGAGGGGCGAGAACGTCGTCCCGGCGCGTCTGACCGATGTGTCCCGGGCAGCGAGCGACCTGGCGCGGTTCGTTGCGGCGTTGCAGCGGATCGATCCGGCGGACGGGCCGCCGCCCGGAGAGCACAACGCATTTCGCGGCGCGCCGTTGGCGGAGCGGGACGAGGCGACCCGGTCGGCGTTTGCTTCCCTGGGCAGCGCGATCGACGACCGTGCGGTGAGCGTCGTCTGGGAAGCAGCTCTCCGCTCGCCCGAATGGGAGCGCAAGCCTGTCTGGATCCACGGAGACCTCGACGCACGGAACCTGCTTGCCGTGGACGGCTGCCTCAGTGCCGTGATCGACTTCGGCTGTCTCGGAGTCGGCGACCCCGCCTACGACGTCATGGTCGCTTGGAAGATGCTCTCCCGCGAGTCCCGCAAGACCTTCCGCGCCGCACTGGCGGTCGATGACGCGACCTGGGCTCGCGCTCGCGGCCTGGCGCTCTCTCAGTCGCTGATGGCGCTCTCGTACTACACGCTGGAGACGAACGCCGTGCTCGTCCTGGAAGCCCGGCGATGGCTGGCCGAGGTCCTCCACGATTAGCCGAAGGCAGCGAACCTCAGGACAGGTCCGCGACTCGGCCGAGCCGCAGGTCTTCGTCCGACGCGGCGGCGAGCTGCTTCGGCACCACCATCCGCCAGGCGTCGAAGACGAGCTCGAGCAGCTCCTGCTCCTCGATCGCGTCCAGGCGGACGTGCACCCAGTTGTAACGGAGGTCGCCCGGATCGGGCTGCATGAACTTCTCGGGCCAGGTCTGGATCAGCGCATCACGCTCTTCCTTGGGGAAGGCGAAGCCCATCACCGTCTGGTCACGCGAGAAGGCCAGGTAGACGATCCGACCGACACGAAACTTGACCCGGCCCCGCACCGAGGCTTCGTACGACCTGGGCAGACCGGCCGTCAGCGCTCGCACATCGTCGATCGTCACCACCGGTCAGGTCACGAAGCGGTTCTGTCCCAGACGGAGACATGCTTTCTGCTCTCGCTGGTGAACGGCTCGCGCTTCCAGCCGCTCCAGCGCTCGCGCAGTCTCATGCCGGCGAGCCGCGCCATCAGGTCGAGCTCGGCCGGCCACACGTAGCGAAACGGGGTCGACCCGGCCTCCCACACGCCGCCCACCAGCCAGTAGTGATGGGAGATCAACCCTTGCGAGGCGATGTCGTACTCGTCGAATCCGAGATGGTGGGGGCTGACGTCGAACGGGCGGACCGTCTCGCCGGCCGGGAGCCGTTGGAGCTGTGGAATGCCCACCTCGATCACGAAACAGCCGCCCGGCTCGAGGTGCGCGGCGACGTTCTGGAAGCACGCGACCTGCTCCTCCTGCGTCGTCAGGTTGTTGATCGTGTTGAAGACGAGGTAGGCGACGGTGAACGTCCCCTCGACGGTGGTCGTCGCGAAGTCGCCGATCGCCACGGGGATGGCATCGCCGCCGGGCTTGGCTCGCAGCCTCGCCACCATCGCCCCCGAGAGGTCGATCCCGTGCACCGGGATGCCGCGCTGGGAGAGGGGCAGCGCGATACGGCCGGTGCCGATGCCGAGCTCGAGCGCCGCGCCCTCTCCGGCCAGATCGGCGAGAAAGTCGACGGTCGGGTCGACGACTTCAGCGTCGAACATCTCTGGGGACGACTCGTCGTAGCGCTCGGCAACTCGCTCGCCGAAGTGATCCTCGGGCATGGGCGAACTCTGTCAGACGAGCGAATCGCCGCCGCGAGCGGCTCCGTGTCTCGTCATCGCGCGCGAGCCCGAGGCTGCAGCGAGCTTGACGGCCTCCTGCGGAGTGCGGCCCTCCGCGAGGGCAAAGGTCAGGCCGGCGGCGAAGGAGTCGCCGGCGCCGTACACGTCGGCCAGTGGGCCAGGAAGAGGCGCAGCGGCCCAGCGACCCTCTTCCCCATCAGCAGTGAAGCGGCCGCCGGCGGCGCCCTCGGTGGTCGCGACGAGCCTCGGCGGCGGGTCGAGATCGCCCGGCCGGTAGCGCTCACTCGAGTCCCGGCTCGAGTGGACGAGCGCGTCGAGCTCGACACCGGCCTCAGCGAGCGTGGGCAGCTCCCGCGCGGTGGCGACGACCACCCGCGCTCGCCTCGCGAGCCGGAGCGCACCAGGATCGCCGCCGCAAAAGTAAACGCCGTCCGTCGACTCGAGGCCCTCCCAGCCAAGGGGATCGTCAGCGTGCGAAACGAGCTTCTCCCCCACCACGGTGATCGTTCGTTCGCCCTCTTCGTCGAGAAAGGTGAAGCCGCGCCGCTGCGGTGCGTCCCTGAACACCAGCTCGAGCGTCAGGCCGTGCCTGCGCAGCTCATGCTCGGCTCGCACACCGAGATCGTCGCGGCCGAGAGCGGTGAAGAACGTCGTTTCGGCGCCCAGCCGCAGGAGCTCCCGGGCAGCCATCGCCCCACCCCCTGCGGCCTCGCCCCAACCGTCGAGCGCGGTCACGATCTCTCCCGGCTTCGGCACCCGCTCCACGCGGACGAAGTCGATCCACTCAACGTGGCCGACGACCGCGCATCTCACACCCTCCGCGACCCCCACGTTGAAGAGGATGATGGAAGCGATGACCGTCCCGCCGTTCGAGCGCTTCTACGCGGAGAACCGCGACGCCGTCTTCGTACACCTCGTGCGCCTGCTCGGGCGGCAGCGGGCCGAGGACGCGTTCCAGGAGACGTTCCTCCGGGCGCTCCGCGGCTACGACAGCCTGCGGCATGGCCGCTACCTGCGCGCCTGGGTCTTCACGATCGCAACTCGGGTCGCCGTCGACGAGGGCCGAAAACGCCGCCCCGAGCCGGCTGCCGAGCTCGACGGCGAGACGACGGACGATCGGCCCACCTACGCGCAGATCGAGCATCTCGCGGACGAGCTCCCGGAGAAGGAGCGCGCCGCGGTCGTGCTCCGCTACGGCTACGACCTGTCCTACTCGGACATCGGCACCGCACTCGGCTCCAGCGAGGAGGCTGCCCGCCAGGCCGCTTCCTCCGGGGTGCGGCGCCTGCGAAGGAGGCTTCAATGACCGCCGTTCCAAAGGCACTCGACCGCCGTTTCAGGGAAGCCGCGACGGAGGCGGGGCTCGTCGACGTCTCGTTCGACGTCGCCGACACACAGATTGGGCCGCTCCTCCTCGCCGTCACCGAGCGCGGGCTCTGCCGGATCTCGTTCGATCCCGAGCCGGACCGGGAGACCGAGACGCTCGCTCGGACGTTCGGCGTGCGCGTCCTGCGCGCGCCGCGCGAGCTCGACCCCGTGCGGCGCGAGCTCGACGAGTACTTCGAGGGCCGCCGCCGCGACTTCGACTTGCCGCTCGACCTCCGCGGCCGCGAAGGCTTCTCGCGCGACATCCTCGAGCGCCTCGCGAAGGTGCCGTACGGCGAGGTCACGACCTACAAGTCGCTCGCCGTGGAGGCCGGCAACCCCCGAGCAGCCCGTGCGGTCGGGACGATCATGAACCGAAACCCGATCCCCATCGTGCTTCCCTGCCACCGCGTGGTCGGCTCGAACGGAAGCCTGGTCGGCTACGGCGGAGGGCTCGAGCGGAAGCGGCAGCTCCTCGACCTGGAGGCGGGAACGCCAAGGCTTGACATCCACTTCTCGTAAGCGTACGCTTACGGTAAGTGGAAGCTTACGAAATAGCGATGAACGCCCTAGGCGACCCGACTCGGCGAACGATCTTCGAGCGGCTCGCCCGGAGGCCGATGGCCGTCGGAGAACTGGCTGGTGAGCTCCCAGTCAGCCGACCGGCCGTCTCTCAGCACTTGCGGGTGTTGAAGGACGCAGGCCTCGTCCGCGAGCGGGCGGAAGGAACGCGACGCGTCTACCGCGTCGACCTGGACGGCGTCGCGGCCGTCCGGAGCTACTTCGACCGCTTCTGGGATCAGGCGCTCGGCGACTTCAAGGCCGAGGCCGAACGGAGGGAAAGGAGCAAGGGATGACCACGACGGAGGCGCTTGCGGCCATCAACAAGACGATCATGGTGGAGGCCTCGCAGGAAACCGCGTTCGAGACCTTCACGCGGCATGCGACGAGCTGGTGGCCGAGAAGCCACACGATCTTCGAGGACAAGGTCGCCGAGATCGTCTTCGACGAGCGCGTCGGCGGCCGAGTGTACGAACGGAGCGAGGAGGGCGAGGAGGCCGAGTGGGCAGACGTCCTCGCCTGGGAGCCGCACGAGCGGTTCCTCGTGCGCTGGCGCGTGAACCCGGAGCGCGGCCCAACCGAGCTCGAGATCCGGTTCACGCCTGAGGGCACCAAGACTCGGGTCGACCTCGAGCACCGCGGCTGGGACGACCCCGAGGGCCGCGCGAACTACGGCCCCGGCTGGGATTTCGTGCTCAGCCGCTACACCGAGTCGTTCAGCAGCGAGTAGCCCACGCCCCACACGTTTCTGACGAAGTCACCGCCTGCGGCGGAGAGCTTTCGCCGCAGGCGGGACGCGTGGGAGTCCAAAGTCCGGGTCCGGCCGAGCGAGCGGAAGCCCCAGACGTCGCGCAGCAGTTCCTCCTTGGTGAACACGCGTGTCGGGTCGCCGGCCAGTTTGACGAGGAGGTCGTACTCCTTGGCCGCGAGGACGACCGGCATCCCGGCGACGAGGACGCGCCTCGCGGCGCGATCGATCCGAAGCTCCCCCACCTCGATGTAGTCGCGCTCGGGCGGGGTGACACGGCGGAGGACCGCCCGGATCCGCGCCAGCAGCTCCTCGTAGTGGAACGGGCGCGCGAGATAGTCGTCGCACCCTCCTGCGAACGCGCGCACGCGGTCCACGGCGTCCGAGTCGGGCCGGCCGAGCACGATGACCGGAACGTCGGAGACCCGCCGGCACAGCTCCAGCGCGAGCGAGTCCGAGGCGAGAACGAGGTCCGGTCGCGAAAGCTCCACAAGCGCGAGCGCCTCCCCGTCGACGGCTTCCAGCACCTCGAACCCGTCCTTCCGCAAGTGGCGCTCGAGGAAGCCCCGCGTCGCTGATTCCGGTTCTGCGAGAAGCAGCGCGCTGGTCATACCGGCGACGCTAGCAACGGCCTCCGGAGGGCGACAGGTGTCCTTTGGCGCAGATTTGCGACGAAGAATCCAGAGCCGACGGAAGCGGCCTCGGCCTCGAGGGCCTGGTGGAACGTCGCTCGTCGCAGGGGTGCGGTGGTCGATCCGAGGGGCAAGGACGCAGGGAGCGTTCGTATCGATGGGATACGGGCGCGACTGAGCACGCGGTCCTCGGGCGAGCAACGCTGCCCTGCGGCACAGCCGTCGTTCCGCTAGGCCTCCTTAAGCGACGAGCTGAAAGGCCCGGCCGCGGACCTCGATGAGCGCTTCGACGACCGCCGGATCGAAATGGGTGCCGCTGCAACGGCGGAGCTCGGCGATCGCGCTTTCCTCGCTCAGGGCGGGCCTGTAGGGCCGCGCCTCGATCATTGCGTAGAACGCGTCGCAGGCGGAGACGATCCGCGCGAGGAGTGGGATCTGCTCCTCGCCCGACAGGCCGTCGGGGTAACTCATGCCGTCGAGCCGCTCGTGGGTCGAGGGAACGAGCCGCGACATCCGGGCGAGTGCGGGTGCGGAGGCGAGGATCCGCTCGCCGACAACGGTGTGGCGGTGGACGAAGACCCATTCGTCCTCCGTGAGCGGCCCGTCCTTCGAGAGGATCGAGTCCGGGATCGCAAGCTTGCCGACGTCGTGCAGCTCGGCCGTCAGCGTCAGATCGTGGAGCTCGGCGTCGGGCAGGTCGAGCGCCTCGCCCACAGCCCTGGCGAGCCTTGCGACCGCGGAGAGGTGGCCGCGCAGGTCCGCGTCCCGCTCTGTGAGGACGCTGAGGAGCACCTCGCGCGTCTGTTTGCCGGCCGACGCGCGGCGGCTGTCCTTGTTGCCGTACAGCCGCGTGTCCGCGATCCGAAGCGCCTCGGAGAGCTCAGCCGCCTCGGCCGGCAGCATCGCCGCGCCGTACGCCGAGCTGATCTGAAAACCGTCGCCCTCGTCGCGAAGCGCACTGAGCGCGGCTGAGATGATCCGACCCCGGTCGAGGTTGTCACCGTCGGCGATGACGCAGAACTCGTCGCCCCCCATGCGGTACGCGCGCCCATAGGGCTCGGCGGCCACGCCAAGCTTCAGCGCCAGCCGGTGGAGGAGCGCGTCCCCCGCCCCGTGGCCGAAGGCGTCGTTGTACGACTTGAAGCCGTCAAGGTCGAACATGAGCAGAAGCGTCGGCACCCCGGCCTCGATCCGGTTCTCGAGGTCATGGAGCAGCAGTCGTCGGTTCGCAAGCCCGGTCAGCTCGTCGGTCTCCGCATCGTGCCGACTCGTCTCGAGCAGATGTGCGTTGCGCCTGAAAGTGACGACCATGCGGACGATCACCCCCGCCACAGCGGCTCCGGAGAGGACGAGTGCGATCGTGTTGACGGGCATGAAGTGGTCGTAGACGAGCAAGCCGAGCGCGACTGCGCCGAAGACCGTCGGCAGTGCGAAAGCCCAGAACCCGTCCACGCGAACAGCCACGACCGGACGGCGTGGCTGCCAGGCGGCGACCGCGATCAACGCGATGCCGGCGAGCCAGCCGGCGTCCATGAGCGCGCCCTCCTGGTAGGTCTCGGTGGCCGTGGCGTAGAGGTAGGCCGTGTCCGCGACGCTGAAGACGAAGCAGCCCACGAGGACGAAGATCCACGAGCGGTCGAGATGCCACCCGGTGATGGCGAGGACGAAGGTCACCACGCCGATCAGCCCGAGGTCCGCGATGACATAGGCCATGTTCGTCCAGACAGTCCAGAAATCGCCGCCCGTGGTCTCGACGATGACGTCGAAGACGAGTGCCGCGCCGACTGCTGCGATCGCGAGGGCGGCGATGACTCCGTCGACCCAGAGGTCGGTGCGGATGTCCTGGAGCCGGCTGTAGAGGAGCAGCGCCAGCCCCGCATACATCAGCGGATACAGCAAGAGGTAGAACCCATCGGCGAGCGACGGGAAAGGCACCTCGTCGGCGTTCGCAAACGCGAGCTCGTAGTAGAGGTCGCCGATGACCCACGCCAGCAGGCCGAGACCGACGAGTGTCCAGGGCAGTCGCGCGTCGGACCGGAACACCGGCCGAGCGAGACAGAAGAGGGCAGCTACGAGGAGGAGAGCGTTGTAGGAGAAGACGTCCCGCAGGGCGTCATAGCCGCTGCCGCCGACGTCGCCGAGCAAGAGCGCGACATAGGCGACGACACCGCCGAGCAGCGCGATCGAGAACGTTGTCGAGCCGTGCAGAGATGAGGGCAGGGGGAGCCCGGGCCGCATTGCCCCACTATCTGTTGTTTTCCGTGTGTCGCGCGTCCCTCGAAAGAGGGAAGCGTCAAAGACGCCCTGAGCGGAGAACGCCCCAGAGGAGCCAGAACCCGAGGATCCCCGAGACCAGAAAGCCGACGACGGACAGCGCGTTGATCCCGAGAATCTCGGGACCTCCGGTCGCGAAGATCCCGAGCAGGCTCGACGCGACAAGGCCGGCGGACACGACCAGGGCGATGACCAGCCGGTTCATGGTCAGGACGATCCGGTCTATGAGGTCGTCGAGGTTCTTGTGGACGAAGCCGACCTCGATCTGGCCGTCACGGAACTGCTCGAGGGTGTCGTGCAACTGGTACGGGACTTCGGCAGCCATGCGCGCGAGGTTCCAGCCCTCGCGGCGCGCGCGTGCGGCTACGCGTCCCGGCGTGTAGCGGCCGATCATCAGGCTGCGGGCATACGGCTTGGCGACCTCGAAGACGTTGAAGTCCGGCGAGAGCTCGACGGTCACCGAGCCGAGCGTGGCGATCGCGCGGTCGAGCAGGACGAACCTGGTCGGGAGACGCAGGTTCATGCGATAGATCATCCCGAAGACCTCACGCACGACCTGGAGAGGGTCGATCTCCTCGAGCGTCGATCCGTAGTAGCGGTAGAAGAGCTCGCGGAGCTCGGCGACGAACTCCTCCTCGCGCTCGAGCGGGTACCGGACGCCGAGATCGCCGAGCCGTTTCGGCAGCGCCTCGATGTTCTCGTTCGCCACGTCGATGAACAGGCGCGTTGCCTTGGAGACGTCCTCGTCGGTCAAACGGCCCGCGAGCCCGAAGTCGACGAGGCCGATCTGGTCGGGCGCGAGGACGAGGACGTTCGCCGGGTGGGGATCTCCGTGGAAGAAGCCGTGGCGGAAGATCATCGTCATCCACGTGTCGGCGAGCACCTCGGCGAGCCTCCTCCGGTCCTCAACGCTGTACTCGAGGGTGTCGGCGTCGGCCAGCTGCGTCCCGTCGATGTGCTCCAGCGTGAGCACGCGCGGCCGCGTGTAGCTCCAGTAGACGCGCGGAACCTTGACGTGCGGGTGTCCGGCGAAGTTCTTGCGAAACGTCTCGGCGTTGCGGGCCTCGAGGCGGTAGTCGAGCTCCTGCCGGATGGCGCGCGCGAACTCGTCGACGAGCCCTCGTGCGTCGATGAAGTCGAGCGCGCGTACTCGCTCCTTCGCGAGCCGCGCCGCCTGGTACATGAGGTTGAGGTCGGCCTCGATCTGCCGCGGCGCTCCCGGCCGCTGCACCTTGACGGCAACGCGGCGGCCGTTCGGCAGGACCGCGCCGTGCACCTGTCCGATCGAGGCGGCCGCCATCGGCACGGGGTCGAACTCCAGGAACAGCCGCTCGACGGGCTGGCCGAGGCTCTCCTCGATCACCTGCGAGGCCTCCTCATAGGAGAACGGCGTGACGTCGTCCTGGAGGCCACGGAGCTCCGAGATGATGTCCGGCGGCAGGACGTCGGGCCGCATCGAGAGGAGCTGGCCGAACTTGACGAAGGTCGGGCCGAGCTCGTCGAGCATCTCCCGCAAGTGCCGCCCGCGCTCGGACGGGACGTCGCTGACGACCTGGCCGTCCTCGCCGACGAGGTCGGCCAACTTGTTGCGGTGGAAGAAGTAGCCGAACCCGTGCCGGACGGCGACCTGGGCGATCTCGGAGATGCGCCCCAGGCTTCGCGGAGGCGCCTGAGCCATCAGTGCCCCTTCAAGTGGTGCTGCCCCGCTTCTGGGTCGCGAGCACCAAGCCAGAGGGCGGACTCCGACGAGCCAAGGCTGGAGAGCCTTGGTGAGGAGGAGAGTGCGCTCTGGCGCCGCGTGATCGCGGGCCAGAAGCCGGCGTGTAGCGCTTGAAGGGGCACGTAATCAGTGTTGCACGGGCGGCGTGGAACCCCTTTCGGCGGGGTCCTCCAGAAGCCGCAGGCGGTGCTCGAGCTGCGCGACCCGGAGCTCGAGCTCCTCCACGTCGTCCTTCGTTACCAGGCCGAGCTCGCGGAAGAGCCGGTCGAGCGTCGTCCCCGCCTTCTCGCCGAGGCGAGTCGCGTCTCCGCGCCAGCGCGCGGAAACCTCCTCGATTAGCGCCCGCGCCTCGTCGCGGCGCACCATTCCACGGTCGGCGAGCTCGTCGGCGAGTGCGTCCGCCCGCTCCGCCGTCAGCGCGGCGGCGCCGACAGCGGCGAGCGCGATGCGCTCGAGGAGGTCCCGGGCCGCGCCGTTGCTATCTGGCTCGGCCATGAGGGCGAGCGCGGCGGCGCTGCCGTCGGCGCTCGCGCTTCGACGCGTCGGAGCCCGGCGCCTTGGCGGGGGCCGGAATAGGTGCGGCGACTTCTCCGTCCCCACTGCCGTCTCCCCCGTCGGCTGCACCGACGGGAACCGGCTCGGGCTCGAGCTCCGTAGGCCGTTCCACAGGCTCGTCGTCGAGAGCCTTGCGGCCCTTGTACTCCGGAGCGCGCTCGAGCAGTACGGCGAGGAACGGCGCGGCGATGAAGATCGTGGAGAACGCGCTGATCCCGATGCCGATCAGGATCGCGAACGAGAAGTCCTGCAGCACCTCGCCGCCGAAGAGGTACAGCGCTCCGACCGGGAGCAGGGTGATGATGGTTGTCGCCAGCGACCGGCGGACGGTCTCCCACAGAGAGGTGTTGATGATCGTCTTGATCGAGGACCGCCGCATGATCGGCAGGTTCTCGCGCACGCGGTCGAAGATGATAATCGTGTCGTAGATCGAGTAGCCGATGATGGTCAGGAATGCGGCCACGGTTGCCGCGCTCACCTCCCGGCCCGAGAACGAGTAGATCCCCAGCGCGATCAGGCCGTCGTTGACGATCGTCCGCAGGATCGGCACCGCGAACCGCCACTGGAAGCGGAGCGAGATGTAGATCGTGATCAGGACGAACGAGATCAGGATCGCGTAGATCGCGCCGCGGAGGATCTGATCCGAGAAGCTCGCCGAGACGTTTCGAACCCCTTGCTGCACGCCGTTGAACTCCTCGGTGACCACCCCGGTGATCTCGCGCACACCTGCCGGCTCGAGCGGCTCGGTCCGGATGGTGAACTCCTCGAAGCCTCCGCCCGCCGCCTCGTCCCCGCGCCCCTGTACGACCGCGTCGGACTGGTCGACCTCGCGCATCTTGGCGGTCACGTCCGCCGGGTCGACGGCTTGCTCGGACGCAAACTCGATCTCCGTGCCGCCGCGGAAGTCGATCCCGAGGTTCAGCCCGTTGAAGATCAGGGAGCCGATCGACGCGGCGATTAGGACGCCCGCGATCGCGAACCAGATCCGTCGCTTGCCGACCGCGTCGAACATCTGCCAGCGGGCCATCGTCTGCTGCTCGGCTCCCATGAACTTGGGGTTGTCGAACCAGCGGAAGCCGGCGAGCATCCCGAGGAAGGCGCGGGTTGCGAAGACTGCCGTGAAGATCGAGATGACGGTGCCGAGGAGCAGCATGAACGCGAATCCGCGCACGCCTCCCGTCGCGACCGCGAACAGTACGAGCGCCGTGATCGCCGTGACCACGTTCGCGTCGACGATCGTCGCGAAGCCCTTCTTGTAGCCCGCCGCAATGGCGGCACGCACCGACTTGCGGGCAGCCGCCTCCTCCTTGATGCGTTCGAAAATGACGATGTTCGCGTCGGCCGCGACCCCGATCGCAAGGATCATTCCCGCGAAGCCCGGCAGGGTGAGCGTGACCTCGAAGAGCACCAGGACGGCGTAGAGGAAGACCGCGTTCAGGGCGAGCCCGAGGATCGCGATGACGCCGAGGAAGCGGTAGACGAGGAGCAGGAAGAGCGCGACGACCGCGAGGCCGATCAGGGAAGCCGTGATCGCCTGGTCGAGCGACTCCTTTCCAAGCGTCGCCGAGACGCGGGTGAAGTCGACCTGCTCGAACTCGTACGGAAGCGCGCCGCTGCGAAGGACGAGCGCGAGGTCCTTCGCCTCGCTGACGTCACCGATTCCCGTGATCTCCGCCGAGCCGCCGGCGATGCCGTCCGGGTTCCGGTCCCAGTCGATCGTCGGCGCCGACTTGATCTCCCGGTCGAGAACGATCGCGAATCCCTGGAGCGCCCGGTCCTTGCCGACCTGGCCGGAGAGCAGCTGTCCCCGCTGGGCGATGTCGCGGGTGACGTCGTGGAACTTGTCGCCGCCGTCGTCCGTGAACTCCATGAGGACGATCGCGCCGTCGGTCTGGCTGAAGTCGTTACGTGTCCCGTCGAGCTTCAGGTCGGAGCCTGTCATCTCCGGGACGGGGTTCTCCTTGTTCTGCGGATCGAAGCGGAAGAGGTAGTAGTAGTTGCGCGTGGGAGGAGCCTCGTTGACACCCGGGCAGTAGCGCTCGCCGACGCCGCAGGTGAGGATGATCGACTTCGGTGGGATTCCCCAGATCTGAAGGCCCTTCGGGATCGCTTTGCCCGTGCGCGTCCGATACGACTGGCGAATCCGCTCCTCGGAGTCCTCGGGGCCGGAGATGACCTTTTTCGCCTTCGGGTCGACGAGGTAGAACTCGGGGCTCTGCCCCTCCCTCACCCGGGGCTGGAGCTCCTTCAGCAGCTGGAACCGGTTCGCGGACGGAACCGGGAACCCGTTCTCGTCCCGTGTCGGGTCGAGCGTGTTCTCGTTCACGTCGAAGAGCCAAAGCTGCGCGGTCTTGCCGATCAGCTCGCTCGCCTTCTCGGGGTCGTCGACGCCCGGGAGCTGGATCGAGATCTGGTCCGCGCCCTGCTGGCGGATCTCCGGCTCGGCGACGCCGAGGGCGTCGACGCGGTTCCGGATGACCTCGATCGCGAGGTCCATGTTCTCGTCGGTGATCTCCTGGCCCTTCGGCGGGACCGCCTTCAAGACGATCTCGACGCCTCCCTGGAGGTCGAGGCCGAGCTTGATCTCGCGATGCAGCGGCGACTGCGGGATCGCGAGGAGCGCGACGCCGATGAGCGCCGCGAGGACGAAGCCGAGCAGGGTGAGATTTCCGCGTCTGGTAGCCACCGCGACCCCTTAGGTTAGCTGCGTTTTTTCGGTGTCAGCGGCGGGCTCCTCGCGCTTTGAAACCACGTTCGCGACCGCTTCCCTGGCGAGACGGACCTCCGTACCAGGCGCGATCTCGACGACGAGGTGGTCGTCGGCGATCGTGCGCACCTTGGCGAAGACGCCGCCGGCGGTGATCACCTCGTCACCCGTCGACAGATCGGCCAGCATCGACCTGTGGTGAGCCTGCCGCTTCCTCTGCGGGCGGACGAGGAGAAACCAGAAGACCGCGCCAAGCGCGACGAGGAAGATCAACGGCTCCAACGCTACGCGTCCTAGACTGATCCAGTCATGTGGCCAATGTGTGTAGTCGCTCCAGGGACTCGGCCTTGAAGGATGCCAGCCGGCCGTTCTCGATCGCGTCCCTTGCTCCTGCTGTGACGTCCAGGACGAACCGAAGATTGTGAAGCGTGAGTAAGCGAATTCCGAGCACCTCCTGCTGGTTCACGAGGTGGCGGATGTAGGCGCGGGAGAAGCGGTCGCAAGCGGGGCAGGCGCACTGCTGGTCGAGCGGGCGATCGTCGCGCGCGAAACGTGCGTTTCGCATGTTCAGGCGTCCTTCCCAGGTCAGGGCGGAGCCGGTTCGCGCGGTTCGGGTCGGGAGGACGCAGTCGAACATGTCGATCCCGCGCTCGATCACCTCCAGGATTCCAGCTGCGTCGCCGATGCCCATGAAGTAACGCGGCTTGGCCTCCGGAAGCAGAGGCCCGGCCCAGGCGGTGGCTTCGAGCGTGAGGTCGCGCGGCTCGCCGACGGAGAGGCCACCGAGTGCGTAGCCGTCGAAGTCGAGGCTCGTGATCTCCTCGAGCGAACGGCGGCGGAGCTCGGGGTCGGAGGCGCCCTGCGTGATCCCGAAGACAAGCTGCCCGGGCGCACGCGACGCCTCCCGCTGGCGCCGGGCCCAGAGAGTCGTCTTACGGACGGCGTCGTCGAGCTCCTCGCGCGGGACGCCTGCCGGCGGGCAGACGTCCAGGCACATCGCGACGTCGGAGCCGAGGTTGGCCTGGATCCGGGCGACGGACTCGGGCGTGAAGCGAACGGGCGAGCCGTCGTAGACGGAGCGAAACGTGACGCCCTCGTCGTCCGCTTCGAGAATGGTGTCGCGAAGCGAGAAGACCTGATAGCCGCCGGAGTCGGTCAGGATCGCACCGTCCCAGCCCATGAAGCGGTGCAGCCCGCCGGACTCGGCGATCAGCTCGTCGCCGGGGCGGAAGTGCAGGTGGTAAGCGTTGCCGAGGAGGATCGCGGCACCCGTCTCGCGCACCTCGTCCGGGTGGAGCGTCTTGACGGTCGCCTTCGTCCCGACGGGCATGAAGGCGGGCGTCGGGACCTCGCCGTGCGCGGTCCGGAGCACGCCGGCGCGGGCGGCGCCGTCCGTCGCAGTGACGCTGAAGCTCACCGGATCAGCATCGCGTCGCCGAAGGAGTAAAACCGGTACCGCTCGGCGATCGCCAGCTCGTAGAGGCGCCGCGTCTCCTCGATGCCGGCGAAGGCCATGACGAGGGCGAGGAGCGTCGAGCGGGGCAGGTGGAAGTTCGTCAGCAGCGAATCGACCCGCTTGAACTCGAACCCAGGCGTGATGTACAGGCCCGTGCGACCTTGTAACAGACTGTTACTTGCCTCCGAGCCGCCCGGCGTCTCGGCTCCCGGGGCGGGATTGCGCGCCGGGTCGGCCGCTTGTAACAGACTGTTACTTGCAAGCGTCTCGAGGACCCGCGTCGTCGTCGTGCCCACCGCGAGCACGCGTTCCGCCGTCCGGATTCGTTCCCAGGCCGCCCGCTCGACCGAGTAGCGCTCCGTGTGGATCTCGTGCTCCTCGAGCGTGGCGGACTCGACCGGCCGGAAGGTGTCGAGGCCGACGTGCAGGGTCACGCGCTCGATGTCGAGTCGCTCGAGCAGCTCCCGCGTGAAGTGGAGGCCGGCCGTCGGAGCGGCTGCCGAGCCCTCCTCTCTCGCGTAGACCGTCTGGTACCGGCTTGGGTCCGCAAGCGACTCCCTGATGTAGGGAGGGAGCGGCGCCTCCCCGGCCGGTTCGCCCTCGAGCCGCAACCGCCAGCGACCTTCGCCGAGCGGCTCGAGCAGCTCGACGGGGCCCAACCGCTGCCCCGGCTTGAGCCTGCGCGAGGGGCGCGCCAGCGCCTCCCAGAGCCCGTTCGCGCCGACGCGCTCGAGCAGCAGCACTTCCGCCTCTCGCCCGCCCGGTCGCTCCAGTCGCAGCCGCGCCGGGATCACCCGCGTCTCGTTGACGACGACGAGCTCGTCCGGCGCCAGCTCTTCGGGAAGCTCGGAGAACCGCCGATGCCGCACCTCGCCGCTTGCCCGCTCGTAGACGAGGAGCCGCGATTCGTCCCGCCGTTCCGCCGGCCGCTGGGCGATCAGCTCCGGCGGGAGCTCGTACTCCAGCGCCGAGGTGTCCATCCGGGGCCAACGCTACAGTCGCCCCGTGGACTACGCGGCCGTCGAGCGGGCTCGCGAGCGGCTCGAAGCAGCCGCCGAGGCTCGCACGCAGCAGGCCGACGTCGACGCCGCGCTCGACCGGGCGCGGGCGCAGATGATCGAGCTCGGGGAGCTCGCCGCGCGGCTCGAGTCGTCGCTCCCGCAGCAGATCGGCGAGGCGGTCCAGGATGGGTTCCGCGCGCAGGCGCTGCCGGTCGCACGCCAACTCGCCGAGGTTCGCGGCCTCGCTAGCCAGGCGATCCGCCGGCTCGAGCGCATCGAGACGGACACGCTGGCCGAGCGCCACGCGCGCGTCGACGACCTCGCGCTGCTCGTCGACCTGATCTCATCAGGTTGGAGGAGCGTCGACGAGCGGCTCTCCACGATCGAGACCGCCGTCCAGCAGACGAACGGCGCGATCGTCTATCGCCTGGAAGACGCCCAGGAACGGCGCGCCGGCTAGATCAGCGCCAGGATTGCAGCCGACGTGATCGCCCAGGCGGCGATGGTGACGAGAATGGGCACGTCCGTGAGCAGCACGTTCTCGGGCTCCTCGCCGAGATCCTCCCGGTGCATCAGCTCGATGTACCGGAACAGCCCGTAGACGACGAACGGGATCGTCGCCATCATCGCGCTGCCCTCCCGCGCCTCGAACGTGTAGAGCGAGTACGCGACAATTGTGCAGGCGGCGACGATCGTGACCAGCTGGTCCACGAGCTCCAGCGAGTAGCCGGAGAGCACCGGCCGCGCGGCCCCCAAGCCAGTCGTCGCCAGCTCGCCGCGACGCTTGACCAGCGCGAGAAAGAGCGCCAGCAGCGCCGTGCAGACGATCAGCCAGGGCGAGATCCGGACGTCGACGGCCTCGGCGCCGGCCGCCGCCCTGATCACGAAGAGCCCCGCGATCGCCATCACGTCGATCAGCGGGAGGTTCTTCAGGCCAAAGCTATAGGCCGCCTGGAGCGCGACGAAGCCAGCCATGTATGCGAGCGAGCCCCAGCCGAGCGGTGCGACGACGGCGAAGGCAAGAGTCGCCAGGATCCCTGCGACGTTCAGGGCCCGCTCGGGGCGAACTCGCCCGCTCGCGATCGGTCGGTGCCGCTTGAGCGGATGGAGCCTGTCTCGCTCGGCGTCCCGCACGTCGTTGAAGATGTAGGCGGCGCTCGAGGCCAGGCAGTAGGCGACGAACGCCGCCGTCGCCTGCACCCAGCGCTCCGGGTCGTGCAGCTCCGCGGCGAAGACGATCCCGGCATAGAGAAGGAGGTTCTTCGTCCACTGCCGCGGCCGCATCGCCGCCAGCAAGCCGCCCGAGGCGGCCGGCTCAGCCGCCGTCATTCCGTGGCGTCACCGGGAGCACGAGCTCGAATCGCGCCCCCTCGCCCGGAGCCGACTTGAGGCGGATCCGGCCGCCGTGCGCGACGGCGAGCTCGCGCGCGATTGCGAGCCCGAGGCCGGTGCCCGTGCCGTCCCTTGTCCAGAACGGCCGGAAGATCCGCTCCTGCTCCTCCGGCGTGATCCCGGGCCCCGAATCCTCGACCGCAACGGAGACGCTGCCGTTCTCCGCGCCCAGCTGGAGCTCGACGCGGCCGCCGTCGGGCGTCCATCGGAAGGCGTTCGAGAGCAGGTTCGAGATGATCTGGAGCACGCGGTCGCCGTCGGCCACGATCACCGGCCTCGCGGCGATGTCGTGCCGGTAGTCGATGTCGCGCCGCCGCGCCTCCTCGGCGAACGCGTTGTACGCCTGCTCGAGCAGCTGGCCCATGTCGACCTCCTCGTGCAGCAGCGTGAAGCGCCGCGTGTCGAGCTTGGCCAGGTCGAGGACGTCGCCGACGAGCCGCTCGAGCCGCCCCGCCTCGTGGGCGATCACGTTCAGCGACTCCTCCCGCGTCTCCTCGTCCTGCGCGACGCCCTCGCGGAGCGCCTCGACATGGCCGCGAATCGCCGTCAGCGGAGTGCGGAGCTCATGGGAGACCGTCATCAGGAAGTTCCGCTCGAGCTCCTCCGCCTCTTGGAGCCGCGCCGCCATCTCCCGGAAGCGCTCCGCGAGCTGGCCGATCTCACCGCTCGCGTTGATCTCGGGAACCTCGTACAGGCCGCCGGCGATGTTGTCGGCTGCCTGCGAAAGCTTCTGGACGGGCTCCGTGATGCGACGGGACAGGTACCAGGCGAGCGCCCCGGCGACGACGATCCCGAAGAAGCCGGCGAGCGTGAGCCGCTCGATCAGCGTCGTCCACCGCTCGCGTAGCTCGGCCTTCGGTTTCGCGGCGACCAGTGCGCCGTAGACACGGCCGTCGACTCGAACCGGATGCGCGACAGCCAGGTACTCGCGGCTTGCGTTGGGCGGCGTGAACTCGAACACCTTCGGCTTGCCGTCCTTCCAGGCGACCGTCTTGAACGGGAGCGTCTGCAGCCCCGTGGTTCCGGGAAAGACGATCCTGAGGCCGACGTAGAAGAGCTTGCTCCCGCTCGCCTTCTCGAGCCGGGAGGGTGAGACGTAGTACGGCCGGTCAGTGTCCTGCGCCCGGATCGCCTGCTCGGCGTAGAGCGACGACAGCCCGCGCGCCTCACGGCGAAGCTCGGCGACGAGCCGGTCCTCCGTGTAGTCCTGGAAGAGCCCGAGGGCGATCAGCGTCGAGATCAATCCGGCGAGCACCGCGCCAGCAAGGAAGAACGCCGGAAGGCGGAAGCGCAGCGACCGGAACATGTCCATTGCCTATTCGGTCAGGCGGTGACCGTGTCCTTGGAGGCGTCCTTCGCGGGCGCCGCCTTGTACCCGACCCCCCAAACGGTGACGATCGGTGACGCGTCCCCGAGCTTGCGCCGGAGCTGCCGGATGTGGACGTCGACGGTGCGCGTGTCGCCCGCGAACGTGTACCCCCAGACGCGCTCCAGCAGCTGGTCGCGCGTGAGCACGAGACCGTTGTGGTCGAGCAGCTCCCAGAGGAGGTCGAACTCCTTGGGCGCGAGCTGCACATCGTTTCCGTCGACCTGTACCTCGCGGCGGCCGGAGTCGACGAGCAACTGCCCGTGACGGATCTGCGTCGTCTTCGCCTCCTTCCGCTCTGGCGCCGAGCGGCGGAGGATCGACTTCACGCGGGCGACGAGCTCACGAGGGTTGAAAGGCTTCGTCAGGTAGTCGTCGGCGCCCACCTCGAGCCCGACGATCTTGTCGACGTCCTCGTCTCGCGCCGTCAGCATCAGGATCGGAACGTCGGACGTGTGTCGCAGTCGCCTGCACACTTCGATCCCGTCGATGTCCGGCAGCATCAGGTCGAGGACGATGAGCGCCGGCGACTGGGACTCGGCCACGGTGAGGGCCTCGCGGCCGGTCGGAGCGACTTTGACGTCGTACCCGGCGTTGCGCAGGTACATCGCCACGAACGAGGCGATCGACGCCTCGTCCTCGACGACGAGCACCGTTTGCGCGTCGGGCGATGCCATCGCGCCTCTCAGGATAGTCCCCGCCGCTCAGCCGCCGGAAGGCAGCGCCGAAAGCTGGATGGGATCCCGCTCGTCCGGGATCGACTTGTACGCGGATCCGTTGAGCGAGTACGAGCCGTCGAAATAGACCCCAGCAGCGCGATTTCCCCACCCGTCGAGCCAGCCCTCGCCGCGCCCGACCGCGGAGAGGTTGATCTTCGACGCGTTGATCCTGACGACGAACCTCTTCTCGTCGGCGATCCGGAACCTGATGTTCCTGCCGGTGTAGACGGTCATCCGGTCGTTCGGCGAGCTCACCTTCTCGGCACCCCGGACGACGACCGTGCTCGTGTCGCCGAGTGCATCGACGACCGTGAGCTTGCCGCGGCCCAGCCTGCCGATCACGCCGCCCTTCAGCCGCAGCTGAAGGCTGGCACGGCCGTCGCGGACGGACAGCGTCCCGTCCTCGACCGGCCCGGGCCGCGCACCCGACGCAGCCACCGCGATCGCGAGTGAGAAGACGGCCGCAGCCGCAAGCAGGATGAGACGCGCGGAACGCATGTGGCTGAAGTATCGCCACCCTGAATGTGACCCGGCTTAGCGATCTGTAAGGAAACCGTTATCCCCACCCCCATTTAGGCTCGTTTCGTGGACGAGCTCACCGCCTTCGGCGCCATCGTGCTCGTCGTGGCTGGTGGGCTCCTGCTCGCCCTGCTCCTGATCAAGCTGGGCGAGCGCTTCCCGGTTCCCGAGCCCGTGATCTTCCTCCTGCTCGCGGCCGTCGCCTCCGACATGTTCCCCCCGCTCGCGGGGAGCCTCTCGATCCTCGAGGTCGAACGGATCGGCGTCGTCGCTCTCATCGTGATCCTCTTCAACGGTGGGACGTTGGTCGGCTGGCGCCGCTTCCGGGTCGCGGCCGTGCCGATCTTCACGCTGGGGATCTTCGGCACCTTCGCGACGGCCGGGATCATCGCGGTCGCGGCGCACTACCTCTTCGACTTCACCTGGACGATCGCCGGGATCCTTGGCGCCGCGCTGGCGCCCACGGATCCGGCGGTCATGTTCTCCGTGCTGGGGAACAAGGAGATCCGCGGCCGCGCCGGCACGATCCTCGAGGGCGAGTCAGGCGTCAACGATCCCGTCGGAATCGCACTGATGATCGGGATGATCGAGCTCGCGACGCAGGACGGCGGATCGTTCTGGGTCGTCGTCGAGGAGTTCACCGTCGAGATGGCCGTCGGACTGGTCGTCGGTCTGCTCGGCACCGCCGCGATGCTGCCGCTGCTGCGGATCTCGCTTCCGAACCCGGGCCTCTATCCGCTCCGGTCGCTCGCAGTCGCGGGCGTCATCTACGGGATCGCCGCGACGGCGCACGGATCGGGCTTCATCGCCGTCTTCGTGGCCGGGGTGCTCCTCGGCGACGCCGACGTGCCGCGCCGTGACGAGATCGAGCGGTTCCACACCTCGCTCGCGAGCCTGGCGGAGGTCGTGGTCTTCGCGGCGCTCGGTCTGACGATGGACATCACGAACCTGCTCTCGAGCACGCGCCTCCTCGAGGGTCTCGCTCTGGCGGTGATCCTGGCGCTGATCGCCCGACCGCTCGCCGTCTATCCGCTGCTCGTGCCGGTGAGCATGCGCCAGAACGAGCGGCTCTTCATCGTCTGGGGCGGCTTACGCGGCGCGGTCCCGATCCTCCTCGCCGCATTCGCGCTCGTCGCTGCCGTCGACGACGCCGAGCGTGTCTACGACATCGTCTTCGTCGTCGTTGCCTTCTCGGTCCTCGTCCAGGGCTCGACGATCCCTTGGGTCGCGCGCCGCCTCGGCATCCCGATGCGAACCGTCGTCAGTACTTGAAGAACCCCTCCCCGCTCTTGCGACCGAGTTTTCCCTCTCGCTGCATCTTGATTAGCCGCTCGGGCGGCGCCATGCGGTCCTCGCCGAGCGCCGCGTGCAGCGCCTCGGAGGCGTGGTTGTGGATGTCGATGCCGACGAGGTCGACGAGCTCGCAGGGCCCCATGGGCCAGCCGGCGCCGTTCGTCATCGCCTTGTCGAGATCCTCGGGAGTCACACCGGCCTCGTCCAGCACGCGGACGCAGTCGTTCAGGAGCGGGATCAGCACGCGGTTGACGATGAAGCCGGGCGTGTCGTTGCAGCGAACCGGCTGCTTCCCGGCACGCTCCGCCCAGGTGTAGGCCGCATCGACAGCCTCGTCCGAGCTGCGCTCGCCGCGGACGATCTCGACCAGCGGCAGCAGCGGCGCGGGGTTGAAGAAGTGCATCCCGATCACGCGCTCGGGGCGTCCTGTCGCCTCGGCGATCTGCGAGACGGAGAGTGCTGACGTGTTCGTGGCCAGGATCGCCTCCGGGCGGGTGATCCGGTCGAGCTCCGCGAACAGCTCGCGCTTCGGCGGCAGCTCCTCGACGATCGCTTCGATCACCAAATCGGCGTCGGCGAGGTCTACGACCTCAGTCGTCGTCGCGAGCCGCTCCAT
Source organism: Gaiellaceae bacterium (assembly GCA_035265935.1). GTDB lineage: Bacteria > Actinomycetota > Thermoleophilia > Gaiellales > Gaiellaceae > JACDAN01. The sequence goes on from DATFOC010000010.1 coordinate 40,183, forward strand.
GGCCGCGTCCTTGTCCGTCTCCTCCATGCGGCCCTTCTCGACCGCGCGCGTCAGGAAGTGGTCGATCTTCGACCGGGCCTGCTCGCCGAGCTCGGCGGTGACCTCGCGACCGACGACGTCGTTGCCGGCTTGGAGTGCGACCTGGGCGATCCCGGCGCCCATGGTCCCGAGTCCGACGACTCCTACGCGACGAATCTCCATCGGCGCGGGACTCTAAGGAAGAAAGCTCGGTCGCCGCGCGTCTAGGAACGAATGAGGCGGAAGCGGATTCTTTTCGGACTGGCGCTCGCGGGGCTCGTCACCCTCGCCGTGATCGGCGCCGCCGTCCAGCTCGCGCGAGGCGAGCGGCCCGCACTGCTCGCAGCCTAGGCGGTTACGGCTGCGAGCAGCGCGGCCTCGGGCGCCACGAAGCCGGGCTGCCCCGAGGCTTAGATCCGGTCGTCGATCTCGTCCTTCAGGTCGTCCGTCTTGTCCTTGGTCTCGCCCCACTTCTCCTGGGTCTGGCCCTGCTTCTCACGAACCTCGTCGCCCGTGAGCTTGCCCTCCTGCTCCTTCAGCTCTCCTTCGATGCGATCGCGATCCACAGTTTCTCCTTTCCGATCGAGTGGAACTCGTGTTCCCAGCCGGACCTGCTCCAAACCGCATCAGCGCGGCCAGAATCCACAGGAAGCTCGCGGGCCTTGGGGCTCCTCGATCGGAACGACCTCGACCCGCTCGAACGTGTACAGCGAGATGACGGCGTCGAGTCGGCGTCGAGCTCGATCGCACGCCATTCGACGAACCGGTCGGCGATCGCGTCCTGGCCGTCCTCGACGATCTGTTTCGGATCCATCACGCCGCGTCCTCGATTAGGCTCCTCGCCGCTGCGAACTGTTCCTCGGTCAGCCGAATGTGCGAGTGGCGCCAGAGGCTCTGCGGAAAGATCCCGGCCTCCTCGACGGCGGGAGCGTCGTGCAGATCCGTGAGCGCGACGAGCGAGCGGATCGGAAAACGCCACGACCATCGCGCTCTGCTCGGGTCGTTCTGCCGCGGACCAGTGATCTCCACCACGGCGAAGACCGCCTGCCAGACGGCCGCGTAGAGCACCGCCTGCTCTCCCTCCGCGACGGAGGGCCGCTTCGAGGACGAGTGGGCTCGGAGCTCATCCGGCGTGATCGCCGGATCGAGCG
>DATFOC010000011.1:0-7832 GCA_035265935.1 Gaiellaceae bacterium
GCCGGTCGAGCAGGCGATCGCGCGTTGCGAGGAGATCCTCGAGCTCGGACGCGGTCACGCGGCAATCGAGGTCTCGACGCGGGCGAAGATCGCCGGGCTGGAGGCCATGCGGGGTCGCTTCGAGCTGGCTCGCGTTCTCTACCTCCAATGCAGGGCGGTCGGCGAGGAGTTCGGAGTCGGCCCGCTGCTTGCGGCACTGCCCAACTACTCCGGACCGATCGAGTTGCTGGCGGGCGACCCGAAAGCAGCCGAGCGGGAGCTTCGCGCGGGCGGTCGGGCGCTCGAGGAGCTGGGCGAGACTACGGTGCTCTCGACGACCGCGGCGCTTCTCGCGCGTACGCTCGAGCGCACGGGGCAGCTCGACGAGGCGGAGGAGCAGACGGTAGTGAGCGAGCGGAACGCCTCACGCGACGACCTCGCCTCCCAGACCACGTGGCGCGGCGTGCGTGCCCGCGTCCACGCACGACGCGCCGAGTTCGAGCAGGCCCAGCAGCTGGCGCGGGAGGCGGTCGCGATTGCGGACCGGACCGACTTCCTCGTCTGGCACGGGGAGGCCCTGCTCGATCTCGCCGAGGTGAATCGGTTAGCCGGCGACTCGGACTCGTTCGTGCGGGCGGCAATCGACGCGCTCCGGCTTTTCGAGGCAAAGGGCCACCTCGTCCTCTCGGAGCAGACACGCGCTCTCCTTCGCCAGTCAGCCGTCGCCGTCCGGCCACTTGACGGCCGTCTCGCAGTAGGGATACGCTCGTCGCCCTTCCAGCGAGAGGAGCGCAGGATGAGCACGATTGAGGAGCAGCCCGAGCCTCCGGCCCAGGAGGCCCACGAGGAAACCGGGTCGATCGAACCACCGCGGCCGCCTGCAGAGGAGGCCGACGAGGAGTCAGCGTCGATCGAACCGCCGCAAGCGCCTGCAGAGGAGGCCGACGAGGAGTCAGCGTCGATCGAACCGCCGCAGGACCTCTAGCGGCCACCCCACCCTCGACTGGTCCGCGCCGGCCCGCGTACGCCCGACGCACGCGATACCTCTTTCTACGCCCTCAGGACGACGGCTCGCTCGTTGCTTTGTCGGTCCTGAACGGCGAGGAGCTCCCGCTCAGCGATGAGCAGGTGCGCGCTCTTCGCGCAGTTCCCGCCGATCGGTGGATCGCCCTCGAAGGGAACGCCGACGCGACAACCCTGCTTGTACTCGCGCGGCAGGGACTCGTGGTCACCGACGGCGAGGACGACGTTTTCGTCGAATTCCGTCGCCGCGACGAGCAGTTGGCCGCGCCCGCCTGGAATCGCTACGCGGCGCTCTACCACTCGATGACCCGCTGGCAGGGCGTCCGTGCAGTCGTCGCGGGCGAGGCTCCTCTGCCGAGGGCCCCTGGCCGTTGGCCTCCTCCTCCACACTTTCACCGCGTCCCCGAGCCGAAGGCCACCAACCGGCTCCCGCTGGTCGACCCTTCTGGCGCGCTGTTCGATCTGTTGCGCCGAAGGAAGACCGCCCGTGGCTTCGACGCGGACGCGTCGCTCTCACTCGACGAGCTGGCGGCCGTACTCCGGTACGTGTGGGGGTGCCACGGCGTCCACGAAGTGACGCCGGAGCTTACGATCGTTAAGAAGACGAGTCCGTCGGGCGGGTCACAACACCCCGTCGAGGTGTATCCACTTGTGCGAGCGGTCGAGGGCGTCGAGCCGGGGCTCTATCACTACGCAGTCGACGCACACGAGCTGGAGCTCCTCGATCCGTTACGCGGCGAGGACGCCGCGGATCTCGTCGTCGAGCTCACCGCAGGACAAGAGCATTTCCGCGCCGCCCACGTCCTCTTCCTACTAACCGCGCGCTTCGCGAGGAACTTCTGGAAGTACCAGGCACACGCGAAGGCGTATCGCGTCCTCCTCTTCGACGCCGCGCACCTGAGCCAGACGCTGTACCTCGTCTGCACCCACCTCGGACTTGGAGCCTTCGTTTCAGCCGCCGTCAATGAGCAGGACATCGACCGGCGTCTCGGCCTGCCTGCCTTCACGGAGGCAGCGATCCTCGTCTGCGGCTGCGGACGCCCGGTCCCATCTGACCGCGAGCCCCCGTTCCGCCAATTTGCACCCCGGCGAGATTGAGCCAGCCGGTCGTCTACGGATGAGACGGCAGGGAACCGAGGTTCGGCCGTGCCGCCTTGTACTGGCTTGAGCGCACGGTCGATTTCTACCGTCTCGCCAGAGAGAAATGGGGGCTCATGGGCGCGTTCGACGTCCTGGGGGCGGGCTTTGGAAAACACCTGCAGAAGTAACAGCTGCTTCCCTCATCGAACAGGAAAGGCGCCGCTTCCGGCGCCTTTCGCAGTAGCGGGGGCAGGATTTGAACCTGCGACCTCCAGGTTATGAGCCGCCTCGATTGTGTACACGCATGCCGTCGTATTCCGCCGAAACGCCGCGTCCAAGCGAGTTTTCGGCCGCGACCGCGCATTAAGGCGGAACACGGTTACATCACCGCGGAAGCCTGATGCTTGCAGAACGCTTGCACCGAGCCGGGGACGACCACGAGATCCAAGGCGTCTACAGCGAGAGCGGCGACGCCTCGCGGCGCCGGCGCAGCGGCACCTCACCGCGGCGCGACCGCGATCCAGACGAGGCCGTTTGCGACCACGACGCCGTCGGGGCGGAAGCCGATCTTGATCGTCGACAAGACGCGATTCGTACGCGGGTCGATCTTCGAGAGGACACCGCCGCCGGCAGGCACCCCCGGCTCGCCCTGATATGTACCGCTCGTCACCCAGACGTAGCCGGCTCCCGTCGCGACTCGCCGCGCTGTCGCCGGCACCGAGACGACGGCGACGGGCTTCCTCGTCTTCGCGTCGATCCTCCACACAGCGCTGCGCGCGCGCCAGACCGCCCCTTGCGGATGAGGGATCGCGACCCACACGGTGGTCGCGTCGGCTGCAATTCTCATCGGATCCCCGGGCACGCGGATGCGAGCGACTACGCGTCCGCTCGCGTCGATGCGCACGACGTCGCCGCGCCGCGGTTCCGCCACCCAGGCGGCGCCGTGCGCGACAGCGATCGCGCTTCCGTCCACCCCCGCAATCGAGTTGAGGATCCGACCGCTTTCAGGGTTGACCCTGTAGACGGTTCGGCTAGCTGCAGCGGCCGCCCAGAGGGATCGGCCATCGCTGGCGACGGTCGCCGGCGACGAGTTCTCGCGGTCGGGCGGCCCGACCTTGACCGTCATCGTCGTGCCGGGCCAGCACCCCCGGCACTGAATGGTTCCGCCGCCGGACGGCCGCCCACTCGCGAAGCTTGTCCCGTTCGCTATCCACAGACGATTCGCTGTCACTGCGAACTCGAGTGGCTGCTGAACGGCCGTCGCGAAGCCCGGCTTCCGCGTCTTGACATCGATCGTCATGATCGTGTCGTTGCCGGTGTTGCCAACCCAGACGTATCGGCCGTCGGATGCAAGCGGCCCCGGGTAATCGCCGGTGACGATGTCGTCCACAACGCGGTCTGTCCGCGGATCGACGACTGCGACGGAATTGTTCGCGACCGGCACCGGGTCCGCGGCGTCCCCTCGCGGCCACAGCAGGATTGCCCCGAGAGCCGCGGCAACAGTGAGTCCTGCCGCTCCGGCGACGAGCCGGCGCCGGCCACCGCGGCCGCGAGCCAGCAGCCGCGGAGGGGCCGGGAGGTCGAGCGCAGGGTCCTGTTGCAGGATCGAGCGCTGCAGCTCGGACAGCGCCCGCATCGGCTCGAGCCCGAGTTCCTCCTGCATGACCCGGCGTCCGCCGCGATAGACCGCCAACGCCTCGCTCTGGCGGCCGCTGCGGTATAGCGCGAGCATCAGCTGTCCGCGCAAGCGCTCGCGAAGCGGATGCTCCGCCACCAGAGCTTCGAGTTCGGGAACCAGTGCGGCGTGGCGACCGCAAGCGAGATCAGCGTCGATCCGTTCCTCGACCGCTTTCAGCCGTAGCTCCTCGAGCCTCGCGATCTCCGGCTGCGCGAACTCCTCGTACGTGAAATCAGCAAGGGGCGCGCCCCGCCAAAGGCGCAGAGCTTCGCCGAACGAGGCGGCCGCGCCAGCAGCGTCTCCGATTGCCGCCCGTGCCTCGGCCTCGCCCACGATGCGCTCGAACCGGCGGGCGTCTATCTGCTCCGGCGGCACGGTCAGGACGTACCCCGGCGCGCGGAACGCAATGATCGACTGGCCGCCGTTCGAGCCATTCAAATCGAGCACCTTGCGCAGGCGTGAGACATAGCCTTGGAGGGTGCTGATGGCAGATTCGGGCGCGTCGCGGGGCCACAGCTGCGCGATCAGGCGGTCCGCCGGTACTACCTCGTTTGCGTGAAGCGCCAGGATCGCCAGCAGAGCGCGCTGCTTCGCGCCGCCTACGTGCACGCTTCGGCCGTCCACGACGACATCGAACGACCCAAGCATCCGCAACTCCACGTCGCCTCCCTTGGTCGCCGATCCAGTTAACCACGGTTGGTGCCGGCTGAAAAGCCGGCCGCCGCGCCCGGTTCGAGCGACTTTGCAAGCGCCTACCAGCCGTTTGCAAGCGCTTGCTGCAAGAACTCATCGACCAAGGGCGGAACGAACGTCGAAAGGAGGTGACACGCATGAAACTGCTTCCGCTGGTCGCGGCGACCATCGCCCTCGGCTTTGCCGCCTCGCCCGCAGGAGCCGTCGCGCCGGTACACGAATCGTTCGGCGGCCCTGTCACGTTCAACAACCCGTGCAGCTTCCCGGTCGTCAGCGACTTGTTCGGCACCAACGACGTGACGACGTTCTTCGACGACCAGGGCAACGTCACGACGCTTCAGCTTCATCAGACCGTCGTTGGCACAGTGACGGCGAACGGGGCGACCCTACGCTTCAACACGCACGAGCAGATCTTCGTCGACTTCGCGGCGGGGACGGTAACGGAAGTTGGCGTGCTCGATTCCATCTTCGGGCCCAACGGGCCGATCTTCTTCAGGACAGGATTCGCGCTGTCCGACCTCCCAACCGGAGCGACGATCGCTCGGCACGGCGTCCTCGATATCTTCGACCCGGCCGAGTTCTGCGCCGCGCTCTCGTAGATCACGACTCTGAAGGGGCAGTCGATCGACCGCCCCTTCAGCTCTCTCCGATTAACAAAGCCCCCGCGTGCGCGGGGGCCTGAATAGCGGGGGCAGGATTTGAACCTGCGACCTCCGGGTTATGAGACGTGTGTTGCCAGCTTAGGTCACGCCAGTACGGCTTGATCAGCACATGCTGGCTCAGCTGAGATCAGCTGACATCAGCTTAGACGGGCTAAGTTCGGGCAAAGTCCTCGTCTGGGGAGAGAACGCTCGCGCAAGCCAAGCTGGCAGCCCTCGGAGGTCAGCCGGCCTCTACGTGACGCCGGTGTTCGGGGCTTGCCGTTCGGCTTCGATCTTCAAGTGCGACAGCCCCGAGTCGATTGCCTTCTGCAACGACTTCGCCATCGAGCGACGGAACAGCCGCACAGGCAGGCCATCCCACAACTCCGCCGATCTGACGATCGTCTTGCCATCCTGCTGTTCAAGTCGATGGACGTGGATCGCCTTGATGCCGAACGTGGTTCCTGTCCATTCGATGCAGTGAGGCGGCTCGACACTCTGAAGTGTCGAGGTGATTGTTCCCGGCCCCTCACCCGAGCACGAGGGTGAGGATGATGATGATGACGAAGACGCTCTGAAGCGAGTGCACGACGATCCCCATCCACGCGCTCTGGAACCGCCGCGCGGGATAAGCGAGGGCGAAGATGTCCACCAGGGTGGTGGGGATCACCCACGGGGTGTGCAGGTGGTAGAGCGCGAACAGCACCCCATTGGCGACAAAGTCGCCCCTTCCAAAGACGCCCCGCATGCGCGGCAGCAGAAGCCCCCGCCAGAGCAGCTCCTCGCCGAGCACGGTGTTGAAGACGACGAGCACGACGACCACCGCGAACCAGCCCCACTCTCCCCGGAAGAATTCCTCGGCACGGTCGGAGTCCCCCAGGAACTCGGCGAAGTCCCTCGACGCGGATCCCGTAATCCCCGGTATGGCCGCCTCGATCGCGGAAAGCACGATGAAGGGCAACACCCACAACCAGACCCTTCCGCCCACGCGGCCCGTCCTCGGATCGCGGGGAGGCCGCAGCCACAGGGCCTCGCGTACGCGCGACCAGCGGAGTGTCCCCAGCTCGCGCCACGTGAGGATCAAGACGAGCACGAACTGCCAGATGAGCCCTGCCGTAAGCAGAAGGAGGAGAGACCTCAGGAGGGGCTCATCGCCACCGAGCTGATCCTCGAGCCAGGGAGCAACGACCCATGCGAGAGCGCCCATCGGGAGTGCGGCCGCCGCCCACACCGCAAGGATTTGAACGAGCGTGTATTGCCGCACGCCCGCATACCGCGTGGCTTCCTGCTCCTCCACCTGCGTCAGGTCTTCGTTTCTTCCATAGCTGTCCTCTTTCCCAGCCTGGACATGAGGATCTCACACAGATCAGGCGAGGGTGGGAGGACCGCCCGTCCTCGATGTGGTTCAGCGACCCGTTTAGGCAATGACCGATGGTTCAGGGGACATTCCTGAACACTGGCCCACCCGTGGCTGGCCTACTACGACTCCACCCCGGGTCTCGTCATTGAATGCGGATGGCGAGCTTGCCCTGGATGTGGCTCGTGGCGAGCGCGGTGAGTGCGTCGGGCGCTTCCGCGAGGTCGTATGTCGCCTGCACCGGCAGGCGCAGTGTGCCGTCAGCCAGGAGGCCGCCGAGCCTCTGCAGGTTTTCGCGTGTCGGTGCGGCCATGATCATCGTCCGCCCGGGACCTTCACCGGCCGCTCCGGTGGGCGAGGCGACGCGGCCACCGTCCTTGACGAGGCTGGCGGGAACGTCGGGTGCGTAGTTCACGAGGTCAAGGACAGCGTCGAACCCGTCGGGGTGGCGCTCGCCCGCCGTCGCGGCGAGGTCGCCGTCACGGGGCAGCAGCTCGCTGACGCCGAGCTCGCGAAGGTAAGCCTCGTCCTCGGGCAGCGCGGGGGCGACGACGGTGGCGCCGGCCCGGGCGGCGAGTTGCACGGCGAAGCTGCCGACGCCGCCCGTTGCGCCCACGATGAGCAAGGTCTCGCCCTCGGAAGGCGCCAATGCGTCGATTGCCGTCATGGCGGCGATCCCAGCCACCGGTGCGGCGCCGGCGATGGCCGCGTCCACGCCCGTCGGCGCGGGCGCGATGGAGGTGTCCTCCGGGACGACGATGAACTCGGCCCAGCTTCCCTCGCGGACGGTCGGATTGGCGTGCAAGACGAAGCCGAAGACCTCGTCGCCGACGCTGTAGCGGGTGACGTCGGCGCCGACCTGCTCAACCACGCCGGCGTAATCGCGGCCAAGGATGACGGGGAACTCGTACTCGATTCCCATCTGCTTGAGCATTCCGCCAGCGATCGAGTTGTCGGCCGGATTGACCGAGGAGGCTCGCACGCGCACGAGCACCTCGTCGGGTTCAGGCGTAGGTGCCGGAAGGTCCTCCCGCAGCGCGGGCGGCGTTTCCAATGCTGTGAGGGCAACGGCTTTCACTGCTGAGGTTCCATTCTCATTACGCGGGTTTATAGCTGGGTTGCGGGCGCAGCACGGTCGCCAGCTGACGCGCAGCTACTTACGCAACTTTGCCCGTTCCGCCTAGAAGGCCGACCGGACGGGCTGGGCCAACCGAACGCGCGAAGGTCAGGTGACATCCCCGAACGCTGGCGCAGGCGGCGTTGTTTCGTTAGGAGCCTCATTGTTCGTGGCAGTGCCGCCAGAGGCGGACTAGACGGCGAAGCTCGATGATCGCCTCAGGGTGATCGTGCACTCGGAGTCGCACGTAGGATGGGTGCGCTC
>DATFOC010000012.1:0-33217 GCA_035265935.1 Gaiellaceae bacterium
TGCGGAGGTGTTCGAGGTCTATCGGGTCGTGGCGTGAGCACCGATGGCTTGCCCCGGCGTAGCCGGCCGTCGCCTGGGTCGAGCTCGACTACCCGACAACCGCCACGCGCTTCGACTTCGACTGAGCTTCTGGCCAAAGAAGCGCCTTTCGACCACGTCGACAGTCAACTCTTCGAGGAGAGCGCGCGCTGCTGGGTCGCCTTCCTCGCGCCGGAGAACTGGCGCGGCCGCCACGCCGCCGAGATCGTCCGTGAGGTCGGTGCGCGGCTGGGTCGACACATTCGCGAACCACCATCCCCTCAACCGGGCGCTGACGGAGCGCTGGCGCTCGACGCCGCCCTCGCCTGCAGTTCGCGCGGCTGCAACGGCCCACGACGAGGCGATTCGCTCGAGGCCGGATACCTGGGGCTCGCCGCGGTGCGCACCCGGAGGGCGACCATCCCGCGGCCGCCGCTCCGCGTGCCGGCGCTCAACCGCTGACCCTGCCGCCTGTCGTTCGTACGCCCGGCCCAGCTCCTCGAACCGCGCAGACCAGTCCGTCTCGCGGCCTGCAAGGTGCGCCTCGAGCGAGTCGAGATGCGAATGCCAGCCCGCGGCGTACCCGGCGATGGCTGCGGGAGGGAGGCCGCGATGGTCGAGGACGAGGATCGTCCCCTCGCCGTCGGGCCGCAGCGCGCCTAGAGAAAGTAACTTGCTTGGCGCATGCCGCGCGTGAACGAGCTCGGGGACCTGGAGATCACCGACCCGCGCGCCATGCGCGCCCTGGCCCATCCCGTGCGGCTGACCATCCTCGAGCGGCTCCAGCGGCACGGTCCGGCCCCGGTCGCCGAGCTGGCGGCAGAGGCCGGGACAAACCCGTCTGCGGCCGGCCGGCACTTGCGGCAGCTGGCCCAGCACGGGCTCGTCGTCGAGAGCGACGGCAACTGGAAGGCCGTCGGCACCGGCATCCACTTCGAGCCGGCCGACGACGATGAAAGCCAGGCTGCATACCGGGCGCTCGCAAACCAGCTGTTCCTGCGCGCCGACGAGCTGCCCAGGCGCTGGATGACCGAGGACGAGCCTCGACTGGACGGGGAGTGGCGGCGGGCCTCGGGGCTCTCGAACGCCCGGATGACGATGACGGTCGAGGAGGCCGCTGAGTTGGACGAGCAGATGGAGAAGCTGCTCGAGCCCTACGTCACTCGCGATCCCTCCGACGCGCCTGGCGGTGCTCGCCGCGTGCGCCTCCTGCGCTATGTGATGCCCGAAGCTAGCTGACCGCGATCCGAGCAGCCAGCTCGCGCGAGATCGCGTGCTCGGCGCCGCCGACGCGGACGGTGAGCGGGCCCTCGAAGGGCGCAGCCTCTCGAACCTCGATCGGACTTCCAGGCGTCAGCTTCAGCTCCGAGAGGTAGCGGAGGAGCTCGCCGTCTCCGTCGGGGACCCGATCGACGGTGGCCTTCTCGCCCGGCTCCAGTGCCGAGAGCGGCGTGGCCTCGGTGACGACGAGCTTCAGGTCGGGGCCGGGGATCGGATCACCGTGCGGGTCGTGCGTCGGGTAACCGAGGGTGCGATCGATGTGAGCCTCGAGCTCCTCCGACAGTGCGTGCTCGAGCCGGTCGGCCTCGTCGTGCAGTGCATCGATCGGCAGGCCGAGGGTCTGAGAGAGGTACTGCTCGAGCAGCCGGTGGTGGCGGATCACCTCGAGGGCGACCTTCTCGCCCTTGGGCGTCAGCCACGCGCCCCGGTACCGCTCGTACTTGACAAGGCCGAGCGAGGCGAGCTTCTTCACCATCGCAGTGGCCGACGGAGGGGAGATTCCCAGGCGGCCGGCGAGGGCAGAGGTCGTGACCCGCTTACCCGCAGCCTGGAGCTTGTAGATCTCCTTGACGTAATCCTGGATCGCGTTCGTCAGTTCCATGAGGCTCAGTTATAGTTTAGACATGCCTAAGTTTACTCGGAAGGGGTTGATCGCAGGAGCTGCGGCCGGAGCGGCTGCGGCGCCGTTCTCGCGCCTCGCCTGGCCTGGAGAGGCGGAGGCGGATCCGAGCGCGACGCACCTGGGTCACGACCACTCGCATGCCGAGATGGGCCATGCGGCGATGATCGGGCCCGACGTCCCGGCGCCCGGCGGCCCACGCGCTCTGGACAAGCTCCTCCTGCCGACGCCTGCGCTGCCGCACAACCCGGGCCGTGTTCGCGATTACGAGCTCGTCGCACTCGACAGGACAATCGAGGTCGCGCAGGGCGTCGAGTTCGACGCCTGGACGTACAACGGCACGGTTCCGGGGCCGATCATTCGCGCCACCGAGGGCGATCTGCTCCGCGTCAGGTTCACCAACGGCGGCTCCCACCCGCACACCATCCACTTCCACGGGATCCACCCGGCGAACATGGACGGCGTCTTCGAGATCGTCGAGCCGGGCGACGACTTCACCTACGAATTCCCCGCGCGGCCGGCCGGCTTCCACCTGTACCACTGCCATGCGACACCGCTGAAGAAGCACATCCATAAGGGCCTCCACGGCGCCTTCATCATCGATCCCGTCAAGCCGCGCAAGCCGGCGCAGGAGCTCGTCATGGTCATGAACGGCTTCGACACCGACGGCGACGGCGAGAACAACTTCTACACGGTCAACGGCAAGGCGTTCTATTACGCGAAGTACCCGATTCGGGTCAGCCGGTCGAAGACGGTTCGAATCTACCTCGCCAACCTGACCGAGTTCGACCTCATCAACTCGTTCCACCTCCACGGGGACTTCTTCCGCTACTACCCGACCGGGACGGGCGACCAGTTCGAGTACACGGACACCGTCGTCCAGACGCAGGGCCAGCGCGGGATCATCGAGATCGACTTCGCGAACAAAGGCCTGTTCATGTTTCACGCGCACCAGTCCGAGTTCGCCGAGCTCGGCTGGATGGGGTTCTTCCAGGTAACCGATTGAGCGATTCCGTGGCAGCGGTTCGCGCGGGTCGTAGCTGGCGGCTCTGGGCGTTCGTGCCGCTGATCCTGCTGACCGGCGTCGTTGCGCTCTTCACGGCGGGCGGGTCGTCGATCACCGGCCTGCTGGGCGAGAACCCGCCCGCAGCCGACGAGTTCGACATCCGGCGGGTCGAGTTCCACCCAGGCGAGATCCGGATCCGGGTCACCAATCCGCAGCGCGACGACCTGACGATTGCTGCAGTCGCGGTGGACGATGCGATCCTGCCGTTCCAGGTCGACGGGCCGCAGACGCTCGGGCGGCTCCGCTCGAGCGAGATCGTCGTCCAGTACGACTGGGTCGAGCACGAACCGATCTCGGTGGGTGTGACGAGCTCGACGGGGATCCAGACCGTGGAGGAGATCCCCGCCGCCGTCCAGACGCCGACAGCCTCGGCGCGGAGCTTCTTCGGGTACGCGGTGATCGGATTCCTCGTCGGCGTCGTGCCAGTTGCGCTCGGCCTGCTCTGGCTGCCGTCCTTGCGGCGCGCGGCGCCCGAGTGGCTCGCGGCGTTCATGGCGCTCACGGCCGGGCTCCTGACCTTCCTGGCCGTAGAGGCGCTTTCGGAGGCGTTCGACCTCCAGGCGCAGCTGCCGAGCGCGCTGGGCGGCGCCGGGCTCGTCCTCCTCGGGGTGGCCTCGAGCTACCTGATTCTGACGGCGATCTCGTCTCGGCTCGGACGCGGCGGCGGCAGCGGCGGCGCGGGGATTGCCGGGCTCGCCCTCGCGACACTGGTGGCGATCGGCATCGGGCTCCACAACCTCGGAGAGGGCCTGGCAATCGGGTCGTCATTCGCGCTCGGGGAGCTCGCGCTCGGAACGTTCTTCGTCGTCGGGTTCATGATCCACAACATCACGGAGGGGCTCGGCATCGCTGCGCCGCTCTCCGAGGGCAAGGCAGTCTCGAGGGGTCGGCTCGTGGTGCTGACGCTCGTCGCGGGCGCTCCCGCGATCCTCGGCGCCTGGCTGGGCGGGTTCCTGACGAGCGACCTGCTTGGCGTCGTGTTCTTCGCGGCCGCGGCGGGGGCGGCGTTCGAGGTGGTCGTCGAGGTCGGACGCTACGTCGCGCGGAAGGCGCCGGGCGGGCTGTCGTCGCCCCACGTCCTGCTCGGTTTCCTCGCCGGTGTGGCGGTGATGTACGTCACGGGCCTGCTCGTCGCCTAGCCTCTGGTTCAATCGGGCGCGTGAAGAAGACCAATCTCAACTCGCTCGAGTTCGAGACCGACGACAGCGATCCCGAGGGCTACAAGGCGGCGATGGCGCGCTTCGGGCCGTCGATCGGCGGCTCCATGCTCGGTGCGAGTGTCTACGAGCTCCCGCCTGGTCAGAGCATCTGCCCCTACCACTACGAGTACGGGAACGAGGAGTGGGCCCTGATCCTCCAGGGACGGCCGACGCTGCGGCATCCCGGCGGCGAAGAGGCCGTCGAGCCGATGGACGTCATCTGCTTTCCCAACGGGCCGGAAGGCGCGCACAAGTTCACGAACAACACGGAGGAGCCCGTGCGGGTGATGCTGCTGTCCACGAAGGTCGATCCTTCGCTGGCCGTCTACCCGGACAGCGACAAGATCGGCGCCTGGCCGGGGCCCGAGTTCCGCGAGGACCACATCCTCGTGCGGCGCGAGAGCCAGGTGGACTACTGGGATCGCGAGCCGTAGGCGCTGTGAAGAAGATCAACCTCGGCGACCTCGAGTTCGAGCGGTACGACGCCCGTCCGGAGGGCTACAAGGCTGGCATTGCCAGCCTCGGCAAGTCCATCGGCGCCGCGATGCTCGGCGCGACGGTCTACGAGCTTCCGCCGGGCCAGTGCGTCGGTCCGTACCACTACGAATACGGCAACGAGGAGTGGGCGCTGGTCCTGCAGGGCAGGCCGACGCTTCGCAATCCAGGCGGCGAGGAGCCGGTCGAGCCGATGGACGTGATCTGCTTCCCGGTCGGGCCGGTGGGCGCCCACAACTTCAGGAACGAAACCGACGAGACGGTGCGCGTGATGCTGCTCTCGACCATGGTCGACCCCGCGCTGGCCGTCTATCCGGACAGCGACAAGATCGGAGTCTTCCCGGGAGAGGAACACCACGGGGATCACGTGATGGTGCGGCGGGAGAGCCACGTCGACTACTACGACCGCGAGACGTGAGCGACTTCGCTCCGGTCAAAGAGCTGATCAAGGACGTCCCCGGCTGGCTCTCCGACGAGGAAGGCGAGGCGCTCTACGAGCTCGCGAAGGACTGCATGGGGCGGGGCGTGATCGTGGAGATCGGATCGTGGAAGGGCAAATCGACGATCTGTCTCGGGCTCGGCTCGCGCGCCGGCGAGGGCGTTCGAATCTTCGCCGTCGACCCGCATGCGGACTACCGGCACGGGGAGTTCAAGGAGAACGTCGAACGGGCCGGGATCGCCGATCTCGTCACTCCGGTGAAGGGACTGTCCCAGGACGTCGTGGACGACTTCGACGAGCCGATCGAGCTGCTCTTCGTCGACGGGTCTCACGAGGAGGACGACGTGCGGCATGACTTCGAGACGTGGGTCCCGAAGGTCGTGGACGGCGGGACGGTCGCCTTCCACGACACGACATGGCATCCGGGTGTCCGAAAGGTCGTCGCGGAGAAGATCTACGCCTCGCGGAACTTCCGCGACGTCCGGTTCGTCATCGGCTCCACCACGATCGCCTCGAAGGTGGCGCACAACACGCCTTACGACCGGCTCCACGCACGGCGCGTCCAGGCGACGAAGGCGATCTTCGGCTCGGTGACGCGTGTGCTGAAGAAGAGGCGTGGGTGGCTCCCGGGCCCGGTGGAGCGGGCCGGCCGTCGCGTCTTCAAGCTCGTCGGTCGCTAGCGGTAGGTCCCGTTCAGAAACAGCTCGCGCTCGCGGCGGCGGCGCGGGATCAGGATCGACGGCTTGTCCCACATCAGGATCGCGTCGGCCGCGCCGCGGAAGTCGCCGGCATTGATGCGCTTGACCACGGTCGAGCGCCTGAACCCGCCTATGCCGATGTTGAAGGCCAGTGAAACGAGCGCGTCGAACTGATGCTGCTTGAGGGGCTTCGTGACGGCCTCCCGGACCGCCGGCTCGAAGCGGTTCGCCAGGTTCTCGCGCAGCACTCGTTCCACGAGCGCGCGCGGCTTTGGCTGCGCTTTCGAGCCCCACTGGGCGCGGTCCGCAGCCGTCACAGGCCCGAGATGGAGCAGATGGCCGACGCCGAACGTCGCGTGGTTCGCAGGGTCGTTGTAGGCGTGGGGGATGAAGCCCTCCTCGGCGATCAGGAACGCAAGGCCCTTCGGTGAAACCTTCTTGGGGGCCTGGAGTCGAGCGATCTGCCGGTCGATGAGCTGCCGGGCGGCCTTCGCCCGCTTGTAGCCCTGGAGCGCCTCCCGGATGCGCGGATCGCCCTTCGGATGGCGCTCGGCCGCGATGCGCCAGGCGAGGCGAGCAGCCTGCTGTCGGCGCTTCGCGTCCTTGAGTGAGGCGTTCAGCTCGGCGAGGGTCATGCCGACCGGGTCACCGTAACGCCGTTGTGCCGACATGGCACCGAGTTCCGCGCGAGCCCTCGCGGCCGGCGCGGATTACCTCCCTCACGCAAAGCAACCGAGGGAGGACTATGAAGACGATTCTGTTGGCCGTGCTCGCCGCGGCGATGTCGGTCGCTGCCGGTGTCGCCCCGCAATCCCAACGGCCAAGGACACGAACGATGCGGCCGCGGATTGGGCGTTCACCACGACGGTCACCCGGGAGGCGGCGAACGTGATGACGCCCTAGAGAGACGCGTAGATCTCAATGAGCCGGTCGGCGCCCTTGTCGGCGTCGTGCACCCGCTCGACGTAACTCCTAGAAGCGGCGCCGATCCGGCGCCGCTCCTCGGGCGTCGCGGCGAGCTCCGCGATGCGGTCGCGGAGCGTCTCCTTCGTGACCGGGACGATCGGCACGTCGGCGCCGACTGCTCTCTCGGTCTCCTGGACGGCCTCGGGCAGGAGGTAGCTCAGCACCGGCTTGCCGAGAGCCATCGCCTCGAGTGCGAAGATCCCGTACCAGCCGGCATTGAGCTGGTCGACCACGATGTCGGCGCGCCCGTACCGGCGTCGCGCCTCGTCGTGGGGCAGCCCTTCGACGATGTCGAGCTCGACGTCGAGCCCCTCGCAGGCCGCGACGACGTGCTCGGTGCCCTTGCGGCGCCGGCTCGACGGCGCGTGGAGGACGACGGGGTGCGGGCGCTCCTCCGGCTCCGGCGGGTCGTACTGACGCAGTTCGAGCCCGGGCAAGACCACCTGGGCGTCGCGGACCCAGCGGAGCGCGTCGTACGAGCCGACGATCCGGGCATCCGCGCCGCCGGCGTACCGGAGCTCGTCCGGAGCCTTGCCGCGAATGTCCGAGCCGAGGAAGTGGAGCACCGACTTGCGCCCGGTCGCCTTGAGGATCGGCCAGGTCGCCTTCCGCGGCGCGAGTGTCCACCCGAAGTAGAAGTGGAAGACATCAGTCTTCGGCAAGAGGTGAAGGAAGGCCGGCCATTGCACCGCCTGGCGTCCCCAGAACCCCGCGGGCCGGTCGAGCGATCGGTCGGCCTCCGGGTGGAGCTTCTGCCGCTCGACGACGACGAGCTGCGCGTCGACGCCCTTCCGGCGGAGCGCCTGCACGTTCGTCCACGGAATGCCCGCCACGTTCAGCGGGGTGTGAACTACTCGGGGTCGTCCCACTCGACCTGGTCGAAGTAGCGCAGCGCGCGCCGGGTCGGCCGAACGCGCGCCTGGTACTCGCGGAGCTCCTCCGCCGAGATCTCCCCGAGTGCGTGCTTCACGCCTAGCCAGGGGAGGTTGAGGTCCTCCTGGTAGACGATCGTCGAGATCCGCGGGTTGACCTCGATCACCTTGTCGCCGACCAGCTGGATGTTGAAGAAGTGGTCGATGGCGAGGGCCTCGACGATCCTGGCCGAGATCTCCATCAGCCAGGGGTCGTCCAGGGTCGCGAAATACATCGCGAGCCCGGCGCGCATCGACTCGCGCGTCTTCGGGTGGCCGAGGAGGATGCGGCCGCCTTCGGCGATCCCGTCGATCGTCCGTTCGAGCCCGGAGGCGAGCTCCATCACGAGCAACGGTGTCTCGTCGTCGCCGAGGAGCTCGACCAGCTCCTCGAGGCGCAGCGCCTCGGCGACGCCGGGCCGGTTCTTCAGCAGCTGCTCGCGCCGGTCGGCACCGGCGGACAAGATCCGGAATCCACGGGAGCCGGATGAGAAGGCCGGCTTGATCGCGACGTCCTCGCCCGGGTAACCGAGCTCCCGGGCGGCCTCCGCGACCGCGTCGCCCCCGATCACGCGTCGCCAGCGCGGGCCGGGCACGCCGATCTCGTCGAGGAGGGCGTAGGTCTCCGCCTTGTCGTTCGAGCGGCGGATCGCCGCCGGCGACGAGACCATGACCGCGACCCCCTCGAACCGGTCCTTCGCCTCGGCGAGGCCGAGCAGGTCGAACGAGGACTGCGGCAGGATCGCGTCCACGCTCTCCCGCTCGACGACGTCGAGCATCGCGTCGGCGAAGCCCGGATCCGACCCCGAAGGCACGAGGTGGAAGGCGTCGGCGATGCGACGGCCGACGGAGCGGTCGGCCATGTCCGTTCCGACCACGCGGACTTCGCGGTCGCCGTTCTCCCGCAGCGCGTGGACGAGCGCGGCGGTCCCGGGAGCCCCCGCCGCCGAGACGAGAACGGCGGTCACTTGACGATCAGCGACAGCTTGGAGCCGAGGGGCTGCGACCGGCGACCGACTCGCTGGGTGAACTCGTCCCAGGCGCTGTTGACGTTCACGTCGTCGGCGACGAGCGCGCCGCCGTCGTTCATCGCCTCCCAGGCCCGCTCGAACTCGAAGGACATGCACTCGTACGAGTGCTCGCTATCGTGCATGAAGAAGTCGATCGAGCCGACCTGGTCGAGAAGCGGCGGCAGCGCGTCCTGGCTCCGGCCGAGCACGAGGCTCCAGCGGGCCCGGAGATCCTCCGGAACCATCCAGCCGGGATCGCGGCCGGGCGGGATGACCGCACCGCCTTTCCCGTCCCAGAAGGTGCCCGGCTCGTACTCCTCGCCGGCAACTTCAGGCAGGTCGATCGAGTGCAGCTCGCCGGTGCCGTTCCGCTCGAGCGCCAGGAGGAGGAACGCAGTCGAGACTCCGTTGCAGACTCCGGTCTCGACGGCAACCATCGGCTTCGTCTCACGCACGAGCCGGTAGAGGCGAAGCCCCTCGTCGTAGCCGTCGCGCCCGGTGACGCGGCCCGTGTTGTAGCGGTGGCCGCGCTGCGTCTCGCCCTGGACGACATCCCAGAAGTGGGCCGCCTGCTCCTCGAGGTGCTCGACGAGGCCGCTCTCGCGCACCTCGTCCTCCGTTGTCGTCGCCGCTTCCACGCCGCGGCGGATCGTACAAGTGGCCCTACTTCTCGGGCCGGCCCTCGTCGACGCCCGTGGGGAGGTAGTTCGGCGGAATGCCGCCGCCGTGCTCGCCGCCCATGAGGTGGTCGCTGGCCCGCGCAGCGGTCATGGAGTCAATGCGGGAGTCGTCAGTGTCGACGGTTCGATCGCCGCTGAACAGGCGCTTGATCCGCGCGAGGATGCTCATGCCGGAAGTCTACGAAGCCGGAGCCGGCGGAGCTCCTCCGGCAGGAAGAACCCGAGCGGAAGAAGCGCGAGCGGATAGACCGCGACGAGCGCGATCGCCACGCCCAGCGGCAGGTCGAACGAGCGGCCGATGACGCACAACGCGATCGCCGTTCCGAACGCTGTCGCGACTCGCCGCCATTGGTACGGCACAGGAAACACCTGCTGCGCCTTCCACGCCATGCCGAGAAAGAGCGTCGCGTAGGCGCCGACCGTGGCGGCGGCGGCGCCCATCATCCCGAACTCTGGGATCAGCGTCAGATTGAGGACGACGTTCAGGGCGGCGGCAACGCCGGTGATGATCCAGTTCGAGCGGGTGCGCCGTGCCCGCCCGATCCCGATCACGACGACGATGTAGGCGCCGAACGCGGCCGCGGCGAAGGCGAGCGGCGCCACGACACGCTCGGCCGGGTAGAACGCCTCCGTCGTCAGGAGCTGCACGAGCCAGGGCGCCAACACGCCCAGCGCGAGCGCCATCCACGACGTCAGCGTCACGAGGTACGTAAGGACAAACGCATAGGTCCGCGCCGCCTCGCGGTCGTCCTCGATCGAGTAGGCGAAGGCCGGCCAGGCCGTGCGAAAGGCCGCAAGGAGCAGGATGATCGCAGACGCGATCCGGACGCCGATCGAGTAAAGGCCGACCTCGCGCGGTCCCGCAATCCGAACGAGGAAGAACCGGTCGCTGAAGTTCAGCACCCAGAGGAACAGCGCGGACGGGACGAGCGGCATGCCGAATCGATTCATCTCCCGCAGCAGCGGGCGATCCCACTCGAAGCCGAGCTGTGATCGACGGTAGAGGAGCAGGCCGGCGTAGACGGCGAGCGTCCCGGTGAAGTTCCCGACGATGACCCCGATCGGGCCCTGCTCCCACACGACGACGAGCAACAGCGTCGCGCCGACGGTCAGTCCGAGGTTGACGAGCGTCGCGAAGAGGTAGGCCGTCGAGCGCTGCTCCACCCGGAAGAGCGACGTCATCTGCTCGTAGTTCACGTGCGCCCAGAGCCCGACGAACGCCGCCCGAACGAGGTCTGCGTGATCGCCCGTGTCGAACAGGAACTCCGAGATCGGGCCTGCGAGCGCAAGGCCGGCGAGGAGCCCCACCGTGCCCATCGCCATCGTGAACCAGAACGACGTGCGGATCACGCGCCGCTTCCCGGCCTCGTCCGCCTCGTCGAAGTAGAAGCGGAAGAAGGCGCTCTTCACACCGGCCGCGAGGAGCACGGTGAGGATCGCCGACAGCGCGATCAGCGTCTCGATCAACCCGTAGTCCGCCGGGGAGAGGTAGCGCGTGTAGATCGGCAGCAGCAGGACCGCGATGAACCGCGAGACGAGCGATCCGAGCCCGTACACCGCCGAGTGGCGGGCGAGCTCGCCGAGCCGCCGGCCGATCACGAGAGGTCGATGCGGTCTTCCGCGAGCAGGGCGCGGCGCCGGTCTCGCTCCGCATCGAGCATGGCCGCCATCGTCTCGCCCATCGTCTCGCCCGGGTAGACCCAGATCTCCGGGTGGATCAGGAGCTGGAGCCACTCGAACCGGCCCTGGCGGAGATCCTCGTGCGGGCAGCCGTGCCGCCACTGCTGGTTCGAATCCGAGCGGTAGTGGTCGGGGTCGAAGAACGGCCGCTCCATCACGTTGACGGCGCCGTCGACCGGCTCCGACATGTAGTCGGGGTCCGGGTTATGCCAGGCGACGACCGCGTCGAAGCGGTCGTCGAGCTCGACGTTGGGCCAGACGGCGTGGAGCCCGACTCCGTGCTCGAGCTCGCGGAGCCGGTTCAGCGCGCGGCGGCCTTCGGACGAGCCGAGGTTGTAGAAGACCGACTGCGTCATCAGGAAGTACGTGGCCCTCGCGCCGAGCTCGGCCTCGACCTCCGCCATCTCGATCGCCGCGTCGAGCGAGAGATCGACGTCGTGCCGCAGGAAGAGGTCGCCGGGCTGCGGCTCCTGGCCGAAGGCTGTCCAGCGATGTCCGCCCTCGTGGGCGGCCTCGAGCAGCTCGCGGTAGTGCGCCATTGAGAACGTGCAGCTCACGCCGCCTCCACCTCGACGTCGAGCAGCCGCGCCGCAGACTCGGCCCGCTCGACTGCCTCGAGGTTCGTTCCGCCCAGGGCGATCACGTAGCCGCGGCGGTCGCCGTCGAGCTGCACGGGCCGGATTGTCTCGCCGTCCTGGAAGTAGAGCTCCGCCTCGACGACGCCGGGGAACGCGCGCACCCGCTCGAGGCCGCTGAAGCGGACGAGCTTGCCGGTCGGCAGCGGCCCGGGCTCCGCCGTGAGGAACGAGATCGCCATCGGCTGCTCCATCTTCGCCGCGACCATCTCATCAGTGACCGGACGGCCGAGCGACTGGAGGAGCGCGATGTCGATCAGGTCGACGCCGACGCCGTAGCGCGCCACCGAGTCCATCTGGCCCGCAGGGATGCGCGCCGCGACCTCGATCAGCCGCGCGACGCCGTCCTCGCTCCAGAGCACCTGCGGGTAGGCCACGCCCTCCCGGAGCCCGAGCGCCTTGACCGTATGGACACCGGTTCGGCGGACTTCCTCGAGCGCGTCTCCGAAGAGCGTCGACGGGTAGACATGCGCGATCGCGACGCCAAAGCCGCGGCCGGGCGGCCGGCGCCGGTCGGAGAGGGTCACGACTGTGGGCTCGCCGTCGCGCACGACGAGCAGGCCGTTCACCTCCTTGCCCCCGTGATAGCTCTCGAGAATCGCCTCCTGCTCGGTCGACTGCACGAGCGAGGCGTGCAGGTGGCGCTCCACATCGCCGAGCGACTCGCACAGGAACAGGCCGCGCTGGCCGGCCGAGTCCGCGGGCTTGAGCACCGCGGGAAACCCGACGGCCCCCGCGGCGGCGCGTGCCTCGTGCAAGGTCCGGACGGCGGCGAAACGCGGCTGCGGAACGCCGGCGTCGGCGAGCTGGCGGCGCATCGCGATCTTGTTCGTCATCAGATGTGCCGTGTCGGTCCCGATCCCCGGCAGGTCGAGCGCCTCGGCGACGGCGGCCACGACCGGGACCGCACGATCCGCCGCGTACGTCATCACTCCGTCGACGCCGTGTCGGCGCCCGGCCTCGATCACGGCAGCGACGTCGAGGAGGTCGACGACCTCGCCGACGTCGGCGATTGCCAGGCCGGGGGCGTCCGGGTTCCGGTCGACCGCGACGACCCGCACTCCCAGCTCCCGAAGGCGCACGAGCGCGCGGCGCTGATGGCGGCCCGCGCCGACGAAGAGGACTCTCGCATCCCCGAGAGGACGATTAGCGCTCCTTATCACCTCTAACCCGGCCCCTTGTGCCCAGTCTCACCTGTTCGGAGAGAGATGTTCAGGTATCTCGTGAGACGGCTGCTGTGGGCCGGCGTGTTGTTCGTCGCCGTGACCATGGTGTCGTACATCATCTTCTTCCTCGTGCCTGCCGAGCCGGCGCGCCTGATCTGCGGCGCGCAGTGCCCGCCCGACCAGGTAGAGCGCGTCCGGAAGGAAGTCGGACTCGACCGTCCGGTGTACGTCCAGTACGGCGACTTCCTCAAGAACATCGTCGTGCACCAATCGCTCGGTCGGTCGTACGCGTCGCGCCGGCCGGTGACAAACATCATCAAGGAGGCCGCACCGGTCACGGCGAGCATCATCATCGGCGGCGTCTTCCTCTGGATGCTGGTCGCGCTTCCGATCGGGATTCTCTCGGCGCTGAAGCCACGGTCGTTGTTAGACCGAACTGCGATGGGGTTCGTGCTTCTCGGGATCTCGGCGCACCCGGTCTGGATCGGCCTGATCCTCATCTACTTCGTCGGTTACAAGGCCGGGTTGACGCCGCTCGGCGGCTATTGCGACTTCTTCGATCCGGCGACGGAGTGCGGAGGGCCGGTGGACTGGGCGCACTCGCTCGTCCTCCCCTGGGTGACGTTCGCGCTGCTCTACGCGGCCCTCTACACCCGCATGATCCGAGCGACGGTCCTCGAGACGATGAACGAGGACTACGTCCGGACGGCCCGTGCGAAGGGAGCCCCCGAGTGGCTCGTCATGCGGTCGCACATCCTCCGCAACGCGTTGCTGCCGATCGTGACGCTGCTGGGCCTCGACATCGGCCTCCTGCTCGGCGGCGCGATCTTCACGGAGACCGTCTTCGGGTTACCGGGTCTCGGCCGGAGCGCAATCCTGGCCCTGGACGGTTTCGACCTGCCGACGGTGATGGGGATCACGGTGTTCGCGACCATCGCGGTGATCATCTGCAACCTGATCGTCGACCTGCTTTACGCGGTGATCGATCCGAGGATCCGACTGAGCTAGCGACTACGAGGAGGCTGGTTGCACCGGAAACAGGAACTGATGCCGGTCCCAGAGAGCGATCTCGCAGCCGTCCGTCCGGGCGAACGTCGTGTCCACCTGCGCGCCGTTGAAGGTGCCGCGGATCTCGGCGACTGCGGGGCCCCCATAGATCTCGGTGCAGACGGCCTGGCCGCCCGGCCGAGCGAACGGACGCTCCATCTGCTCGAGCCGCCGGCAGGCGTCGGCCGGGCTCGCGAGGGATCCGCCCGGGGGCCTGCAGCGAAGGCTCGCTTCATCCTTATCGCCTGAACGGCCGCTCGCCCACACGGCGATATCCAGCTCGGTGGCGGGGCGATCCGGCGTGCCGTCGCCGCCTCCGCATCCCGCCAGCAGCGCCACACCCAGCACTAGACTCGCCGCGTGCCACTTGAAGGCAAGCGCATTCTCCTGACGGGCGGGGCGGGGTTCATCGGCACGACGCTCAGCCGGCGCGTCATCGACGACAACGAGATCGTCGTCTACGACAACCTCCACCGGGACGCGATGGGCGGCACGGAGCTCGCCGACCATCCGAACATGACGTTCGTCCAGGGCGACGTTCTCGACGCGGAGCTGGTCGCGAAGACGGCGGAAGGAGCGACGCACATCGTCCACCTTGCCGCAATCGCCGGGGTCGACACGGTGCTGGAGAGCCCCGTGCGGACCATGCGCGTCAACCTGATCGGCACGTACAACGTGCTCGAAGCGGCTCAGGCGACGACTGAGACGGTCGAGCGGCTCGTGGACTTCTCGACCAGCGAGGTCTTCGGGCGGCATGCCTACAAGGTCGAGGAGGTTCACGAGACGGCCCAGGGCTCCGTGGGGGAGGCGAGGTGGACCTACGCGGTGTCGAAGCTGGCGGGAGAGCACCTTGCGCACTCCTACCACGACGAGCTTGGGCTGCCAACGGTCTCCGTTCGGCCGTTCAACGTCTACGGGCCTGGCCAGATCGGCGGCGGCGCAATCCGCGCTTTCATCGAGACTGCTCTCGCGGGCGATGACCTCGTGATCCACGGCGACGGCTCCCAGATCCGGGCCTGGTGCTACGTGGACGACATGGTCGACGGCCTCATGCTCGTCCTCGAGCGGCCCGAGGCGGTCGGACAGGTGTTCAACGTCGGGAATCCCCGCTCGGTCGTGACCGTCTTCGACCTGGCCGTCCGGATCAGGCGGTTGATGGAGGCCGACGTCGACATCACCCACCGGCCGCTGCACTACACGGACGTCGAGATGCGGATCCCGAACATCGACAAAGCCCGCAAGCTGCTCGGCTGGGAGCCGAAGGTCGATCTCGACGAGGGTCTCGCCCGGACAATCGCCTGGTATCGCGAACGGGAGCTCGCGAGCGCGGGTGCCGGCTGATGTTTGGAAGAAGGGCGCTCATGGGGGAAACATGGTCACCCCCATGCCTACGCCAGCCGGCGCCGGCGTGATCCGCCTCGCCTGGCCGGATCTCGGCCCCCAGGAGCTGGCGGCGGTCGAGGAGGTCTTCAGGAGCGGCCAGCTGACCATGGGTCCCCGAGTCGAGGAGTTCGAGGGCGCGCTCGCCGGCGCGTGCGAGGTCGAGCACGCGGTCGTCGTGTCCTCGGGCACGGCGGCGCTGCACCTCTCCGTGCTGGCCCTCGGGGTCGGGCCGGGCGACGAGGTAATCGTCCCGGCGTACACCTTTCCTGCGACCGCGAACGTCGTCGCGCTTGCCGGAGCACGGCCGGTGCTCGTGGACGTCGACCCGGAGACGATGAACGTGACGGCCGAGACCGTCGTGGCGGCGCTGTCGCCGCGGACGAGGGCGGTGCTCGTCGTCCACCTCTTCGGCCGTCCTGCTCCGTGGGAGGAGCTCGGGGCCGCGGTCCCGGACGGCGTCGCGCTGCTCGAGGACGCTGCGGGCGCTCTGGGAGCGCGGCGGCAGGGACACGCGTGCGGGGGACTCGGGCGGCTCGGCTGCCTCTCGTTCCACCCGCGCAAGATCGTCACGACGGGAGAGGGCGGGGCGGTCACCACGAACGATCGCGAGATCGCCGACGCGATCCGCCGCTTCCGCCACCACGGCATCGAGCCGCGCGGCGAGTTCGAGATCCGTACGGCGGGCCTGAACTACCGCCTGCCGGACATCCTCTGCGCGATCGGGACGACACAGATGCGCCGCCTGGAGGAGCTGCTGGAGGAACGAGAGCGGCTGGCTGCGGGCTATGCCGAGCGCCTGGGCGATTCGGTCGGGCTGCCGGCCGCCGACGAGGGCGACCGCCACGGGCTCCAGGCGTTCGTAATCCAGGTCGACCGGCGGGAGGAGGCGCTCGAGGCGCTCGGCCGAGCGGGAATCCAGGGGCAGATCGGCACCTACGCCCTGCATCGCCTCGGCGCGTACGCCGACCAGGGTCCGTTCCCCGGCGCCGATGCGGCATTCCTCCGCGCCCTCGCGCTGCCGTTCCACAACCGCCTCACCGACAGGGACCTCGATCGCGTCGCCGCGGTCTTGACGAGCTTGTAAGTGAGTAGTAACTTACAAGCGTGTCTGCCACCACGATCGTCCGACAGTCTGCGGAGGAGCGACGCGAGAGCATCCTCGACGCAGCACTGATCGAGTTCGCTGCGAGGGGCCTTCACGGAACCTCGACCGAGCACATCGCCAAGCGGGCCGGGATCTCCCAGCCGTACGTCTTCCGCCTCTTCGGCACGAAGCAGAGCCTGTTCGCCGAGGCCTGCCGGCGCTGCATGCGGGAGGTCACATCGGCGATGGGGGCAGCTGCAGACGGAAAGAACGGCGAGGAGGCGCTCCACGCGATGGGCGCTGCGTACATCGACTACCTCAGGACGGAACCGCGCCGACTGATGCTGCAGATGCAGATGTACGCGGCCTGCGCCGAGCCCGAGATCCGCGAAGTCGCGCAGAGTGGCTACGGCGAGCTCGTGAGGTTCGTCGAGGACCGGACCGGCGCGGGCGCCGGCCGAATCTCCCGGTTCTTCGGGAGAGGCATGCTCACGAACGTCCTCGCCGCGATGCAGGTCAAGGACGCCGGCTTCGACTGGGCCGATCGCCTGGTGCAGGGATGCAGGGACGACGTGTGAGCTCTCTTTTTTCGCAGTCGAGTAAGTGACGAGTCACTAGCAAGGAGGAAGGAGATGGAAACCCCGAGGACGCTTTGGACCTTCGTCATCACGTCACTGGCCCTCTTTATGGTCGTGCTGGACAACCTCGTCGTCTCGACCGCACTGCCGGTGATCCGGACTGACCTCGACGCCTCCCTCGAGGAGCTCGAGTGGACGGTCAACGCCTACACGCTGACCTTCGCCGTCCTCCTCCTCACGGGCGCCGCGCTCGGTGACCGCTTCGGCCGCCGGCGGGTCTTCGCCGCCGGGCTCACCCTCTTCACCGCTGCGTCTGCCGCGGCTGCCCTCGCGCCGAGCATGGACGCCCTCATCGCCGCCCGCGCGATCCAGGGAATCGGCGGGGCGATCGTCACGCCGCTGACGCTGACGATTCTCAGCGACGCCTTCCCGAAGGAGAAGCGCGGGCTCGCGCTCGGTGCGTGGTCCGGGATCGCGGGTCTCGCCGTTGCCTCCGGGCCGCTCGTCGGCGGCGCAGTCGTCGACGGAATCTCCTGGCAGTGGATCTTCTGGCTGAACGTCCCGATCGGGATCCTGCTCGTGCCGCTCGCCCTCCGGTTCCTCCGTGAGACGTACGGCCCGGACAGGGGCCTCGACCTCCCCGGCCTTGCGCTCGTGAGCGTCGGGCTGCTGGGGCTCGTGTGGGGCCTGATCCACGGGAACGGGGACGGCTGGACGAGCCCGCAGATCGTCGGCTCCCTCGCCGTCGGTGCGATCCTCACGGCCGCCTTCGTGGCCTGGGAGCTGCGCACACCCGCCCCGATGCTCCCGATGCGCTTCTTCCGCGACCGAGCGTTCGCGGCCGCGAACGGCGCGTCGCTGCTCATGTACTTCGGGATGTTCGGGTCGATCTTCCTCCTGACCCAGTTCCTGCAGACCGTGCAGGGACACTCGCCGCTCGGCGCCGGACTCCGCGTCCTCCCGTGGACGGCGATGCCGATGATCGTCGCCCCGATTGCGGGCGCGCTCTCCGACCGGATCGGCGGCCGGCCGCTGATGGCCGTCGGGCTCGCGCTACAGGCAATCGGTCTCGGCTGGCTCGCCGCGGTCTCGACGCCGACCGTCCCCTACACGCAGCTCGTGATCCCCTTCATCCTGAGCGGGACCGGGATGGCGATGTTCTTCGCGCCGGTCGCGAACGTCGTCCTCTCGGCCGTGCGCCCAGAGGAGGAAGGCAAGGCCTCTGGCACCAACAATGCGATTCGGGAGGTCGGAGGCGTCTTCGGCGTCGCCGTCCTCGCCTCGGTGTTCGCCTCGTACGGAGGCTACGGCACGCCGCAGTCGTTCGTGGACGGCCTCACGCCGGCTATCTGGGTCGGTGCGATCGTGGTCGGGGCCGGCTCGCTGATCTCGCTCCTGATCCCCCGCCGGATCCGCCGGGAGGAGCAACCCGAGGTCGTGCTCGAGGCCGCCGCCTAGTTGCCGCTATCTGTTCGCCGCGAGGGGTGCGACGAGCTCGTATCCCTCGCGGAGGAACGGGACGCGGTCGACCAGCGAGGCCAGGTCGTCGGGCGCGAAGGCGCCCTCCTCGGTCACGACTTCGGTGATGAGGTCAGCGGGGATCAGCTCGAAGAGCTCCCGCTCGAAGTCGGCGAGATCCGGAGCCTGAGCGCCCGGCACCGGCGCGAGCTTGATCAGCTCGGCTGCGACGACGACCGGCACCTCGGCGTCGCGCGCCGCCCGCGCCAGCGGGATCGTGCCGATCTTGTTGCAGATCGTGCCGTCGCGGAAGACCGTGTCGGCGCCGAGAAGGACGACGTCCGCCGCACTGACCCGGCTTGGCGCGTTTTCGTCGTCGACGAGCTCCGCGTCGATCCCGGCCTCGGCCAGCTCCGCGACGAGCGTCCTGCCTTCTTCCACCGGGCTCGACACGGTGCACAGGACCTTCGCCGGCTCGTCGTGCGAAAACGCCTCGCGAACGGTGGCCGAGTTCGAATGGGTGAGCACGGTCGCGCCGTCGATCCTCTCGCGCAGCTGGATCGCGATCGACGCGGGCGCTCGGATGCGCCCTTCGGTGAGCGCCTGCGCCTCCTCGCTGACCACCTGACGGAGCGCGTCGGGCTCCAGGTGGCTCTCGTAGCTGCCGGACGCGAGCAGCCTCCCAACTGTCCCTGCGATGGCGCCGACGCCCGGTCTTGCGGCCGCAAGGCGACGTCCCGCCTGGCGCAGCTCATCGAGGAGGTTCTCGCAGGATCCTTCGTGTCCCTCGACCAGCTCAGTGAGCGCCTCGACGGCCTGGCGCGCCATCCAGCTGGCTCCATGTGATCGATCCTCGCGGAGCTCTGTGATCCGGTCTTCGAGTGAGGCGGCGGCCACCGGACACCCAATTGTAGTGTCGAGCCCGTGCAGCCGGAGATCTCCGTGGTCGTGACGCTCCACAACGAGCGTCCGACGGTCGACGAGCTCGTGCGCCGGACGGCGGCGACACTCGACGGTGAGGGCTATGAGCTGCTCCTCGTCGACGACGGCTCGACGGACGGAACCTGGGAGGAGATCGAGCGCCTGCACGGCTCCGACGGACACGTCCGCGGCGTGCGTCTCAAGCGCAACTTCGGCCAGCATCCCGCGATGCATGCAGGGCTCGTGCGGGCCCGCGGGGACATCCTCGTGACGATGGACGGCGACCTGCAGAACGCGCCCGAGGACATCCCGAAGCTGCTGGCTGCCGTCCGGAACGGCACCGACGTGGCGAGTGGGCGGCGTGCTGCCCGGCGCGACTCCTGGGGCCGGACCCTGCCCTCGCGGATGGTGAACGGGATGCTCCGCCGCTTCACCGGGGTCTCGATCGCCGACTTCGGCTGCGCGTTCAACGCCTATCGGCGGTCGGCGCTCGAGCCGATGCTCGGCGCGATCGGCCGGCAGAAGTTCACGAAGGCGCTCGTCCTCTCGGGCGGCGCGAGCGTCGTCGAGGTGGACGTCGCGCACGAGAAGCGCAGGGGGCGTTCCAGCTACTCGCCGCTTCGGCTGACCCGTCTCGCGCTCCACGTCCTCGCCGGCTTCTGGCCGCAGCCGATCCAGTGGATCGGCGTCGCGCTCGGCACGCTCTGCACGCTCGCCGCCTTCGCGCTCGGGATCTACGGGGTCGCGTACTGGATCGTCGAGTCCGACTTCCCGGGGCCGCTCTTCGGCGGCGCCGCCGTCGTCTTCGTGCTCGGCGTGCAAGGGTTCATCCTCGCGCTGGTCGGTGAGTACCTGGCGCGAATCCAGCGAGACGTGGAGGGCAGGCCGCTGTACACGATCGACAAGGAACTGTGAAACGGATCCTGGTCACCGGCGGTGCCGGCTTCATCTCGTCCGCGTTCATCCGGCACCTGCTGAAGGCGACACCCTACGAGTTGGTGTCGTTAGATGCGCTGACCTACGCAGGCAACCTGGAGAACCTGCGCGACGTCCGCTCGCACGAGCGCCTTTCGTTTGTGCACGGCGACATCCGCGACGAGGCGCTCGTTCGTGAGGTCGTCGCCGGCGTGGACGTGATCGTCAACGCTGCGGCCGAGTCGCACGTGGAGAAGTCGATCGCCGAGGGTGCGTCCGAGTTCGTGGCGACGAATGTGGAGGGGACTCGCGTGCTGCTGGATGCGGTCCGCGAGGAGCCGGTCGAGCGCTTCATCCTGATCTCGTCCAGCGAGGTGTACGGGACGGCCGAGGCAGCGCCGATGGACGAGGAGCATCCGTTGAACCCGCGGAGCCCGTACGCGGCGACGAAGGCCGGGGCGGATCGGCTCGCGTTTGCGTACCGGGCGACGTACGGCCTGCCGATCGTGATCGTGCGGCCGTTCAACAACTACGGGCCTCGCCAGCATCCGGAGAAGGTGATCCCGCGCTTCATCCTCCAGGCGCTGGCCCGTGAGCCGCTGACGGTGCACGGCGACGGGACGGCGAGCCGGGACTGGCTCTACGTCGAGGACGACGCGGAGGCGATCCAGGCCGCGATCGAGGCTGACCTGGAGGCGGTGGCCGGCGAGGTGATCAACGTCGCGACGGGTCGGGACGCGTCGGTGTCGAAGATCGCCGACCTCGTGCTGGAGCTGTGCGGGCAGCCGGCGACGCTGAAGGAGCACGTCGAGGAGCGGCCGGGCCAGGTGGCGCGTCACATCGGCTCGACGGAGAAGGCGGAACGGCTGCTCGACTGGACCGCTCGCACGTCGCTCGAGGAAGGTCTTGCTCGCACCGTCGAGTGGTACCGCGAGAACCCGGACTGGGTTGGATCGTCCGCTGCTGCCGCCGGCGTCACGCGCACGCTCTGAGCCTCGCGGCGGCGTCGTCGCGCTCGGTCGCAACAATGTCGGACGGTGGCGGCGGAAGCTGAGCGACACGTGGACCGGCGGAAACGACTCCTCGTTCTGGGCGCCGGTCCCGCGCAACTCGGGCTCCTCGAAGCGGCTCGGGCTCGCGGCGGCCTGGAGATCATCGCCCTCGACCGTGACCCGGCGGCGCCCGGCTTCGCAGTCGCCGACCGGCGGGCAATCATCTCGACCGAGGACGAGCGCGGGATCCAGCGGCTCGCGGAGGCCGAGCGGGTGGACGGGATCGTCGCGCCGGGAATCGACTGGCCCGTCTCGATCGCTGCGCGGGTCGCCGAGAAGATCGGAATCGCGCACCCGCTCGCTCCGGCGACTGCCGTCCTCGCTGTCTCGAAGGCGCGTCAGCGCGAACGGCTCGCCGCGGCCGGCGTGCCGCAGCCGGCCTGGCACCTCGTGTCCAGGCCCGAGGACGGGTTACCGGTTCCCTGCGTCGTTAAGGCGCCCGACCGGCAGGGTCAGCGAGGGCTGAGCCTCGTCGAGGACGTCGGCGAGCTCGAGCAGGCCATCAGCCGGGCTCTGGCGGAGTCGCGGAATGGCCACGCGCTCGTCGAGGAGGTCGCCGACGGCCCGGAGGTGACGGTGAACGCGTTCTCGGTCGACGGGAGCTTCCACCCACTGACGGTGACCGACCGGCTCACCGCCGACCCCCCGGCATTCGGCGTGGCGCTGGCGCACGTGTGGCCGTCCGAGGCGAACGGCGGTGATGCGGCCGAGGTCGCCGGCAGGGCTGTGGCGGAGCTCGGAATCGAGAACGGGCCTAGCTACACCCAGCTCAGGATCACGAGGGACGGCCCGCAGGTCGTCGAGGTCGCCGCCCGCCTCGGAGGCGGCCACGATGCGGAGCTCTGCCTTGCCGCACTGGGCGTGGATCTCAACGAGCTCGCGCTGCGCGCAGCGCTCGGCGAGGAGCTCGACCCTGCGGCGCTGTTTGCCGAGCCGCAGGCCGGCGGCGCCTCCACCGTCTTCCTGACCGCCGAGCCGGGCGAGCTCGAGGCCGTTGAAGGCATCGACGAGGCCGAGGCGATGGACGGCGTCCTGCGCGTTCGCGTCTACCGGCGGCCGGGATTCGCGGTCGGCGCGCTCCGGCACGGAGCCGACCGCCTTGGCGCAGTCCAGGCCATGGGCGGCTCCAGGGACGAGGCTCTGGAACGGGCGAGGGCGGCCGCCGCTCTCGTACGCTTCCGGACGGCCCGTGCAGGAACTGTCGCGTAGGACAACGATGCTCTCGTTCCAGCCTCCCGCCGTGGGCGAGGAGGAGATCGAGGCCGTCGCACGGACGATCCGCTCAGGCTGGCTGACGACCGGACCGAATGCCGCCGAGCTCGAGCGTCGCTTCGCGGCGTACGTTGGCGCAAAGCATGCGCTCGCCGTCTCCTCCGGCACGGCCGCGATGCACCTGACCCTCGTTGCGCTCGGGATCGGGCCCGGCGACGAGGTGATCACGACGCCGATCACCTGGCCTGCGACGGCGAACGTCGTCGTCCACGCCGGAGCGACACCGGTCTTCGTCGACGTGCGCGAGTCGGACCTGAACATCGACCCCGAGGCCGTGAGGGCCGGGGTTACCGAGCGGACGAAGGCGATCATGCCAGTCCACCTGGCCGGCCAGCCGGCCGATCTCGATCCGATCTGGGCCATCGGCCTGCCGGTGATCGAGGACGCCGCGCACGCGGCCGAGAGCGAATACCGCGGCCGGAAGATCGGCGCGCTGTCCGACGCGACTTGCTTCTCCCTCTATGCAACGAAGAACGTCGCGGCCGGGGAGGGCGGGATCGTCACGACGAACCGGGACGACGTCGCCCACGCGATCGGCGAGCTCCGGCTGATGCGGCGGCACGGGGGGTCGCTCTACGACATCGCAGTGCCGGGGTACAAGGCGAACCTCTCGGACGTCCTCGCCGCGATCGCGCTCGTCCAGCTGGACAAGCTCGAGGGTCATCGGGAGATCCGGCTCCGGCATTTCGCAGCGTACGACGAGGCCGTGTCCGAGCTGGACGGCATCGAGCCGCTCGGCCGTGACGACCGCGACCTGCATGCGCTCCACCTCTACGTCGTCCGGATCGACCCGGAGCGGGCCGGCGCCACGCGCGACGCGTACGCGGCGCTGCTCGCCGAGGAGAACATCGCGACGAGCATCCACTTCCTCCCCGTGAACGCGCTGAGCGCGTACCGCGAGCTCCTGCCGGATCAGCCGCCGCTGCCTGTCGCCGAGCGGGCCGGCGCCCAGGTGCTCTCGCTGCCGCTTTCCCCGGCGCACTCCGACGAGGACGTCGCGGACGTGATCGACGCGCTCCGCCGGGTCCACGCGCGGCTCACGTGAACAAGTCCCTGAGGGTCGGGCTGACCCTCCTCGTCACCGCGCTGTGCACCGCCTACGTGATCTGGAAGATCGACGTCGGGCGGACGCTCGAGATCCTGGCGGACACCCACGTCGGCTATTTCCTGGTCGCGCTCGGGATCACGCTGGCGACGACCTGGCTGATGGCGCTGCGCTGGAAGTGGCTGCTCGACGCGAAGGCGATCCACGACCGGCTCGGCTGGCTGACCCGCGCGTACTTCGTCTCGTACGCGGCGAGCCAGGTGCTGCCGACCGCCGTCGGAGGCGACGCGGCGCGGATCTACGAGACGGCGAAGCGGCATCCCGGGAACACCGGGACGATCGCCGGCTCCGTGATCCTCGAGCGGGCGATCGGGGGCGCGGCGACGCTGCTCCTCGCTGCCGTCGGGCTCGCGCTGGCGGTCGGCGAGTACGACGTGGACGTCTACCTGTGGATCGAGGCGGTCTTCGTCGTCGCGACCGTCGTTGCGGGCTTCGTGATCTTCTCGAGGAGCCTGCGCACCCGGCTCCGCCGATTCCGGCCGCTCCTCGCCCGGCTGCGGATCGAGCGGCCGGTGGGCGGCCTCTACCGGGGGATGCACGGCTATCGGGACAGCGTCCGCGTGCTGCTCGCCGTCTTCGTGCTGACGATCGGCGTCCAGATCGTCCGCATCTTGTCGATCTGGCTCTGCGGGGAGGCGGTCGGCGTGGACCTCTCTCCGCGGCCGTACTTCGTCCTCGGCCCGCTGCTCTTCCTCGTCATGCTCGTGCCGTTCACGATCAACGGGCTCGCGGTGCGCGAGGCGTTCTTCGTCAGCTTCATGACCCGGCTCGACGTGGACGCGGATGCGGCCGCCGCCACAGGCTTCCTCTTCTTCGTGGTAACGCTCGGCCTCGCGTTGCCCGGTGCAGTCATCGTCGCCTGGGAGGCCGTGCGTTCGGGAGCGCGAAGGTCGGTGCCGGATGCCTGAGACCTCCGCCGTCGTCGTCACCTACAACGGGCTGCCGCACGTCGAGCGGGCGCTGGACAGCGTCTCGGGGCTGCAGACGGTCGTCGTCGACCACGGATCGATGGACGGGACGGTCGACCGCGTGCGGGCGGGCTTTCCCGCCGTGCAGATCGTCGAGCAGGAGAACCTCGGGCTCGCGGCGGGCTGGAACCGGGGCATCCGCGAGACGGCGGCTCCGTACGTCCTCGTCCTCAACTCGGACGCGTGGGTCATCGGCGACGCCGTCGACCGGCTGGCGCGCTTCGCGGAGGGAATCCCGCGGGCGGCGTGGGTCGCACCGCGCCTGCTCAACCCGGACGGGACGCTCCAGCCGTCCGTCCGCGGGTTTCCGACGACGTGGCGGATCGCGACCGAGTACCTGTTCCTGCGCAAGCTGGCGCCCCGTTCGCGGCTGCTGAACTCGTTCTACGGCGCGGGATTCCGCCACGACGAGGTTCGCGAGGTCGAGTTCGCGAAAGCGGCCGCGTTCCTGATCCGGCGCGAGGCATTCGAACAGGTCGGGCCCTTCGACGAGGCGTTCTTCCTCTTCAGCGAGGAGACGGACTGGTCGTACCGCGCCCGGGCGGCCGGCTGGCGGACGCTCTTCTACCCGGAGGCCGAGGCTGTGCACGTCGGCGGCGCCTCCTGGCGGCGCGAGTCGGCGACGCTCTTCCGCGAGCAGGTTCGAGGGCACCTGCGGTTTCTCGTCAAGCACCGGGGGGTCTCCGCGGCCGAGCATGCGCGGAGGGTGATCCTGGCGGGCCTGCGGCTGCGGTCGGTGGTCTTCCCCGGCGAGCGTGGAGCGGTCTATCGGGACGCGGCCGACTGGGTCGCGGGCGGCCCGGCGACCGCTCTCCTCGAATCGACGCGTTGAGTCGGATCCCGCTCGTTCTCGCGGCGATCCCGCTGCTGGCGGTCGCGCGCCTGCTTCCGGCCGAGGGGCTCGGCCTCGCGTTCAGGCTGGCCGCTGCGTCGCTCTGTCTGCTCATCCCCGGCGCGCTGATCGCTCGTGCCCTACGTCTGCCGGCTGTCGCGGAGGCGGTCGCGCTGTCGCTCGGCGTTCTCTTCCTGGGGATGCTGGCGACGTTCGCACTCGGGACGTCGATCCTGGTGATGCTGGTCGTCCTCGGCGTCGCGGCGTCGATCGCGCTGCCGTTCGCGCTGCGGCGCGAGGCGATCCCCGTCGACTGGTTTGCCTTGGCGGTGGCCGGCGTGGGGGCGGTGTTCGCCGTCTTCGTCTGGCGGTTCGGGCCGGCGCTCGGCGGCGACGCGCTGTTCCACCTTGCCCGGGTGCGGAAGCTGGAGAGCCTCGACGAGCTGTCGATCGACGCGGTGGGCGAGTTCGCGGACGGCGGGCCCCATCCGGGCTACGCGTTCCCGCTGTGGCACGGGTTCCTCGCGCTCGTCTCGAAGCTTGCGGGCGTCGACCCGACGGACGTCGTCCTCAACGAGGCGGCGATCCTCGTCCCGGTCGCGTTCGTCGTCGTCTTCGAGGCGGGGCGGGCGCTCTTCAACTCCGTCTGGGGCGGGGTCGCAGTGCTCGCCGGGCAGGTCGCGATCACGGGGCTCGCCCCCGGCGACGGCGGCGCGTACGACTCGATCGCTCTCCCGGCGACAGCGGCGCGACAGCTGCTCGTCCCGATCGTCCTCGCCTCACTGTTCCTGCTCATCCGGGAGCGGCGGTGGCTGTTCGCGATCCCCGTCGCGGCGGCGTCATTGGCGATCGCCCTTTCGCATCCGACGTATGCGCTGTTCCTGCTCATCCCGCTGACGGGCTTCGCGATCTTGCGGGTGATCTGGACGAGGCGGGACGTCGTCCCGTTGGCGAGCGGGCTTGCGGCCGTGGCAGTTCCGACTGCTCTTGTACTCCTCTGGCTCACCCCGATCGTCGAAGACACGGCGGGGCACACGCCGAGTGACGAGGAGGTTCGCCGCGCTCTCGAGCGGTATGCGCGGGAGCTCGACGTCGGGTCCCTCGACAGCTACTCGCTGGCTCCCGAGGTGTTTGGCCGCAGCGGCGCGGTCGCGGTCGCCGCGCTCGTCGCGATCCCGCTCGCCGCGTTCGCGGCACGCAGCCGGTGGGCGGCGTACGTGGTCGGCGGCTCGCTGCCGATCCTGCTCCTGACGCTCGCGGGCTTTGCGTTCCCGTCCTTTGCGGATCTCGTGTCGCTCTCGCAGGCGAGGCGGATCGCCGGGTGCCTGCCGTTCGCATTTGCCTTCGCGGGCGGCTGCGCCGTGCTCGCTGGGCTCCTCCGAGGCGCGGCGCTTCCCGCGGGACTGGCGGCCGGTTTGTGGCTCCAGCTGACCTGGCCGGGCGACTTCGGCCCGCGCCTCGACCACGGGGGGCCGGCTTTCGCGACGTGGGTCGCCCTGGTCGGCTCCGCCCTGGCGATCCCGGCTGGCATCGTCATCCAGCGCCTGTGGGGGAGCATCGAGCGGCGTGGGCTCTACGCGGGGCTGACGGCTCTGCTGTTCGTGCTCCCGGTCGCTGTCCACGGCATGCGCGAGTGGGACAAACCGCCCGGCCCCCGCGTGCCGCTGACGCCGGGGGTCCGCGAGGCGCTCCAGGCCCTCCCGGAGGGCACGGTCGTCTTCTCCGACCTCGAGACGAGCTACCGGATAGCGGCCCTGGCGCCGGTCTACGTCGCCGCCGCGCCGCCGGCGCACGTCGCCGACACGGAGGACAACCGTCCATATGCACGCCGCCGCGACGTCATGCGCTTCCTCCGCACCGGCGATCTGGAGATCCCGCGCAGGTACGGCGCCAACTGGCTGGTCGTCGATCGACAGCGGTCGTTCCTGCGTCCGGCCCTGCCGCTGCTCCACGCCGACGACCGCTATCTCCTCTACCGCCTCTAGCGAGGGACAGTCCCTCGGGCCCGGCTCGCGGTGACATGGCTTTCGTGACGCATGTGTCACCGACGTGTGTCGAATTGCGCGCCTGCTTCCAAGGCACGGATCTTCTGCTCTACCTTCGGGTTGTGCCGCGCCGCCCACGACATCTCTTGGGAGACGGCACGTTCCATTTAACGGCGAGGGGTGTCGCTCGGTCCGAGATCTTCCTCGACGAGCACGACTACCGCGCGTTTCTCGGTCTCTTCCGAGATGCCGTGGACCGCTTCGCCTGGCGGACACGGGCCTTCTGCCTGATGCCCAACCACTTTCACCTGGTGGTCTCGGCCGCGCGCATTGAGCTCTCCGCGGGCATGCATCGCCTCAACTGCCTCTACGCCATGCGGTTTAACAAGCGATACAAGCGCTCCGGGCATCTCTTCCAGAACCGGTTCGATGCACGCATCGTCGAGGGTGATCGTCACGCGCAAGCCGTCGCTCGGTACGTCGTGGACAACCCTGTTCGCGCCGGCCTCTGCCAGGACTGGCGCCACTGGCCGTGGAGCGGCCTCGGCGGGCTCTAGCCTTCCAAGGGTGAAGGTCCTGCTCGTCTCGATGTACTTCCCGCCCGCGGGCGGCGGCGGCGTTCAGCGGCCCCTGAAGTTCGCGACGCACCTCCCGGCGTTCGGGATCGAGACCCACGTCCTCGCGCCCGACGACCCAAAATGGGTGCACCGCGACGACGACCTCGTCGCCCCGACCCAAGCCTGGGTGCACCGTGCCCGCTACCTCGGCCCCAAAGGACGGCTGCCTGCCGAGGAGCTGCATGGCCTGACGGGGATCGAGCGTGCCGCTCGCAAGGCGGGACTGACCTTCCGCAGGGCCCTCGCGCCGGACGAGAACGTGACCTGGAATCTGACGGCGATCCCGGCTGCGATCCGCATCGTCAAGCGCGAGAAGATCGACGTCGTGCTTACGACCTCGCCGCCGACGTCCGTTCACCTCGTCGGCGCTGCGGTTCGGCGCGCGACCGGCGCCCGTTGGATCGCAGACCTGCGCGACTCGATCGTCGCCAACCCGCACCGGCGCACCGAGAGCGCGCTCGTCCGTGCTAAGGAGCGGACGGGAGAGAGCGTCGCCCGGCTCGTCGCGCGCAAGGCCGACGCCGTCGTCGCCGTCTCCGACCCGATCGCCGAGGAGCTCCGTGCCCTCGGCGCCGCCCGGGTCGAGACGATCTCCAACGGCTGCGACTTCGAGGACTTCGCGGGGCTCGCGTACACCCCCTCGCCACGGCTCAGGATCACGCACACCGGCAGCTTCTTCGGCCGCCGAAGCCCGAGGCCGATCCTCGAGGCCCTTGCCGGTTCGGACGTCGACGTCGTCCTCCGCTTCGTCGGCGACTTTCGGGCAGCCGACCGGGATTTCGTCCAGACACTCGGCCTGGAAGACCGGCTCGAGCTCCATCCCTACCTGCCGCGGCGCGAGGTGCTCGCGATCCAGAAGGACTCGGAGGCGCTGCTGCTCCTGATCCCGGACTCCGGCGGGCGCGGTCGCGCCGTGCTGTCCGCGAAGGTCTTCGAGTACCTCGCCGCCGAACGGCCGATCCTGGCGGCGGTTCCACCGGACGGCGCCGCGGCGGACTTGATTCGCGAGACGGGCGCCGGCATGGTCGTCGCACCCGACGACATCGAGGGCCTGCGCGCCGCGCTCGAAAACCTTGAGGCCGACTACCGCGGCGGGCGCTTGAACGGGACGCCGCTCTCGCCCGCGCTCAAGAAGCGCCTGTCACGCCGGACGCGGTCGCAGGAGCTCGCTGACTTGGTCCGGAGCCTGGCGTGATCCTTCAGCGCGTCACCTCGTTTCTCTTCCTCGCCACCCTCTTCAGCGTCAGCTTCGAGAAGATCCAGTGGCAGCTCGCAGGAACGATCGGGCTCGCCGGGATCCTCGCGGTGCTCTTCGTCGCGTCCTTCGCGCTCGAGCGCCTAGGCGCATGGCCGCGACGCATCCACCGCACTGTGGCCATCGTCCTGCTCTTCGCCGCTGCGTTCCTCGTCGTTTACCTCGCGGGCTTCTTCAACATCGAGAGCGAGCAGGCGGCGTCCCAGTTCGCCAAGGGGCTCGCGCGGTTCGCGATCACCTTCAGCTTCGCTGCCGTCGGGATCGCCTACCTGGCGCGGCGTCCGCTGCGCTTCTACTGGCTCGCGCTCGGGGCGCTCTGCGCCGGCATCGCGCTCAACGGGGCCTACGGCGTCGCCCAGCTCGCGTTCGCGGAGGCCGGCCGCGACCTCGACCAGACCCTCCTCGGCCCGCTGCTGGGCGACGCGCGGTCGATCAACTTCTACGGCTCCGTCGAGGGGGCCGACGTCTACCGCCCGAACGCGCTCACGAACGATCCGAACCACCTCGGCATCGTGCTGCTGCTTCCTCTGCTGATCCTCACGCCGCTCTACCTGCGGCTCGAGCGCGGACACCCGCTGCGCGTGCCCCTGATGGTGCTTCTGCCGTTCCTGCTCCTGGTCGAGCTCGCGACGCTCTCGCGGAGCGGGCTCCTCGGACTGCTCGTCGGCGTGCTCGTGCTGCTCTTCCCGTACGGGCGCCGATTCGTCTCGGCCGCCGTCCTCGTGCCGCTCGGCGCGCTGGTGCTGGCCCTGGCGGTGATCGTCTCGCGCCGAGTGGACTTCTTCGAGACGGTCGTCCGCTCCCGCCTCGAGACGGACACGGGCTCGACCGCGACGCACTTCGAGGTCTACGAGCTCATCCGGCCCGCGCTCGAAGGGCACCTGCTCTTCGGGCTCGGCCTGAACACGTTCTCCGTCTACTACGAGGCCGTCACGGGTCTGACGAACTGGGGGCCGCACTCCTTCTACGCGGCGCTCGTGATCGAGACCGGCATCGTCGGCGCGGCGCTGTTCGCGACCTTCATCTGGTGGCTGTTCAAGCGGCTCCACGCCGGACACCGGCTCGGGAAGGCGCTGGCGGTGATGCGCGACCCGCTCGCCGCGCGGGTCAGGCCGCTCGCCTGGGGGCTGACCGCCGCGGTGCTCGGCGTCATGGCCGCGAACGCCTTCTACCTGACGATGCAGCAGTCGTACTTCTACGCCCTCGCGATGCTGGCCCTGGCACTCCCCGTCGTCTTCGGGCGGCGCATCACGACCGCGTGAAGGTCGTCGTCCTCGCAACGTCTTACCCGCGCTCGGAGACGGATACGGCGGGCCGCTTCGTGGCGGACGCGGTCGAGCGGCTGCGGGCGGCCGGCACGGACATCGAGGTCGTCTCGCCGGCGTCGTTCCAGCACTTCGGCCTCGCGTACGGCGCGGGGATCGTCGGCAATCTCGGTCGCCGGCCGTGGCGCGCCGCCCTCGTCCCGCCGTTTCTGGCCGCCTACGCCCGAGCGGCGCGGCGGGCGGCGCGCGATGCCGACCTCGTGCACGCGCACTGGATTCCGTCCGGCCTCGCGGCGATGGCGACGCGCAGGCCGTTCGTGGTCCAGCTCTGGGGGACAGACGTCGCCCTCGCGCGCCGAGCGCCGAGCCTGGCGCGCGCCGTTCTTCGGCGGGCGGAGGCTGTCGTGTGCCCCTCGACGGCGCTGGCGGGGGAGGCGACTCGGCTCGGCGCCAGGCAGATCGAGGTCGTGCCGAGCGGCGTCGACCTCCCGCCCGAGGTTGGCCCGGAGGCGAGGCCGCCCGAGATCCTCTACGCGGGCCGGCTTTCGTCGGAGAAGGGGATCCTCGAGCTGGTCGAGGCCGCTGCCGACCTCACCCTCGTCGTCGCGGGCGACGGGCCGCTCCGTCAGCGGGTGCCGATGGCGCGTGGCTTCGTTCCGCCGACGGAGCTTGCGGAGCTCTACGCGCGGGCGGCAATCGTCGCCTGCCCCTCGCATCGCGAGGGTTTCGGCGTCGCCGCGCTCGAGGCGATGGCGCATGGGCGTCCCGTCGTTGCCGGCGCGGTCGGCGGGCTGCTCGACCTGGTCGTCAACGGCGAGACGGGGATCTTCGTTGAGCCGGGCAACGTCCCGGCACTGCGGGCCGCCCTCGAGCGGCTGCTCGCGGACGTGGAGCTGCGCCGCCGGATGGGGGAGGCGGGACGCAAGCGGGCGGCCGACCACTTCGGCTGGGACGCCGTCACGCGGAAGACGCTCGATGTCTACGCGCGATACGCGGGGAAGAAGTCCGGGCGCGACGGCTCGGGCTCTTCGGCCCGCCGCGCGACCAGCGCGTCGTAGCGGTCGCGCTCCGCGACCACAGTCGCGAATGCGTAGGCGTGCTCGTCGCCGCCGAAGCTCCGCTTGAAGTCGTAGAGGCTGTCCGCACCGGACGTGCCGCCGCCCAGGTGAAGCAGCTCGCATCCCCGCGCCGCGGCCCAGACTGCGCCCTCGTGCACCAGAAGCGTGCCGGCCTTCAGCTCCCGGCCGGCGTCGGTCGCACCGCTCAGGTGGTAGTGCGCGAAGCGCCGGTCGGCCATGAACAGCGAGCCGCCGACGACCTGGTCGCCGCGGCGCGCCAGCGCCACGCCGAGGCGCTCGCCGAGCCCGGCGGCGAGCTCCCGGTAGTACTCGGCGGGGAAGAGGTAGTGCTCGCCGGCCCCGATCCGTCGCATCGTCTCGTCGTAGACGGCGCGGAACCGCTCCAGCGCCTCCTCGTTGCTCTCCCACAGGACCTCGAGCTCCCGGCGCGCCACGTTGAGGTCGGCCTTCCGGCCCTTGCTCATTCCCGCCAGACGTCCCTCCTCGACGCGCGAGAGATCGACGGCGCTCGTCGGGCCGTGCTCCCGGACCTCGATGTCGTCCGTTTCCGACAGGCGCTCCGAGCCCCCCAGGAGGGGGTGTAGCCGAAGCAGCGCGCTGACCACGCCCTCGGTTGCGCACCAGTCGCGAAGTTGGCGCACGTCCGTGACGGGATCCGCCTCCGCGCCGAGCGGAAGGAGCCCGCCGTAGCCGTAGGGCGTGATCGCGTCGAGACCGTCCTCGCCGAACGGCAGCTCTCGCAGGAGCAGCGGGAACAACGCACCCTCCGTCCGTACCGCGACGAGCCGGCCTTCGCCCACCGACTCGTACGCGCGCCCGTACCCAGGCCGGAAGTAGACGTCGGGCGTCGGCGCCGCATCGACGAGCTGGTCCCACCGCCCGTCGTCGGCGGCGAGCGTCTCTACCCTCACACCTCGCGGAGGATCGACGCGACGCGCTCCATGTCCGCGTCCGTGTAGCGCCAGTCCGTCGGGATCGTCAGCACCCGAGTGGAGAGATCCCGTACACGCTCGGACGCGGGTTGCTCGATCCGCCAGTGGATCGGGCAGTACACGCCAGCCTCCCGCAGCGTCTCGCGCACGCGGTCGCGCACGTCCCCAGACCGGAACGCGAGCACGACGCCGAGCGGTGCAGCGCCGGCGGGCCATTCGTCGAAGATGGGCTCGGCGATCTCCAAACCAGCGATCAGTCCCAGCAGATGCACCGCGTTGTCGGACCGTCGCACCCGCCACGGCAGCGGTGCTCCACCGATCACGGCCTCGCGCGCCGCCGGAGATGCCGCCGCCACGGGACTCCGTGCCAGCTGCTCCTCGCCCTCGAGCTGGAGCCGTCGGAATCGCTCCTTGAGGTCTTCTCCGCCGCCGCCCTCAAGATATCGGCCCTTCAGGAGCATGGCTGCGAGCTTCAGCTCACTGCCCTCGGCCGACCCACGTGGCTGCGGCGGAAGATCGAGCTCGCGCGGCGACCAGAGGATCCCGCCGTCAGGCACCGGTAGCGTCTTTCGCAGCGAGCTGAACGCGAAGTCAGCGCTGGAGCCG